>JAZGFK010000030.1:0-71391 GCA_036479375.1 Pontiella sp. | reverse complement strand
GATCGTGGCCGAAGAGCGCGAAATCTACGGCTCGCTTCCCGCCTTTACCGAAGCCATGCAGGCGGGCCGAGTACTGCCATTCAACCTCATAACCCGGAAGTTACGCCGTTAAAACAAAAGACCCTGTCATGGTATGGATACTGCTTTTAAGGCTAGAACACCTGATTTTAGGGAATGGGCGGCATGGGGGCTGTGTTGCCGAAGAATTGGGTGAAACTGCATTGGGACGAATAACACATGATAAAGAAAGTAATCAATAAGAGCCGAGCTAAGCGCCGATTTTCCGACTTAGTCGGGATTGATTTTTCAACAACAGCCACCAAGGTTGTACGTTTGAAAGATAACAAAGGAGTTTTGTCGTTAGCCGGGATCGACCTGATGCCCGCAATTGATCTCAGTTCGGCAGCAACCCGGATTGATCTGCCCCGTAATATTGCGGCACATTATGGTTGTTTGTCCTATACCGGAAACGCGGCCGTTGTTCGGATGATCAATACACAGATACCTGGAAACGAAGATCAGGTTCCTGAATCAAAACTAAGAGAGCTGCTCAATGTAACGGACGATTTTCGCGTTTCTGCACAACTCATAAAGAAAGGAAAAGGACGTCAGGATTCCAGTCTGCTGGCGGTGGCCATCCCGAAGGATGATGTTCGCTATATTCTCGATATGTTTCCTGCCGGCCCTCCTGCACCGGCTTCGCTCGAAATTTCCGGTCTTTCATTTGTGACCGCCTTTCTTCATGCACGCGGCGCGGAATGTGAAAGCTCTACGGTATGCCTGGTGGAAACCGGTGAAACCGTAAGCCACTTTGCATTTCTCAATAAAGGCGAGATCACACTGGTGGGTAAAATGCCCTTCGGAGCAAAGACCCTGCGCAACAAATTATCCAAAGATCTCGGCGTCGATGACGAACTGGCCGTGAGCATTTTAAATGACCGTTCCATTAATATTTCCGCATCGCTCTCCAGTGTTTTGGATCCATTTATCAAGCAGCTTTCGATTTCCAAAGACTTCATCGAACGTCATCAGGGTTGCCGGGTCGGGAAGGTTTATGTTTCTGGTGGGCTGAGTTTGCTGCCGAGTTGGTCGGAAGAAATCAGTCAGAAACTGCTTGCAGAAACCGTCCGCTGGAGTCCGCTGGAAAACATTGAGTGTGATCCCGATATTCTTACTGACGATATGAAACAACAGGTAACGCGGTTTTCGGCCGCTATTGGTGCTGCGATTGGGGGGTTTGAAAAATAATGAACTATCCACGAGTCAACTTGTTGAATAAAAATGAGCAACGGTATCAGGGGGCTGTCAGCCGAAAGTTTATTTTTATCAGCGCCGTCGTTGCGCCGATCTTAGTGATTTCATTGCTGAGCGGCGTCAAACTCATTCAATATAGCGGTGTGCAGTCCGAACTGTTGAGCAGCCGCGTAATCTGGGAGGATCTCGAACCCCGGCTTGCGCTTTATAAAGAGGAACGCAGGGGCTTGAACATGAATCGTACTGGACTTGATCTGTTCAATGGGTGGAGTGAATCGCAGGCTTCTTTTGTCAAACTGCTGACCGATATTCAGGCAAACGTTCCTGAGCAAATTCAGTTCACCCGGTTGTCCGTTCGCAGTCAGCCCACCGCAGCGGTGTATACCACGCCTGAAGGCATGGAACTGTCGTATGAGCTGTTGATTGATGGAACGTCTCAGGGACGTCTCGCTGAAAACTATGTGATTGGACTCCAAAAAAGCCTGCTGGAAAGCGAACAGATTGGATCCGAATTTGATTCACTCAAGTTGGTTTCCATGCGCAAGCATCAGGGTAATAAAGCCGAAAATATTCGGGAATTTCGACTCGAGGGCCAGTCCACAGAAAAGGGGACGCTATGAGCCTTTCCGATTTAACTAAAGACCAGAAAAAGTATATCGGCATTGGTCTTGTTGGGGCCATCATTATTGCCGTCCTGGCTGTGGTGGGGATTCAATTCAGCTTGTCTTCAATTGCGACGGCTAAGCTGGAGCTGGCTGACCTAACGTTAAAAATTGAGAATGCTGACGTAGCACTTGCGAAGCAAGCCGCGGCCAGAGAAGAGTATGACCATACCGTCACACAGCTGAAAGAGTACTTTGCCGGTGTGCCTCCAGAAAAAAACTATTACTCGTGGGCCACGGAAGTCATTTATGCAACCGGTCGGATTTCTGAACTGGAAATTGAATCGATTGACGAAGTGGCGAACTATGAAAAAGATAAGTCAGAGGAAGCCGAAATTAAGTTTGAATCGTATTCGCTACGAATCACAGCGCATGGAAGTTACGAACAGGTAAAACTATTTCTTCAGAATATCGAAGAGACTCATTCACTCGTTCGGATAACCGGATTGGAAATAGGTGTCGGATCAAAATTGAGTTCACACAATGTTCAGGTCTTTATCCAATGGCCGTTTAATTTAGATGAGATTACTGCAGTATGGGATGACATTGAGTCAAAACAACGCAAGATTGCCATACGTGAAGTAACCAAGCCTGCGCCCGAGAGGAATAAAGTCCCGACGGGAAAAGAGCCTGATGAACAGGTAACTAAGCTCGCCGCTGGTTCCGTGGAACCAGCGCCGGTTTCCAAGCCTGATCCACAGCCTTCGCCCGTTCCCGATGTTGTTCCGCCCGTGCCGGTAGTTTCCGTAGTCGTTGCCGAACCCGAACCATTTGTCAGACTAAAGCCTATACCCGAACCCGCGATTGTAAAACCCGAACCCGTGGTTGCCACGGTTGTTCCTGATCCAGAGCCTTTCGTAAAACCCAAACCTGTTTCAGCGGTTAAGCATCCCGTATCCTTGCTCGAAAGGATCGAGGATACGAAGCCCGATACCGAAGTAAATACATCAGAAACCCGAACTGCGATTATCCTACCCGAGGAACCTGAACCGGTCGTTACAGTGGTTGTGCCGGAACCAGAGCCTCCTGTTGTTAAGTCGATGCCGGAGGCCCTTTTGGCATCGCTTGTCGTGCCGGCGACCGAATACGAAACAACGGTTACAAATTCACTGGAAACCGTTGTCGCTCCAGAAGAACCCGCACCGGTTATTGCTGCCTCCGTTATTTCAGAACCCAAACCCGTAGTTGAGCCCGTTAGGGAAGTTGAAAGTATCGATTCATTACTGTCCTCCTATGCGCACCTTGAAACCGGAACTGATGCGAAGAAAGCAGAACCTCAAACCAATCGTATAACGACGGTTGAAATCGTACCTGAGCCGGCGGAACCCAAGGATGAATTTGGATCGTTGCTGGCTTCACTGGGGTCTCATAGCGATGAACCTCAAGCACCGGCATCAACAGATACGGCTTCGTCTGACCCGGACGAACTGGAGGCCTTTTTGAAGCAGATGTCTGAACCGGAACCTCCGAGCGAAGCAAAGCCGGTTGAGAAATCTGAAAAGGTGGACCCCGTTATCCTAAAGCCGGTTATCCAACCCGCCGGTGGTGAGACCGCCCCATATGTTTCCAGTGCAAAAAGTGCAAAAATTCTTCAGGAACTCCTGAGTAAAGAGGAACCCAAAGCAGGAGCATCGTTAAGTTCATTTCTCGATAGCCTGGTGGAGGATATCAATGAATAGGAAAAAACAGTTCACATACGGGAAGTTCTTCCGCCGCTCCATGATCTTACTGGGCCTAAGTATAGGACTGGCGAGTACCGCTTATTCTCAATCTAACACGTCCAATGGCATGGATGATGCTCTAAAGGGCAAGTCCGTGCCGAAGCGCGATCCATTTTGGCCGGTAGGTTATGTGCCAGAGGTGCGGATCAAGGTGGACAACGAACAAAATATTGTAATACCGGTCGTGAATAATAATTGGAAAGAAGCCATGAAGAAAGTCGTGATCAATGGAGTAAGCAGCCGCGGGGACAATGAGTTTTTTGCGGTGATTAACGGCCAGGTGAAAAGTGTTGGAGAGAGCGTAACACTTAATCATGAAGGAACGGTTTACACGTGGGCGGTTGATAGTATTACTCCGCCGGGGTCTGTGAAACTGCGCCGCGTTTCGGCTCAGTAGAAAAAAGTTTATACCTGCAACAGGGAAGGTGAAGGACATGAAATCATATATTAAAGTTAGTTCTTGGGGAGCTTTGACGACTCTGTTGCTGGCAGGTGCTTTAACCTACGCCCAGCAAGAGAAAATTGAAGATCAGGATTTGCTGAACTTAATCAATAGCGTCAAACCAGATTCTTCAACCCCTGAAACGAAATCAGCTGATACGCCGATTAGCCGGGCAAAAGAAACATTGATAGCAGTAGGTGAACGGGGCGACGATGCCGATCTGGTAACGTCCGAGAGTGATTCTGAAGAAATGGAAGTCATTATGGACGATCTGCAAATTACAATTGCCGACGAAAACATAGCTTCCAGCGTGGGTAACTTAATTTCAGTTCGTCTTAACCGAGTCGGCCTTGAAGAAGCCATTAACCTTTTTGCCCAACTTTCCGGTGCAAACATCATTGTTCCGGAACTCACCGAAGCCGCGCAGATTTCAGTTAACCTTAAGGATGTTGAATGGCGCCCGGCGCTGCAGTCGATTCTTGATACCTACAGCTATGAACTTTTCCAAAAGGTGTCTGGATCGAATATATTCAGCATTCGCCGCCGTCCGCCCGGGGCACCCGAACCTCAGTTGGTAGAAACCTTTACGCTGAAATATGCCACGGTGCCTAATGCCGCCGCGTTAATTCGTGAGTTGCTACCCCAGGACGCCAAGGTTTCCGAATTTGCTTCCCGTAATATGATTGTCGTGAAGAGCTCAGAATCCAGCCTAAGCGAAGTGCGTGCCGTTCTCGAAAGCATCGATAAGGTTCGTCAGCAGGTCTTTATTGAATCCAAATTTATGGAACTCAGCGACGATGCACAGAAAGATCTGGGTATCGACTGGAGCGTCCTCCAAGCCTACAGCGCGGGAACCGCAGGAAGCACCACAAGGAGTTCAGTCGAAACCGATAGATCCACCCAAACAGATTCCTCCTTCACGGATGTCAACGGACTTGCCTATGAGGATGCATCCGGTTACGCCAACCTCGGTCAGCGTATTGCCGGATCGGGTCTGTTTACACTTGAAGGTGTAACGCCTGCCGCAAGTAGAGCTGCATCGGAAACAACGACCGAAGTACTGACCAGTGTATTGAGTGCGGATGAATTTCGCTTGGTGCTGAGCGCATTGGAGCAGAATAAAGGAGTGAATATTGTTTCCAATCCAAAGGTTATTGTGGCCAACGAAGAACTGGCTAATATTTCGATCGTTCGTAAAGAGCCCAATCTCAAACAGGAACGCGAACAACAGCTAACCGATCAACCGGCAACGACAACGTTCACGTTGGATGAAAATATGCCCTTCTTCGAATACGGCATCAAACTGGATGTTTTACCATCCATCAATACGTCTAGTAATATTACCATTCAGATCAACCCGTCCCTTACGCGCAAATTTGCCGACAAACAGGCGGGCGAAATCACGTATCCGGTCATCGACGAAAAAAGTATCAAAACCGTATTCAATCTTGCTAGTGGCCAGACGGCTGCGATCGGTGGTTTGACTGAAGTCACCGAAGGGGAGGAAGAAAAGAAGGTTCCAGTGCTTGGAAACATTCCATTCCTCGGCCGACTCTTTTCCTGGAAACAAACCATTCGCGGTCAGAGCGAAACGATTATCTTCGTTACCGTTGGATTGGCTAATACACAGGATATTAATATTGAAACCGGTATGCCGGGCGACGCTGAACTGGCTCGCCGCCAGATCATCAGAGATAAGCACAACCGGGCTCTACGTGATTCCGGCCGCCAATACTACGAGGCCGAAGAAAACGACAAGCTCCGGGACATGATGCAGGTTATGAAACAGAAAGAAGACGAACGCGTGGAACGCCGTGTTCGGGCCTTGATGAAGGAAAAAGAAAAGGCCGCTAAGGACGAAGGAAAAGAGGCGGAAGTAACCAGCGAAATGGCCTCGAACAACTAAATTTGAACGTCTGCTGAAATCCCTGTTCGTGCAGGGCCGGCAGGATTGGAGTCAACATGATTAAAAAAATTATAAGCTGGGGAGTGCTCGCCGGATTTCTATTGGTGATGGGAATAGGAATTCTAAAGGCCAAAAGTCAAACACAGGATAAAGAACAACGGTCCGATCAACCCGCTTTTGAAGAGGGAGCGAATCAAGCGGATGATGCCGACTACAATAATGAAACAATTTCCAGCAATATAAATTCGTATGATGCGCAGAACGGAATGCAGGTGCTGGATGAACGTCAGACGATGCTGGGCGATGGGAATGTTGAACATAAGCGCCTGGTGAAGCGTGAAGGAAAGAATCCAAACCGCTTGCTCGTAGAAATACTTCAACGGGATCGGAATCTGAAAAAATTCGTTCCGATGGGGCATACCGAAATGGTGGCCGATCATGTTTTAGTCCATCTTCGCGTAGGCATTGGGTTTGATAAACTGGAGCAGTTGGCCAAGGAACATAACGCTATAATTCAGCGTACGCTGTCCGATGGGCAGACCTATCTTATTCAGCTTGAAGCACCCTCGCTGGATGCGGTGCAATCGGCCGTCGCTTTCTTTTCGGCATCCGCATCCGAAGTGGCCTATGCAGAACCGGATTATGTCCGCCACTTTTCTAAAATTCCTAACGACCTGATGTATGGCGACCTTTGGGGAATGCCAAAAATTTCGGCACCGTCCGCTTGGGATGTTACCACGGGCAGCAAAGAGGTGGTGGTCGCGGTCATTGATACCGGTATGGATATGGATCACCCGGATCTTCTTTCTAATCGCTGGAGCAACGAGGGTGAAATTCCCGGCGACGAGCTTGATAACGATGGAAATGGATACGTTGACGATGTCAATGGCTGGGACTTTGTAACGGAAGACAACGATCCTGAAGATGCGGACGGACACGGAACACACTGTGCAGGTACGATTGGCGCGGTGGGTAACAATGCCAATCAGGTGGTTGGGGTGTGCTGGGATGTCAGTATCATGCCGATACGAATCGGTACCAGCGCAGGTATTCTGGATTCCGATATTGTTGATGGAATTCGCTATGCTGCCCGCAACGGGGCAAAAGTTCTTTCCAATTCCTACGGTGGAGAGGGCTTCAGCCAGACCGTTTACGATGCAATTTCCTATGCAAACGATCAGGGCGCCATCTTTGTGGCGGCCGCCGGTAATGACACGTCGAATAATGACCTTCTTCCCCAATATCCAGCCAGCTATGACCTGCCGAATATAATTTCTGTGGCGGCGACGGATGACAATGATCAGCTCGCCACGTTCTCGAACTACGGAGCAGCATCGGTTGATCTTGCAGCCCCCGGTGTTAATATCATCAGCACGTATCTGAACGGCGATACGACCAGTCTTCAAGGAACATCCATGGCTTGCCCGCACGTGGCGGGAGCAATGGCACTGCTGGTGAGCATCGACTCAACAGTTACTCCCGCTGAGGCAAAGACGTTATTATTGGCCAGCGTGGATCCTGTTGCTGCTCTAACCGGTAAAGTGGTAACCGGCGGGCGACTTAATCTGCACGCAATGTTTATCAACGCCAATGATACCGATGGTGACGGTATGCCCGATTCATGGGAAACCCTGTATGGATTTAATCCGAACGATCCAGGTGATGCGTTGCTGGATGCCGATAGCGACTTTCTCACGAATCTGGAAGAATTCCAGAATGGCTGTGTACCTACTGACAGCGATACCGATAACGACAGTTTGATCGATGGTTGGGAAATCCGCTATGGCTTCAATCCGCTTAATGTGCATGGACAGCTGCCGCGTCTTCAATACCTTGGTTTCAGCAGTGATGTAACCGATGTTTACGATGTGGTTATCGAGGGGGGGTATGCCTATGTTGCTGACGGTATCAATGGCCTCAAAATCCTCGATTTGACCGAGCCTGAAAACCCGGTGCTGGTAGGTTCGTATTCCACGTCCGGCTCCGCACGGGGTGTGGATGTTGAAGGTTCCTATGCCTACATTGCGGACGCAGTTCAGGGTCTGTTCATTATTGATATTTCCGATCCAACCGATCCTGTTTTCGAAGGCTCACTTGCTTCGCCATCGGTCAAGGTGGAAGTGGGCGGCGGATTTGCTTATCTCGCAGCGAGTTCAAACGGTTTGCGGGTAATTAACATCACGAATCCTTCAAGTCCTGTTGAAACCGCATCCTTTACCGGAAACAACGATCCGGACTTTATGGTTAACGATGTAACGCTCGCCGGCGGTTCGGTCTTTATGGCATTGAAGGGCGGACTTGGACAAGTTTCCCCTTCGGCAACCGGGTACAGCGTAAGGTCGATATCCGATGGCAACGGCAACGAAAACTGCACCGCTGTTTTCTACAACGGTTCCGAACTCTACGTAACACTGCAGAACTATGGTGTGTTGACATACAACCTTGCCAAAACGCTGCTCGGAGGAACGGAAACCCCAGGTACGGCTGAAGGCGTGGCTCAAAGCGAAGGGCTTATCTATGTTGCGGATGGAGCAAAAGGACTCCAGATTTATAATGGCGCTAATCTGGCGAGCATCAGTAGTTATGCCAGCTATGCCAATATCCCGGCCTATGCGGTTACAGTAGCCAATGGGTATGCCTATGTTGCCGGGAAGTCTGCGGGTCTTCAAATCTTTAGAAGCTCGGTCGATTCCGATGCAGACGGAATGTATGATGGCTGGGAAATCCAACACTTCGGATCTTTGGTTCAGGGTGCTTTCGATGACTTTGACTCCGATGGAATCGTCAATTGGGGTGAGTATCTTGTCAATCTGATTCCAACGAATCCGGATCAGGATTCCGACTCGTTGATAGACGGGTTCGACGAAGTTCAGGTCTATCTCACCGATCCGCGTACCGACGATACGGATACGGATGGTTTATCCGATAGCTTCGAAGTGACCACCAATGCCGTGGATAACTTCTACTTTACCGATCCGCTACTGGCCGATACAGACGGTGACGGTATGAATGATAAATGGGAAATCGACAACGGCCTTAATCCGCTGGTTGATGATTCTGCTCTTGATGCGGATAGCGATGGCGCAACGAACTATGAAGAGCAGGAGGCCGGTACCGATCCGCAGGATGCGGATAGCGATGGCGACCTGATGCCTGACGGCTGGGAAATCGATAGCGGTCTTGATCCGCTGGTCGATGACGCAGCGAATGATGACGATAGCGATACGTTCACCAATCTCACCGAGTACAATCACTATCTAAGTAACGCACCGTACTTTGGTTCGACCCATCCTAAAAAGGCGGACTCGGATGACGATGGTCTGACCGATCCGGAAGAAATTAATACCTACCTGACCGACCCGAACGATCCAGATACGGATGGCGACGGTATGCCGGATGGCTGGGAACTCGATCATGGCCTAAATCCATTGGCCGATGACTCGGCGGGGGACCTCGATGGTGATGGCCTTAGCAACTCCGAGGAATACCTGAACGGCAGCGATCCATTTAATGCGGATTCCGATACCGACGGGTTCCGCGACGACTGGGAACGTGATTGGGGTACACAGGCAACGAATGCAGCTGACCCGCTCGTGGTTGATGACGATGGGCCGTTCGATAACTGGATGTATGGCGGACAGCCGCAGGATCCGCAATTGAGCGATCCAGATGAAGACGGTACGCTAGCTCATCCGTTCGATGCCATTCAAGAAGCAATCAACGTGGCTTCAAATGGAATTACCATTCTTGTTCAGGAAGGAAGTTATTATGGCTTCGGCAACAGGGAGGTTAATCCCGGATTGCTCCAACTGAGAATTCTTGCTTCGAACCAGGTCGATGTGGCCCAGACGACGGTAAAGAGTCATGGTCTTGGAGCGGTCTTTATCTATGATGGCGGGCAGCAAACAAATTCCGTTTTGGCCGGCTTCACCATTCAGAGTTCAATGGTGGGTATTGATTGCTCGAACGGCGATTGCGGAGAAGAAAATGGCATTGTCTGCAAAGATGCATCGAGCCCGCTCATTACCAATTGCGTGGTTGAAATATGTCGGGATGACGCAATCTATTGTGAATTTAATTCCAGCCCAATCATTTCCAATGTCACGATTCGGACCATTTATGAAGGGCATGGCATTTATGCCAAAACCGGATCATCGCCGAAGATCTACGACTGCATCATTGACGATATCTCCACCGGTTGCGGAATCTTTGCGATCGATAGCGTAGGCTTGGAAATTTCAAATACCACGATCAGCGATTGCGATAATGGAATTGGGGTGGGCCGCGGTATCTGGCTCGTGAATGACGAGACCGCGAGCATTTATAATTCGACCATTGATGGATGTCAGGGTGGAATCCGCTGCGACAATAGTTCGCCGACGATTGACCGTTGTACCATATCGGATAATGCAGCCCCTGATTACTACTCCGTGGGTAGTGCGGATTATGCAGCCAATGCGAACATAGCGGTATGGGCGGCCGATAGTGAGAATGACGCTACTGACGTGCAGAATATCGATGAAAACGGCGGTGGAATACTCCTGACGGCCGGCAGTTTCCCGGAAATTCAAAACTGCGTAATTCATAATAATCGCACTTTGGCTTCTGATCCCGACTTTCCTGAAAATGCTATTAAACCGTATTATGGTTTGGGCGGAGGTCTCTATGCCGGCGCAAATTGCGCAATCCGATTAATTAACTGCACCGTTGCAGACAATGTGGCCATGACCCTCGGCGGCGGCTTTACCACCTTCGGTAATTTTGTTGAGCACATGCGCAACGACATTGTCTGGAGTAACGACTGCAATGCAGCATGGCTGGATACGGAAGGAACGAATGCAGTTCTTAATCTTCCGGGCAATGACTTTTACAATTCACTGCATTGTAACCAGGGTACGAGTCACTTTGACCCATGGTATTGCGATATCAGCGATGGATATGGCTTTGTGGTTGATCGCTATAATTTTTCAACCAATCCAATTTTCATGGGTGGTACCGATTATCATATTACGACCAACTCGCCGTGTGTTGATGTAGGAACCTATTATCAGGCACCGCTGTATGATCGCGATGGAATTCCGCGTCCACTGGATGGAGATACAATCGGTTTCCCAACGAACTATCACTCGGTTGACGTAGGAGCCTATGAATATCTGAATCCAAATGCCGATACCGATGGGGACGGGATTAAGGATGGAGTAGAGGTGTTCTCCTTTACTTCGGATGCCACGATGTTCGATTCAGACATGGACGGGATGGGCGACGGCTTTGAAGCTCAGTATGGTTTGAACGCCATGGGAAATGATGCCAATGCGGATGCCGATGGTGACGGACTTTCAAATCTTGCGGAATCCGAAAATGGAACTGATCCGACTAACGAAGATACCGATGGCGATAACAGTCCGGATGGCGATGAGGATATTGCCGGAACCATTCCGACCGATCCGGCCTCATATTTTTATGTGTCGAATATTCAACCGGTCCCAGGCGGCGGGTGCGACATTACGTTCGATACGGTTTCCGATAGATTCTACACGATTTACTGTTGCTCCGAAATTGGCGGCGACTGGGTGGTGGTACTGGCTGATATGGCCGGAGATGGGAATCCGGCGATTGTAACCGATCCCTATAATGCAGGCAGCTGCTTCTACAAGGTAGAGGTCCGCAAATAGAACAATCTCCCTAATACTCCAGAAATTGGCCAAAGGCTCCTCCCTCCTTAACCAAGATCTGGAAACTCATGAAGGGCCCCCCGCAGAAGCGGGGGGCTTTTCCCTTTTCAGGAAGGGAATGATATGCGGGCAAAAAGAAAGTCCCGCTGGGTAGGCGGGACTTTCTCGGAGTAAGGGCTGCAACGAATGAGTTTGGGTTCACTTTGGGTTGTTGCTTATTGCCCAGATTAAAATGTTGGGTTCATTTATTAATACGAGGGCTGAAGCCGGAACGTTACTCTGAACCGGTGGTTTTTTAACTTTTTTTGAATGAGGCATAAAATAAAGGGTTTTTAGCCTAATTCGCGGTTGAGCCGGGTGATTTCTGTACGCATTTTTTCGAAGACCTCAGCTTTGTAGACCCGAACGCTGGCTTGAGAGATGCCTAATTTATCAGAAATGTCCTTCGTCGGAACCTCGGCCGAGACGAGTTTGAAGACCTCGCGTTTGCTTTCGTAGATGCCATCTTTGATGTTGTCCCACGCAAGATTGGTGATATGCAGCACCCATTCCTCACGCGCCAGGTTTTCTATGTCCGGAAGAACCTGCTCTTCAATATCGTGGTATTGCTCCTGATATTCGACCGAATCACGGCCGGTAATGAAGTTTTTCTTGGTCCGGAAGAAATCCTTAACCGTGTTCCGCGTCATGGCCGCAAGCCAGTTGTGGAATTTTCCTTTGTTCTGGTTATATTCAAAATCCTCGATCTTTTGCCAGACCTTCGTAAGCACGGCCTGGCTGATATCCTCGGCATCGTCGGAGTTGATGCCCATACGGAGAATCAGGCTGAGAATGAAGCCGCGATAGATGTTCTCGAACTCGAGCCATACTTCGTCATTTTCGGTCTTCTTCAGCTTGGCCAGCAGAGTGATCCGCGTGGGATTATAGTTTTCTTCGCCCATATTGGTTTCCAACTATGAATGAGGAAGTGTGAAAGAGGAAAGCGGGTCTCCGACAACCTTCTTTAAGGCCAATGTCATTTGAATTCGGTTTTCATAGTTCATAGTTCAAATTTCCTGCTTCTTTGGCGCGGCCCCGTTAGTTATTGGAATAGATGATGATTACGCCCCGTCTGGAAAGAGCCACGATGGTCGGATCATTACGGAAGGTCTCGGATACAGTTAATAATTTGAGGTTGCGGCTCCAGATGAGTTGTTGCGAGATGGTTAAGTCTTCGATGCCGCTGATATCGAGTGATGTCAGTTTGGGGTATTTAATAATGGAGGTCAGGTTCCGGATTTTGGTTTTGCTGATATCGAGAACCTTCAATTCGGCCAACAGATCCGATTCGGGAAGATAGTTGAGTCGGGATCCTGAAATCCGGAGCTCGAAAAGGCCGGCTTCGGTGAGTAGATTGAGGTCGGGGGCGCCGATATTGTTGGCGTTTAGTAGCTTAATGTTCAGTCCGCAAAGCGGTGAAATGTCATCAAGATCGGGATTGTCACCGATCCCGATAATCCAGCCATCGGAACCCATTTTCTGCCAGCTGAAATTAAGCGTTTCCAGTTTTGGATTCATTATCCGGATCGATTCGGCAATGGCAGGGAAACGTGTTTCCGGGTCAAAAGGAGCTTGGTTCAAATGGTAAAAGAGTCGCGGAATTCCGCCGGCCACATTGTAGGCTTTGAAATCTTTTACGAGCTGTGGCAACTCGGTATCCGTAACCGAACCTAACGCTTTATATTTTTTGGCCAGTCGTACGGTGGTGATTTCATTGCGTACGGGATGACCATGATTCCCGGACAGAACGGTCCAGGCATTTGTAAAATTCAGGTTGCAGAGGAGTCTTTTCCCCTCCCAAAGCCACCCCATTTCATTTGAAGGATCGAAAGCAAGGCTGGTATTGAGAGATTCATCAGCCGCTTCAAATTGATAATCATTTTCCTGTTGGATCATCAGGTTCAGATAGTCCGGGGCAACTTTATGAGCCGTCGTCGCAATGTAGTTATTCTTCTCCTGTAAAGTTGCGAGTGCTTCGATCGCGATGCTCTCGCTTTGTTTGATAGAGGAAAAACTGTTGATCAGGATGATGGCAATACTTGCGGCAGTAACGCCGATCAGGCTAACGGCGAGTTTATGGCGTTTGACGAGCAGGGTGGCATGGGTGATGAAGGTCGGATTTTCCGCGATCGTGGCAAAGCCGTCCTGATATTTGTGCAGGTCGCGAATAAATACAGAAACATTCGGGTAGCGATCAGTCGGATCGGAGGCCATCGCCTTTAGGGCGATGGCAGAAAGCGGGGCCGGAATACGAAGCCCGGGCGATCGCTTTTCGGGGGGCGGGAAATCGCCGCGCACGGTTTTATGAAGCACTTCCTTTACGGTGTCGCCCACAATGGGGCATTGATACGTGAGGATCTCATAAAGTAAGGCGCCCAACATATAGACGTCGGTCTGAAAATCGATATCCGACGGCACGCCTTGGGCTTGCTCGGGTGACATATAGCCGGGCGTTCCGCCCACCACATTTTTGAATTCGCGCTGTTTTGCAGAACGTTCCAGATAGCGGGTCAGCGTCTGACCGCTTTCGAGCGAAACATCGTCCATGCTCTGCCAGGAAACCGGCTCGCCGTCATATTCATTCAAATGGGTAATCAGGGTGGACAGCCCCCAATCGAGCACGTGCACATCGCCGAAGTCGCCTACATTTATATTTGAAGGTTTGAGGTCGAGATGGATTACCCCTTTGGTATGGGCATAGTCGATTGCGTTACAAACCTTAAGGAAAATGCCCAGCAGGCGGGTAGGGGTATAGCGATTGAGGTATTCTATATTTCTGTTGCGAAGTTGCTTAATGATATCGCCAAGCGTTTCGCCCTTGAGCGCCTTCATCGTAAAGTAAGGGTTGCCGTTTTCATCCAGGGCAATGTCATAGATGGGAATAATGTTGGGATGCTGCAGGTTGGCGGTCAGACGTGCTTCATAGAGGAACGAGTCGATATCATCCTCGGAAGCAATTTTGGAATCCTGAATCAGGGCCATAGCAACTTTGCGCGCGGTCCGATGGTCGTCAACCTCCCAAATGGCTTTCATGCCGCCCTGATTTATCTTTTTTGCCGGGGTATAACGGTCAGCCGGGTTTCCATCCATCAGATCATTCCGGCTGGAAGCAGGCTTTTCGTGCAAGTCTTCCTCGAATAGAATTTTTTCCGTGTCGGAGAAAACGATATCGTTCGCAAATAGTTTAGCATTACCGATTTCCCTGCGGGGAGGGGCGCTTTTATCGTTGGGCTTTTTGTTTTTACCTTCGGCTTCGTCCATGATGTATCCAAACCTAGAAAAGATGAGCGAAAGCTTAGCATTGTGGCAGGGGAGTGGGCAAAAAGAAAACCCCGCTGGGTAGGCGGGGTTTTCAGGAGTAATTTTCAAGAAGCTTGCAACAGATTTGGGTTCACTTGAGCCGCGTTGCTTCGAATTTTAGTTATTGTTGGGTTCGCTAATGAATACGTAGGCTAAAACCCAAACGTTACTCATTAAGCACATTTTTTTTCGGGGTTTTTAAAAACAGGTAAAAACACCAATAAAAACAATATTTCAAAGGCATAAATAAAGCAAAAAAAAATCCAGAGATCGGACATACGATCTCTGGAAACAGATTTTTATGCGGGGGCTCCTTAGAAGGTAAGGGTTCCGCGTAGCCAGAAGACATCTTCATCGTTCGTGACGTTGTCGGGATTGTTGTCGCCCTTAATGTAGTGAGCGTATTTCACTATAACATCGAAATTCTTGCAAACTGGATATTTTGCGAGCAGGTCAATTTCCTGACCGTATTCACCAGAAAAGTTATTTGCAGTGGTTGCATCCACAGTATTGAAGTAGTGGTAAATCGCCATCAGTTTGAGGTTTTTCACTGGAACAGTGGAAACCTGTCCATAGATATCAACCAAACCGCCGCGCAGACCTCCACCGGTTCCGAGGAACTGGTCGGCCCAACCATTAAATTTATGGGCAGTACCATTTAGAGTCTGGAACTGTTCCTGGTTCGTTTCTCCGCCGGAGATATATTCGACGCCAGCACCAACATCGACTGCATCGAAATCATATTCACCGAAAGCAGAAGCATAGTAAGCGTCGCGCTGAAGGGCAGCCAGAAACTCGTGGCTCAAAGAGCTGTTCTTGCCCCAGGCGCGAAGGCCGTATGTATCGACTTTTCCATTCGCGGCATTGTTGTCGTTGCGCTGGAGGTAGGCATAGCCGGCGATTTGGTTGTTTTCCCCCAGCTTGTATTCGCCGTTTAGCATGTGATATTGACGCGCGTGGTTAATGTCGCCTGAGATTTCGTTAATGCTATCGGCATAAGCATAGTAGAGCTTCAGGTTTTCGATCGACTCGTTTTTCACCGATCCTGCGTTGAACGACTGCGCGTTGAGGCGCCATCCGACGTTTCCGATGAAGCGGGAATTATCGAGAATAATTTCCTGCGGTCCGATCCGACCGTGCGTGTCATAACCGGTATAGGCCAGATAGGCTTGGTGGAGGCGAAAGGCTTCGGGATCGGCCACCACATCATAGTTAGGATTACCCGGGCCATAATGATCATTGATCGGTCCTACATACTGGGCCTGAATAAGTGTGCCAAAGCCTTCAGAGTTTGTTGCTTCATAGCTTACCCGGGTACGGGTAAGCAGCGCATTTGCTGCTTTCGTTGCATTGCCGTCGAGATCTGAATGTTCATAGCCCACCAGGACTTCGGCACTCAGGGTCCCTTCTTTGAGTTTATTGTTATTCGCCCACTGATCAAGGCTGGGCCAGTTCGTATGACTGTTTCCTTCAACTTTAGCTGCGGCCGGCTCCTGAACGGTTGCCGCCGTCTCGGCATAAGCGCCGCCTGATACTAATAGTGCTGCAATTACTACGTGTTTCATGTACATCCCCTGAGGTTAAGTTACGTAAGTACTGATTTACAAATCTACATAATCGTTTTTTAAGACAAGACGCAAGCCCACTACAACATGGAATATTAGATACAATTTCAGGAAATTTCGGATGCGTACATAGAAATATCCGAACTATTGAGTTTGACAATATTTTCGCGGCGACTACCTTTCCACGCAGATTATGGTTCAGTTTATGAACCGACGAATCCTGTCAGGGTGGCCCTGAGGGTTGTTTATAAAAAGATTCACCGGTTGCGCGGGTTCTGCGATGGAATCGACTATCGGATGCGGAGTTTTGGAATTAAACAGCTCATGTGTGTGAATGGCCTCTTGAAGTAATATCTCCTTCATTTAGTCGATCTTCATAATTGCGTGATTTCAGTTTATCTTCCTATTCCTCCCTGTTCGGCATGTTTCCGGTAATTCAGAAAAGGAAGACTAAAATGAAAGTTCAGCAAATGAAAAAAATCGGTGCAATGCTGCTAACGGCATGTGTCGCAACAGGAACCTTGGCTGCGGATGAAGATCGCATCCAGGCATTGGAAAAACAAATGACCGCGGCCAACGCGGAGATCGCATCCCTTAAAGGGGAGCAAAACGATCTGTCAGTAATTGGTGAACAGGAGAGCAAGCTCACGCTTGGTGGCTATGGCGAAATCCACGCCAACTTTGTTGAGGGCGGAAATGACCAAATCGATATTCACCGCCTCGTCATGTATGTCGGCTACGAATTCGCTGACTGGATCCGGCTCTCTTCCGAAGTTGAGTTGGAGCATGCATTTGTCGCGGATAGTGATGGTGGCGACAACGGGGGAGAAATCTCCATCGAACAGCTGTACGTCGATTTTCTGTTGTCCGACCCTGTCAATGTTCGCGCCGGTCGCGTACTCGCCCCGATAGGGATTATCAACCAGAACCATGAGCCGACGCTCTTTTTGGGTGTTGAGCGTCCGAACTTCTCTAAAAACATCATTCCTTCCACGTGGTCATTGGACGGCATTGGAGTTTTTGGATTCCCTACGAGCTGGCTTTCCTATGAAGCATATGTTGTTGCGGGTTTGGATAACGCTGGGTTCTCTGCATCCAGTGGCGTTCGTGGGGGTCGTATCAAAGAACGCGGCGGCCTGAATGATGGCGCTTTTACTGGGCGCTTGGATTTCTTCCCTTTTGTAGACGCTGATTTACCTGCCGATCAGGATGTGCGTGTTGGGGTGTCTGGATACTACGGAGGAACTAACAATAAAAACAAGGGAGGCGACAGCTCCAGCGGAGTCGATAATACTTTTTCATTGGCATCGGTTGATTTTGAATATGATATATCCCGTTTGCTTTTCCGTGGTGTTATTGCATTGGGCGAGAATTCCGATGCGGATAAGTTGACTGCTGGCGTTGGCGAGCAGGTTTTCGGGTGGTATTTAGAAAGTGGTATTAAAGCGCTGCCTCAATCCTGGAAAAAAGGCAAGTTGGCTGAGGCCGAACTGATCCCGTTTGTGCGTTATGAAAAGTATGACACGCAGCACAAACTCCCCGGCGGAGTCCCTGCTGCGACCGGAGCGAATGACCGTACTGAAATAACGGTTGGTGCCAATTTCCTTCTTACAAGTCAGTTTGTTTTAAAAGCAGATGTTCAGTTTGCCTCAAACGAGCTTGCTGGTTCTGGCACCGTAACCAAATATAACCTCGGAATGGGCTGGGTCTTTAACTAAATCTCAATCCATGAATCTCGAAGCTCGGACAGTTGCTGCCATGATTCGTATTTATTGTCGCGCCAACCATGGCGCGGCAAAGGATCTATGCGAAGACTGTGCCGGGCTTCTTGCCTATGCAGAACAGCGCATTGCGAAGTGCCCGTTTGGGGTGAATAAGCCGACCTGTGAGAAGTGCACGGTGCACTGCTATAGGGAGGAAGCGCGCGAGCAGATTAAAGTGGTGATGCGTTTTGCGGGGCCGCGCATGCTGGGGCGGCATCCGATTCTGGCCATTCGTCATCTGATTCGTTCAACGCGCTACTCGCCGGGCATCCGCTCGAAATAAACGATGCCTTCGCGGTTGCAGACGGTGATGATATATTTTTCCAGCATTTTGCGTCCTGCACGCGGGAGCGAGCTATTCGGGGGCAGCAGCAAGGTTGGCACTTTGCGGTAGACCACATTTCCAAGACTCACTTGTTTGGTACTGCTCACTTTGACGTCACCCCGTGCAAAGTAATAGTCGCCCGCAAAGTCTAGAATGATCGGTGTGCTCTTCCCGAAAATAGCCCCTTCAACCGCCAGACCAAAATTGGGATTACGGACGATTTTTGCCGCCGATATCAACAGATCTTCATGAGGCATGTATGGATTGCTGACAGAAAATTTTATGACGTTGTTGTAAAAATCATATTGTACGAATTCAAACGTTTGAAGGAAGTCGTTGCCCAGCACCGCATCGACATGCGGAACCTTGATGCCCCGTGCCATTGGCCCCAATGAATTCTGAGCCATACGCACATACAAGGGGCAGTTTTCAATAAACAGCTGATCGATCCGCAACTGGGTAACAACGGCAGCATAGCCGGGAGACATCCCCGTATTATATCCACCTCGATACGAAATGTTCTGCCCCTCCATACCCATGAAATTGGCATTGAATTCCTGCGAGGTATTAAATTCCATCCAGGTGTCTGGTGAGCTTGGATCCAGCAAGGCATTCAGCTTCATTCGTGGGCTGCGGCCACGCATTTTGATGACCGGAATACTACCGGATAACAATTCGATGGTGGCCATCTGATTGGAGTGAAGCCGGGCTTTGCCATTCATGGCAAAGCCATCACCCGAGCGATAGGCGCTGAAGCTATAGAATTGGGGCGGCTTGGAATGGGCGAGTGCCGCTTTTTGCTCCCGCTCTGACATCGGGTATTCAATTTCAGATATTTTCGGGCTGCTGCTGCATCCGGCCAAAACGAGGGCGGCAAGCAGGCAAAGTCGTACGGTTAGGTAAGGGCTCATGGTTGAATTCCTTTATAGTAGGGTGGACGGTGCTCGCTTGTCATACGTATCCAGCAATAACAGGATATCGGTTGGGCTTTCGGAAAGGCAGGTGATTAAAAGATTATCTGTGAGGGCGAAGGTCAGGCTCATGCCGCGGGCGATATCGGGTTCGTCGTACTGCCAGACCGGCCAGACCGAATGTTTACCCAGCAGTTTTAAATGCGGATTGCGCGAGTTTTCCAGCTTCCAACGGAGCCAGGGACTGCGCCAACCGACCCAGCTGACCGCTGCCCATGATTTTTGCTCGCCTGCATTCCGGAACGGAATGTCGGCCACGGCAATTTCCGATGCCGCCGCCAGACCTACCCAATCATTGGCGGCCAGCAGTTCTTTCAGCGAATTGCCCGCACCAAGCGCCTTGTCCAGCTGACCGCAAACGGGGCTTTGAAGTAATTCGGTCAGGTCGTTTGCTCGGAAGACAAAAGAAGTTCGGGCCGGCAGGGCCTCATTTACAGCCCCGGGTATAAACGGTTGGAAAAAGCCATAACAGAGAATGGCCGCCGAAAAAACGGTGCCAAGTATGAGCATTCCGCTAAACCGTAGTTTCGTCATACCTTGACCGTTCCGACCAGGTCGGAAACCGAGCGGTGCCCTTTTTCGATCAGATAGGCTTCAATGCCGTCGATCACACGATCGCATGTTGTTGGATCAATGAAATTGGCCGTACCAACCGCAACCGACGTTGCACCGGCAATCATGAATTCAATGGCATCTTCCGGTTCGAAAATTCCACCCATTCCAATGATTGGAAGTTGGGTTGCCTGAGCCGCATCGAACACGAGTTTGATGGCAATGGGTTTGATCGGCGGACCGCTAAGGCCACCAAACTTATTCCACAGCTCCGGCTTAAGCGTATCAATATTGATCGCCATTGCCGGCATCGTATTCATAATGGCAATTCCGTCGGCTCCGCTGTTCTCGGCTGCTTTTGCAAAAAGACCGATGTTCGGGACGTTCGGCGCCAGTTTAGGAATAATCGGTTTCTGCGTTCTTTTACGAACCAGCTCGATCACCCGCGAAAACGTATCCGTATCGGTGCCGAAGGCGGATCCGCCTTCTTTAACATTGGGGCAGGAAAGATTGATTTCGTACGCCGTAACGGTGTCTTCCGCATCGAGTATATCAACCACCCGGCCGTAATCTTCCATGCTCTTGCCCCAGATATTGACAATCACCGGGGTGTCGTACTGTTTCAGGAACGGAATATATTTATCGATGAAACCCTGCGCGCCGGGTCCTGGCAGACCGATGGCATTGAGCATGCCGCCACGAGTCTCGAAGGTACGCGGTGTTTGATTGCCCACATGTTCATCCGGGCAAATACCTTTCACCGTAATCGCTCCGAGTCGGTTCAGATCAACAAGGTCGGCATATTCCGGTCCATAGCCGAAAGTTCCCGACGCCACCGTCACGGGATTCTTCATGGTCATCGACCCGATCTTAATTTCAAGGTTTGGCTTACTCATCCCACAAAATCTCCCTGGACTCAAAAACCGGTCCATCTTTGCAACAACGTGCCCAGTCCCAGCCGCCGTCTTTCGTTTTTCGCTTAATGACGCAGGTAAGGCAGGCACCAACGCCGCAGACCATATTTTCGTCGAGCGAGAGCCACGCAGTAAAGTTATGTTCAATGGCGCGATCGCCCATGGCTCGAAGCATTGGACCGGGGCCGCAGACAAAGAGTTCCAGTTTTTGAATGTCCTGTTCCTTCATCCAGGGATCAAACGCATCGGTCACAAGACCTTCCATGCCGAGGGAGCCATCGTTGGTTGTTGGGCGGACATCCCATCCGAGTTCCTTGAACTCTTCAACACAGAGAATGTCCTCAGCGGTACGCCCTCCGAAAAAGGCCACGCCTTTGGTTTTCAACTCTTTGGCCTTTAAGAAGAGCGCGGCATTTCCATAGCCGCCGGCCACGAGAACGGGCAGGGAGTCGGGAGCAGCATCCGGATAGCCATTACCCAGCGGACCAATAATATCGACCGTGTCGTCAGCAACGAGCGGAATCATGGATTCCGTGCCGCGCCCGACCGGCTTATAGAGTACAGCCACGCCTTCATCATTGGCCTTGTAGATACTGAAAGGTCGACGCAGAATTCGATCGCCCAGATGCGGGATCTGAAGATGCATAAACTGCCCGGGTTTTACAAAGGGTCCAATTCCCGGTGCGGCGAGTCGTAGAATACGGTATTCGCCCTGGAAATTATCGTGTTCAAGTACGGTTGCTTTTTCCTGTTTCATAATGGCGCGGGATAATGGGGATTTCGCCAATGCAGGTCAAACCTTTCCACGGTTCAGCGTCGGGGATGGATCAGAACGTGTAGCTGCGATCCAAGATCGCGGTGCGGTGGATGGGTCAATGTGCGAGGAGCAAAAGTCTATAGAAAGAATAGTTTTCCAGTTCCGACTCTTTTTGGCAGAGTCCTCAGCTTCTTAATCACAATGGATAGAACAGGGGTTTTTATGAAATTTCGAGTTGGATCAGTTTTTTTTGTAGGTCTAGCGCTGGCGACTTCTTCGCTGGGGCAAATTATTTATGTAGACGGTGGAATTACGAACACACTCACTGAAGACATTAATGCCACTGGATTTCTTGTTGGGGTCGGATTGACTTCTTCCGTCAACAGATTGGTCATTTCCGCCGGCTATACGCTGCAATCTGATACCGGTATCATAGGAGGACTGGCAGGGGGCAATTCAAATGAAGGTTTGGTGACCGGTGCGGAGTCAACCTGGAATATGGAGGGCGATTTTAGAGTGGGTGATTTTAGTTCATCAAACATCTTGGAAATCACCGATGGTGGAACGGTCTCTTCGCTTGATGGATATGTTGGTGTTGCAGGCAGTGCAACGGGGAATGTGGTTGTTGTTTCTGACAGCGGTTCGGTGTGGAAAAACGATGGGGGCTTATATATCGGATCCACCAGTAATACGGGAAACAAGGTTACGGTCTCGGATGGCGGCAGCGTGGTGGTTACAGACGGGCTGTTCATCGATGGAGCAGGCAACGAATTTAACCTGAATGAAGACGGACAGTTGACCGTTTTTAATGATTTCGATGCCTCGATGACCGGATTTAATTATAAAGAGGGTAGCAAATTGTATGTCGGGGGCAATCTGACGGGTAGGGATAGCTCGGTTGAAGGAGGGAGTACGCTAGGTCTAACCGGACCGGGCGGTTTTTGGAATCAAGGCGGAACGAATATTACGATTGGAGGAACATCATCTAATAATACGTTGTCCGTAGATGGTGGTGCGCACGTGTTGGCTGAAAACATCATCGTGGGTTCGGTCTCGAACTCCATCGACAACACCGTTTCGGTTTCAGCGGACGGCAAGGTATTGGTTGCAAATTCCATTGTGATCAGTGGGACCAACAATGTCTTTAACTTGGAGAATGCAGGCTGGCTGGTCGTCAGTAATGATTTCGATGTTTCCTTGGTCGGATTCGATTTTGGGGCAGGCAGTACGGTTGAGACCACGGGTGCATTAACGGGGATGACCAATTCAATTGAAGGTGGACGCTCCGTTATCCTTACAGGATCCAATGCGGTTTGGAACGTGGCTTCGGATACGCTTTATGTAGGAAGCAACACCGCGGGCAACGCCATTGTTCTATCGGGCGGAGCTAATCTCAATAGCTCAAATACGGTGTTGGGCGCCAGCGCGGCGGCTGATATGAATCGGGTCGTCGTTCAGGGTGCTGGTTCCGTTTGGACGAATACGGGATCATTGCTGATTGGAGGAGCCGGCGATGGAAATTATCTTCAAATCACCAATGGGGGTCATGTGGTTAGCGGGTCTGCCATGATCGGCGACGGTGGTGCCGGTAACTACGCCTGGGTTGAGGGAGCGGGATCGCTCTGGACGAATGCGGGTAATCTGACGGTCAATAATGCCGCGTTATACGTTATGGATAATGCCAGCGTGGGTGTGGGTCAGACACTGTCTCTAACCAATAATTCGGAATTGGTGTTTGCTTCCGGCGGTCATGCTTCCGCCTCGAATTACTATCAAGGCGCCAGCTCAGTTTTTTCATTCGATAGCTATACCAACGCAACGGCCGCTACAGAGGAGCTGCTTGCGATCGAAGCTTCCGCAAATTTCGAAGCAAATGCACTCATCCAATATACAGGGGAGATTGAAGAATTAAGCGTAGGTGTTTCGTATACAAACCTCTTGATTAAAGCCGATGTACTTGTTGTCGGCGGTGTCACGAACGACATATCTGGGTTGGGTGGTCGCGAGGTGGGGTCATTACTGGAATTAGATTTCTATGCAGATAGCGGCGATCTCTATTCCTGGATCCTGCGAGACAGCATTGCAAATGTTGCCGCATTTGAAGTCGGATCAGATATGAGCGGTGTATCCGATGAGATCGATGCACTTGCGACGTTAGGAACGGCTGCCGCGACCAAACAGGTTAATCTCCTGAATCAGATGAATGGCTCTACGATCAACTCCCAACTCACCCAGCTCTACGACCGCAGCGCGCCGACCTATGCCCATGCGAACGGCATGATGGAAGGGTTCACGCAAATTCGCCAGCGCGGTGTGATGCCGGAATCGATGTGGCCGTACGGAGTGCAGGGTCCGCATCTGCACGGTGAACAGGTGCAGGGGTGGATCAAAGGGCATGGTAGCTGGGGTAGCCGCGATGGGGCTGGCGACTATTCCTCCTACGATCATTCCGTCTATGGCATGGTCGTAGGCATCGACAAAGCTTTCGGGGATTTATTGGCTGGTTTGGCGGGGGGCTATGCTTCGTCGGACATCAGTCAGGATGACGGCGACAACAGCAAGGCGAAAACGGCTTATGGCGTGCTGTATGCCTCGTGGGGAACCAGAGCATGGTTTGCTGATGCGAATCTGGGTTATGGAAAAAGTTCAATCGAAAATCAATCGGGAACGGCCTTCGATACGACTGCGGATTTCGATGCTGATCAGCTGGGTTATTACCTCGGCGGCGGCCGTGAGTTCATTTTCAAGAACGACCAGTTTTTCCTGACGCCTTCGGCGGGTGTGCTCGGCTCCTTTTTTGCTCAGGATGGCTACACGGAAACCGCTACTACGGCGGTTGGACGAAACGTTGACTCCTATGACCGCTTCAGTATGCAATCTGAACTTGGACTTAAAGCCAGCTTCCAGCGGGAGTACGAGCGGTTTGTGCTGATCCCGGAAACGCATGCGAACTGGTTGCATGAGTTCAACAGCGATGAAGAACAGGTGGGTTATTCTCTGGTTGGTGGAACTGGACACTACACGTTCGGCATGCACGCGCCGATTGAAGATCTGTATGAAGTCGGGATCGGGCTCAGCTTGTGGAATGAAAGCGAGGCGGGGACCGTTTTTGAATGTGCGGTCGGACTCGATATCCGCTTCGGCGACGGCTATTCCGCCAGCGCCCTCAGCGCCCGCCTGCTCGCCGAATTCTAGAACGATTTGCGATACACAATCTGTAGCCGCGATCCAAGATCGCGGTACGGAGGAAGAGGGCAGCGGAGAAGTGCGGTGCGGCCTTGGCGGGGTTCGTCCCCCTCCCTACACTTCGAATGGTAAAAAAGTGTAGCCGCGATCCCGGATCGCGGTGCAGCGGTTCGGCTTCATTGACGGTTCGCTCTCCGGTTTGCCCAGCGCTTGACCTTTGCGGAGGGCTCGGGTAGCTTGTGCGCTCTTTTTTAGGGGCCGAGATGCCCGAAATAACCATTTTACGCAACCTTATGACCGATCTTAGTTTAGTCCGAAATTTCTCGATTATCGCCCACATCGACCATGGAAAGTCGACGCTCGCCGACCGTATGCTGGAGATGACCCATACCGTGGAAAGTCGCAACATGAAGGAGCAACTGCTCGATTCCATGGATTTGGAACGCGAGCGCGGCATTACCATCAAGGCCCATCCCGTCACGATGAAATACAAGGCGAAGGATGGAAATGTCTATACCTTCAACCTGATCGATACACCGGGCCACGTGGATTTTTCCTACGAAGTTTCCCGTAGCCTTCAGGCATGCGAAGGCGCGATTCTGGTGGTGGATGCTTCTCAGGGTGTGGAAGCACAGACCGTTTCGAATGCCTATCTGGCCAACGACAACGGTCTGGACATTATTCCAGTGCTGAACAAAATCGAAATGCCGAATGCGAATATCGATGATGTATGTCAGCAGATTGAGGATATTCTTGCCATCGAAGCAACGGATGCGTTGCAGATTAGCGCCAAGAAAGGCATTGGTATTGAGGAAGTGCTTGAGGCGGTTGTTGAGCGCTTCAAGCCCCCCCCCCTGGCGGTAGATAAATTTACCCGCGCACTGGTTTTTGATTCTAAATACGATGCCTATCGGGGCGTTGTCGTCTATATGCGTCTGTTCAGCGGTACGCTTAAGGCAGGTGACAAGGTGCAGGTCATGAGCACCGGTGAAAACTACGAAATCAAAGAAGTCGGCATCTTCACGCCGGAAATGGAAAAAAGTAAACTACTGGATGAAGGTTCAGTAGGCTACGTGATTGCAAATATCAAGGACGCCTCCGAAATCCAGATCGGGGATACACTGACACTAACCAAGTTACCCGCTCCCGATGCATTGCCCGGCTTTAAGGAAATCCACCCGATGGTCTTTTCCGGAATCTATCCGGTGGAAACGAGCGATTATGAAAAACTCGGTGCAAGTATGGATAAGCTGCGCCTGAACGATGCTTCGTTTTCGTTCCAGGCCGAATCGTCGATCGCGCTGGGCTTTGGGTTCCGCTGCGGATTCCTTGGTCTGCTCCACATGGAAATCATCATGGAGCGCCTGCGCCGCGAATTTAACCTCGATATTATTTCGTCCTACCCGAACGTGGTCTACCGCGTAGTCATGAAAAACGGCGATGTGAAGGAAATCGATAACCCGATGTATCTGCCTGATATGAGCAATATTGAGCATATCGAAGAACCGATGATTATCACCACGATCATCTGTCCCACCGATTATCTGGGTGAAATGATGAAGCTGATCATGGAACGCCGCGGGGAAATTAGGAAGACCGACTCGATTGACGGGCATCGCGTGATGCTCACCTGCTATATGCCGTTGAACGAAGTCCTGATTGATTTCTACGACAAACTCAAAACCATTAGCCGCGGTTATGCCTCGATGGATTATGAGTATGCCGACTATCAGCAGTCCGAATTGGTCCGAATGGACATCATGATTCACAGCGAAGTAGTGGATGCCTTTTCAAGTATTTTACATCGATCCAAAGCGGAATTTCGCGGTCGGCAGATGTGCAAGTCGCTGCTCGAGGTGATTCCACGTCAGGCCTTTTCCGTGGCGGTGCAGGCAGCGGTAAACGGTAAAATTATTGCCCGCGAAACGATCAAAGCCTACCGGAAGGATGTTACAGCCAAGTGTTATGGCGGCGACATCAGCCGAAAGCGAAAGTTGCTCGAACGCCAGAAAGAAGGGAAGAAAAAGTTGAAGAAGATCGGCAAGGTCAATATTCCGCAGGAAGCGTTTATCGCCGTCCTGAAAACGAATAAGCAGTAAGGCTATAATTTTAACACACAGGCGGGAAGAGCACGTTTTATTTTTCGGAGGAACGGATGATTGGAATTTTGAAAAAACGAAAACTACGGAAGCAGTTGAAGGAATATCTGCACGCGGCGCGGCATGCGCGGCATATGCGTGAAGATATTGCCGATGCAAAAGATCTTGAAGCCTTAATACGGGCCGAAGCCGTTGTACGTGAAATCCGGCGTACCGGTGAGGGTGATGTTGAAAAATCCGTTCAAGCCTTGGAGGAAGCAGCAAACAAAGTGTATCCAACACAGAATACATCCGGCGTTCGGGAAAACATCGAGGTGATCATCGTTGCGCTGGGCGCCGCGATGGCGATTCGCGCCTTTTTCTTTCAGCCCTTCAAAATTCCGACGGGTTCCATGCAACCGACCCTTAACGGCATAATGGTTGAAGCACAGGCTGAACCGGGTCCGTTCGATAATGTGTTGCTGAAGTTTCCAAAATGGTTGGTCACTGGAACCTCTTATAAGGAAATCAAAGTTAAGGCCTCAGGCGAAGTTGAAGATATTCGATCCAGCCGCGATTCGATCTTGGTGAAGATCGGCGGGGTGGAGCACAAGATTCCATCTTATCTGAGTGATCTTGTCTACGAATGGACTCCCACAGGCGGTCGAAGTCTGCTGAAAAAGCATTATTCGAAGGGGGAAACGCTGGTGAGTGGACGGGTGATTGCCGGAGATCATATTTTGGTCAACAAAATGAAATATAATTTCATGAGCCCCGAACGCGGAGATATTTCTGTTTTTGATACGCGGAGTCTTGAGCATTCGGGCGTACGCAAGGATACGTTCTACATCAAGCGCATGGTTGGTTTGCCCGGAGAAAAAATGCAGATCCAGAACGGGCGCATTGTAGCAGACGGGCAAATCATCTCCGATCCGCCCATGTTTGAAAAAATCGCAACGGATCCCGCATATTCCGGCGGGCATGGAAACGACGGCGATCTTTACGATGCGGACCAATTTATCCAGCTGGGGAAAGATGAATATCTGATGTGCGGCGATAATACGAAGCCGAACATGAGTCTGGATGGACGCTTTTTCCACGGGGTTCCGCGCAAGGATTACCAAGGGCCGGCGTTTTTTGTCTACTGGCCCATGCGCGACCACTGGGGAATTGTCCGCTAGGCGGTAAAATGCTGGATTTGTGGGTTGACTTCATAACCGCCCCCGCTATTATCCGATCCTTCTTTTCCAGAAAATGGACCAAATTTGACTAAACGGAGTAATTTGATATGCCGAATCTTAAAAGCGCCAAGAAGAGAATGCGCCAGAATGTAGTGCGCCACGACCGCAACTTACAGGTACGTACCCGCGTGAAGAGTGCGCGCCGTAGCATGATGGATGCATTGGAAACAAAGGATGTCGAAGCGGGTGCAACTGCATTGCGCTCCTACAGCTCAATTCTCGATAAAGCTGCGAAGGCTGGAATCATCAAAAAGAATACCGCTGTTCGCCGCAAGACCAATGCTGCAAACGGTCTGCGCAAGATCACCACGGCCTAGTTTCAACAGGAACTTGGTTATGAAGAACCCGCCACTGAGCGGGTTTTTTTGTGGAAACACGGTTTTAGGTGTTAGAGTGGTTAAGTTTTAAGAGGCGATTTCGTTTTACCCGAGGTTTCTGTTGTCGGGACTTAAACCCAAAACTTAATCACCTAAAACTGAAATGGGAGCGGAGCTACCATCGTTCTATCAGATCATCGACCATGAATTTGGCAATTTCCTTGGCCGCAACGGGCAGGGCATCGCGTTTGGAGGAGGTCAGATCGGCTTTGAATTCAAAGGTGGCTTCCCCGTAGGTGGCGGAGGTCGATAGAATTTCGCCGGTTTTGGGATCTTTCAGTTCCGCGACACCGGTAATACGAAGGCGATAGTTTTCTGGGGTTGTGCGTTGGTCGGAGCGGTAGGAGATCGGAGTCAGGTCGTATTTTGTGAGGGTGACCTCTATTACGGCATCCGCATCATCCGCCATATTAACCAGTTTCATGCGCCCGTCAAACTGAATGCGCTGACTAATTGCATGGGTAACTTGAAGTTCAATGGCGGTTTCGCCGGTCCTATTAACGATAGGAGCCAGGGTAACGGATTCAATGCCTTCGGGGCGGGAACCGCCAAGTTGATAGCCCATACATCCGGAAAAAATCAGGGTGGCGGCGAGGCAGTTCAACAGGTGTATTCTTCTCTTCATATTGGCGTCCGTTTGAAGCGAAGAACTCTCCCAGAAAAAATGGATTTGTCAAAGCTTGATTCCGGAGGCAAGCCTGCTTAGGGTGTGCGGCTGTTTTCAACCCCAACCGAGAGGAAAGAATGAAAAAAGTACTGATCCCGACCAAGCTTGATACCGTGGCTCGCGAAACTCTTAACAATCATGGAGGGTACACGGTCGTTCAGGATGAATCAGCAGACCTTGCTGCTCTTGCTTCTCAGCACTCCGATACCTATGCGCTGTTTGTGCGCTCCGAAAAAGTGACGCCGGAAATTATTGATGCCCTGCCTTCGCTGAAAGTGGTGATTCGCGCCGGCGCCGGATATAATACGATTGATACCAAATATGCCCGAAGTAAGGGTATTGATGTGATGAATACGCCGGGAGCCAATGCCAACGCCGTTGCCGAGGAAGTGGTTGCTCTGATGCTTGCCGATGCCCGGCATGTAATTGCTTCCGATGCCTCCACCCGTGCGGGTAAATGGGAAAAGAAAAATTTCATGGGTCGTGAGGTTACCGGAAAGACCGTGGGGATTGTCGGATTCGGCGCCATCGGCCAACTGGTTGCCAAGCGCCTGTCCGGTTTTGAAATGAAAGTGCTGGCATTCGACCCCTTCCTCTCGGATGAACGCGCGCATGATCTGGGTGCGGAATCCGCCAGTCTCGAAGAGATTTTCGAACAGTGCGAATACATCTCACTGCATATGCCGGAAAATGATGATACCCGCGGTATTATTAATAAAGCTCTTTTTGAGCGTATGAAAAAGGGTGCCACCATCATCAACTGCGCCCGTGCCGGCATTCTCAACGAAGCCGATTTACGGGCGATCAAGGCGGATAAAGGAATTCGCTTTTTGAACGACGTTTACCCGAAGGATGAGGCTGGCGAGAAGCCGATTGCGGATATTGCCGACATTATGTTGCCGCATCTGGGTGCCAGCACGAAAGAAGCAAACTATAATGCCGCTCATCGTTCGGCGACTCAGCTGATCGGCTACGACGATAAAGGGATTGCCTCCTATGTTGTAAATCGCGATGTGCCGGAAGGTCTGGATCGTGCATACAGCGAGCTGGCCTACGCGCTTGCTCATACCTGCCGCGGCATTGCCGGCGGTAACAAGAAACTGAAGCTGATCGAAACCAGCTTCTACGGCGATCTGGCGAAATTCGGCGATTGGCTACTGGTTCAGATTGTGGCGGCGCTTAGCGATGATTTCGATCGCACCCTAGGTTTCGATGCTGCCCTTGAATACCTCAAGGAAATGGGCGTGGAATACTTCAACCGCGAAACCGATACGAGCAAGGGTTACGGGAACTCCATTACAGTTGATGTCACCACCTCGGTTGATTCAGCCCATTTTCAGCGCATCAGCGTCCGCGGAACCGTTGCCGAAGGCAATATGATGATTTCCCGCATCAACGATTTCGACAAGCTCTACTTCGAGCCGACCGGATCGGCTGTGTTCTTTATTTATAAAGACCGGCCCGGCGTTATCGGTCAGATTGGTAACACGTTGGCGGAAGCAGGCATAAACATCGACGATATGCGCAACCCGCACGATCCATCCGGCGAAAACTCACTGGCGCTTTTGCGCACCAGCCAGCGGGTCGATTGCGAAGTGGTCGATAAAATCACGGAGCAGATTGAGGCACTTCACGCATCCTGCGTAAGCTACTAAAATCCGGCTTCTCATATTAAAGGGCTCTAACGGCAGGCGGATAGGAGTGTCTGAATCGGTTAGAGCCTTTTTGTGTATATTTACCCGAATCAATACGATTACCGGCTGCTATTTCCGCGCAGCCGCTTTTTTGGACAGTAAATCTGCATCTGCCAAGGCTACGATATTTTCACTGGGCAGGGCAGCAACGCCGCCTCCGGCGGTAAAGTTTAGATCGCACGACGTTTCCAATACGTTAAATATCCGCTCGGCAAATTTCCATGCTTTGGAAGATTCTGTCTCTGGAAGAATGACCGCAAACTCATCTCCGCCATAGCGACAGACGATATCAGCCTTCCGGGCAGTGGATTGAAGTAGATCGGCAAATTGTCTTAAAACCTCGTCGCCTGCTTTATGTCCGAGGGTATCGTTGATCTGTTTAAAATCGTCGATGTCAAAAAGAACGAGGCTTAATTTTCGATCGTAACGAGTGGCGGCCTCAATGTGATCTGCAAGGGTTTCTTCAAAATAGCGTCGGTTGTAAAGCTTAGTAAGCCAGTCGCGGGTTGCCTGTTCGTTCAACGCTAAAAAGGCGAGCCAGAGGGCCGGGTTTGATTCCGTAGTATTCATTTAAGGATGAAAAAAGAACTTCGCGTAGGTATAGGCGATGAACTCGCCTATGACTTTTCGTACGCCCTGGCTGTAGGTATACCAGCGTTCAGAATCGTAACCGGCATCTTCAAGGCAGGTGACGCCAATGTTGTATTCCTCGCCGAGAGCCTGCTGGAACAGCAATCGACTGCGCCGACCGTGCGGGCCGGTTGTAACAAGATGAATGTTGGTCTCGCCCCCTAGATTATAGGCCATGAACGCTTCGCGCAGGGCAACGGCAGATAAATAGGTGCGGTCTTTTTTCGCATTATCTCCAATGGCAGTAATAATTTCGTTTTCAGGAATGCCCATTTTTATTAATCGCGCAGCGGTCATTTCAGGATAAGATTTATACTGCTGGATATAACTTCCGGTCTCAATCGGAACGCCTGTGCAGACGATTTTAGAATAAGTACCGGTGCGGTACAGGGTCACCGCTTCATCGAGTGCAAAATCGTGAATCCACCCTTCGACGACCATAAGACCTTTATGAGGAGGATTTTGCGGGGCCAGGAAAGAGTAGATATTGGCTGCAAACCCCCATGATAACCCGATAAACAGGATTGCAATTAGTAACCAGCCAATCCATGTTGGCCGCCGTCTGGATTTTACCTGTGTTAATGCGAATCTCATAAGTAACTTATAGCACGGAAAACGGGTTAACAAAAATCAGAAACTTATTTCTCAGAGGGGTTGACAGGCCAGTCCCTCTAATATAGCTTCCCCCACCTTATCTTTTTTACCGAATAGAGCTAGAGGACGACTTAAATGAAAACTTTTATGCCCAAAGAGGCTGATATCAAACGTGATTGGTTCGTAGTTGACGCTACGGATAAACCTGCTGGCCGTCTGGCTGTTGTAATTGCCGATGCATTGCGCGGCCGCGACAAGCCAACCTATACCCCCCATGTTGATACCGGCGCATTTGTTGTTGTGGTCAATTGTGAAAAAATCAAACTGACCGGCAACAAAGAAGAAACAAAAATCTATCAGGATTATACCGGATATTCTAGTGGCCGTAACGAAACCAAGGCCAAGGACATCCGTGCTAAGAATCCGGAACGCATCATCACGCAGGCTGTTAAGGGTATGCTTCCGACGAATCGTCAGACGCGCCAGACCCTGACACGCCTAAAGGTGTATGTTGGTGGCGAGCATCCGCACGCGGCTCAGCAGGTCAAGGAACTTAAACTCAACATATAAGCAGGATTAATTATCATGGCAAAAAAAGTTCTAACATTAGAAGCAACCGGCCGTCGCAAGACTTCTGTTGCCCGTGTACGCATGACTGAAGGTGCAGGATCAATCACCATCAACGGTCTGGAAGTAAACGACTATTTCAAGAATGCTCAGCAGCAGGAATTGCTGAAGAAGCCGTTCATCACCGCTGGTATGGTTGGCAAGCATGACATTATTGCCTCGGTTAAGGGTGGCGGAAAATCAGGACAATGCGGCGCAGTGGTTCATGCTGTTTCCCGTGCATTGGCCGGTTCCGATGAAGAGCTTCGATTGGTCCTGAAAAAGGCCGGATTCCTCAGCCGCGATGCGCGTATGAAGGAACGTAATAAACCGGGTCAGCCGGGTGCGCGCAAAAAATTCCAGTTCTCCAAGCGTTAATCGCTCGAACTGCAGTTTGCAAAAGCCTCCCGGTGCCGGGAGGCTTTTTTTGTTTCCCAAGTTCTGCAAAAGTATTTTAATCCGACATTCTATTAAAACGTGTTGAGGAAAAATCCCATGTATTCAGAAATTAAAATGCCGAAAGGCTTCAAGTGCGCTGGCATTGTTGCCGGAATTAAACCGGCAAATGTAAAAGATATGGCGATGATCCTTTCGGCGGTGCCCGCCAGCTCCGCCGGTGTGTTTACAACCAATCAGGTTTGCGCAGCACCGGTGAAGGTGTGCAGGGCTCATCTGGAAAACGGAAAGGCACGGGCCATCGTGATGAACAGCGGAATTGCCAATGCCTGTACAGGTACGGCGGGGATGATTGCGGCAAAAGAGATGGCTACCGAAGCTGCAAGGTTGCTGGGTTGTGCCGCGGAGGAAATCTTTGTCTGCTCAACGGGAAAAATCGGTCCGCAGTTGCCTCTTGATAAAATAATTTCAGGTATCCCTGCACTGATCCAATCTGCTGATGCCGGAAACGTACAGCTCACTGCCGAGGCCATGATGACTACGGATACTCGGCCAAAGGTTGCATCCGCTGAATTAGAGATCGAAGGGAAAGCGGTGAAGATTGTCGGTTTCGCTAAAGGTGCCGGCATGATCGATCCGAATATGGCGACGATGCTCTCCTATATCACGACCGATGCGGCAGTGAAACAATCGGCGCTGCAGTCGGCGCTGAAAATGGCCGTGGATTCGAGCTTTAACCGGATTACGATCGATGGCGATCAGAGTACCAACGATACCGTGCTGGCCATGGCTAACGGCGAAGCGGGTAATGAACTCCTTTCGGAAGCATCTTTGGAGTGGAGCGCATTTTTCGAGGCTTTTAAAAAAGTATGTTTCGAGCTGGCGATGATGATTGTGCACGACGGCGAAGGCGCTGATAAATTTGTGATCGTCAATGTGAAGGGTGCAGAATCAGATTCCGAGGCGGATCTGGCTGCACGGGCGGTGGCTAATTCCTTGTTGAATAAGACCGCTTGGGCGGGGTCCTATCCCGATTGGGGTCGGATCATGGATTCTATTGGCTACTCAAAAGCGCGGGTAGTCGAAGAACGGGTGGACATCTTCTATGACGATACGCAGGCGGTATCTGAAGGATGCCGATCGGATGAGCCGCAGGAAGCATTGATTAAAGTGGTTTCCCAGACTGATTTTGCTATAAACATCGACCTGCACATCGGGGGAGGTACAGCCACGGTTTATACCTGCAACTGCACCGAAGAATACGTGCGAATCAATTACTAGACGGGCCGTGTCGCGTCAGAAGAGTGGAAGACCGGGGGGAAGCCCTGCGAGAAATACGAAGTACGAAATACGTAGGAATATTTTTATGGACAAGTTTATTGAGAAGGCGGCCGCGCTGACGGAAGCACTACCTTTTATCCAGCAGTTCAGAGGTGAGACGGTTGTGGTCAAGTTTGGCGGAAGCATTATGGAGAGTGAGGAAGGCTATAGCCGGATTCTTCAGGATATTGCGTTCATGGAATGCGTTGGATTGCGGCCTGTTGTCGTGCATGGCGGCGGAAAAGCCATCTCGCGAGAAATGAAGAAAGCTAACATTGCTCCTAATTTTGTCGGCGGACTGCGGGTTACGGATTCAGCGACAATGCACGTGGTTGAAAAGGTGCTTAATCGGGAAGTAAATCCGCATTTGGTAGAGATTATTCAGCAATACCACGGCAAGGCCCGCGGAATTCACGGCGAAGATATTATCCGTGTTGAAAAAATGACTGGAACCGATCCGGTTACGAATGAGGAATTGGATTGGGGATATGTCGGAAAAGTGAGCCATGTGGACGTTGAGCCAATTCGAGCCTATCTACAGTCGAACATCGTGCCGGTCATTACGCCGCTGGGAAAGGGTTCTGATGGCCAGCTTTACAATATTAATGCCGATGATGCAGCCACAGCGATTGCCTGTGCGCTGAGGGCCCGCAAGCTGGTATTTCTGACTGACGTACCGGGCTTGCTACTCGATCCGGAGGATAAGTCGACTCTGATTTCTTCATTGCATTTGAGTGAGGTGGACGAATTGATTGATCGAGGTGTGATTACCGGTGGCATGCTGCCGAAAATCAAAGGCATGGCAGGAGCGGTGAAGTCGGGCATCAAAAAAGTTCATATCATCAATTCCTCGATGCCGCATTCACTGTTGCTTGAATTATTTACATCTGAAGGGGTAGGAACCGAAATTACGGAGTAGTAAAATGAACACGGCCGAAATTGCTGAGTTACAAAAAAAGTATTTAATGCCCACTTACGCCCCAGGGCTGGCGCTGGTGGAAGGTTCCGGAACGAATGTTTGGGATGCTGAAGGAAATGAATATCTCGATTTCATTTCGGGGATTGCCGTGACCAATATCGGGCACTGCCATTCGAAAATGGTGCGGGCAGTACAGGATCAGGTGGAAAAACTGGTACATGTCTCAAACCTATTTTATAACGAAAAGCAACCGCTGCTTGCGAAAGCATTGGCTGGGCGCTCAGGCCTTTCGGGCGCCAAATGCTTTTTCTGCAACTCCGGTGCGGAAGCTAACGAAGGATTGATCAAGCTGGCAAGGTTGTGGGGTAGCGAAAATGGTAAATACGAAATTATCACGATGCGGCAGTCGTTCCACGGACGGACGCTGGCCACGCTGACTGCAACGGGTCAGGATAAAGTCAAAACTGGATTCGGCCCGTTACCGGAAGGATTTGTCTACGCCAATTTTAATGACCTTCAATCGGTGGAAGATGCAATCAGCTCAAAAACTTCCGCGGTTCTGGTAGAAGCACTGCAGGGCGAGGGTGGGGTTGTTCCTGCTGATCCGGAATTTCTCCCAGGCCTTCGGAAGCTTTGTGATGAAAAGGGTATCCTGCTGCTGTGCGATGAAGTGCAATGCGGAATGGGGCGGACCGGAAAATGGTTCGGATTCCAAAACTATGATGTCCAGCCCGATGCTTTTTCATTGGCCAAGGGACTTGGCAATGGTTTCCCGATCGGTGCAATTGTAGCCGGAGAGAAGCTTTCCGATATTTTCCAGCCCGGTCACCACGCCACAACCTTCGGCGGAACGCCGCTGGCGAGTACGGCGGCCTTGTCCGTTATTGAAGTGGTGGAAGAGGAAGAGCTGCTTGGAAATACACAGCAAATGGGCGCCTGTTTAGTCGAAGGGCTCTGCCATATAGCGGAGAAACATAAGCAGTGGATCGCCGGTGTGCGGGGGCTTGGTCTGCTACTGGGTCTCGTACTTGACGTGCCGGCAGCTCCTCTTCAGAAAAAACTACAGGAAAAAGGCATGCTTGCGCTGGCAACAGCAGGTAATGTACTCCGCTTATTGCCCCCGCTGAATGTATCGCCGGAAGAAATTGATTTGGCGCTCAAGCTAATTGCTGAAGCTTGCGACGAGCTGAATGATGAAATGGTAGCGTTGCTGCCATAATTATTTGTGCGGAGTGGAAGTATATTTTTAAATTAAGGAGATCAAGAAATGGCATATGATTTAACCGGAAAAGTAAAGCTCATCCAGGATGCGCAGACATTCGGAAGCGGATTCACGAAACGCGAAATGGTGGTTACGGTCGAAGACGGAAAATACCCACAGGAAATCAACCTGGAATTTGTGCAGGATAAAGTGAGTCTGCTCGATACGATTCAGGTAGGGCAGGAAGTTACGGTCACGTTTGATATCCGTGGTCGCGAATATAACGGGCGTTATTTCAATAACCTTCAGGGATGGAAAATTCAGGCTGGCGAAAGCACTGCTGCTCCGGCGGCTGATGGTAAGCCGCCTGTGGCCGATAAAGATGTACCCGCTGACTTCGACGAATACGAAGACGATATCCCGTTTTAAGTAGAAAAGGATTCAATCATGAAAGTTGTACTCGCTTACTCAGGTGGTCTGGATACCACCGTGCTCCTGACCTGGCTTCAGGAAAAATATAATGCCGAAGTAATCTGCTACTGCTCCAATGTGGGTCAGGAAGAAGAGCTCGACGGCCTGGAAGAAAAGGCCCTCAAGCATGGTGCGGTTAAATGTTATGTTGATGATGTTCAGGAAGAGTTTGCAGCAGACTACATTTATCCCATTATGCAGGCCAACGCGATTTATGAAGGCACCTACCTGTTGGGCACCTCCATTGCGCGTCCGCTGATCGCGAAGCGTATGATCGATATTGCCAACGCCGAAGGCGCTGAGGCCATCTGCCATGGTGCAACCGGAAAAGGAAATGATCAGGTACGCTTTGAGCTGACAGCTTATGCCCTTAAACCCGATGTGAAAGTGATCGCTCCATGGCGCATGCCGGAGGACTTCCCGTTTGAAGGACGTCCGGATATGATCAAGTATCTGGAAGAACGGGGCATTCCGACCACCGTTTCTGCAGCCAAGCCTTATTCGATGGATCGCAACATGCTCCATATTAGTTTCGAAGGCGGCATTCTGGAAGATCCCTGGAATGAGCCCGATGAAGATATGTGGTGCATGACCAAGCCGCTGAGTCAGGCTGCAGATGAAGCAGAGTACGTTGAAATCAGTTTTGAAAAAGGTATTCCTGTATCTGTGAACGGCGAAAAGTTGAGTGCAGGTGCTCTTCTGAAGAAGCTGAATGCGATCGGATGCGAACACGCAGTTGGCCGTATTGATATTGTCGAAAACCGGTTCACTGGCATGAAGGACCGGGGCGTCTATGAAACACCCGGCGGAACCATTTTGCATCACGCACACCGTGCATTGGAATCCATCTGCATGGATCGCGAGGTAATGCACCTGCGCGATGGTTTGATCCCGAAATATGCGGAGCTGGTCTACAATGGTTTCTGGTTTGCTCCAGAACGCGAGATGCTGCAGGCCGCAATTGAGGAAAGTCAGAAAACCGTTACCGGCGACGTGCGCGTGAAGCTCTACAAAGGTGGCGTACATGTTTGTGGACGCCGTTCGCCTTACTCGCTCTACAGCCCGGAACTTGTCAGCTTCGACGAAGCAGGCGGATACGATCAGTCCGACGCAACCGGATTCATTAAGCTTAATGCCCTGCGCCTGCGCGTGGGTGCCACGATGAAGGCGGCTAAAAAATAGTTCAGGTGCTCGAGTGATTGGTAACAAGGGGTTCCCAATTATTGGGAGCCCTTTTTTATGGTGTCCAAACGTTGGAAACAGAGGCGGTTCGTGTATAGTCCCGCCCAATAATTTTGTCAGGAGAAGACGATGACCGATAAGAAAATTCCTTTAAGTAAGGATGAGCTGGAGGCGCTGACCGAGCGTTTTCCGACGCCATTCCATATTTATGACGAAAAGGGCATTCGCGAAAATGCACGCGCACTGAAAGCGGCCTTTTCATGGAATCCAGGCTTTAAGGAATATTTCGCCGTGAAAGCGGCCCCGAACCCGTATCTGATGAAGATTCTGAAGTCGGAGGGGTTTGGTTCGGACTGCTCTTCCTTTGGTGAATTGCTACTGTCGGAAAAGGTGGGCGTTGTGGGTGAGGATATAATTTTTACATCCAATGCCACACCGGCCTATGAGTTTTTCAAGGCCAAGGAACTCGGTGCGATCATCAATCTCGATGATATATCCCATATCGATTATTTGGAAGACCACGTTGGTTTACCGGAACTGATCTGCTGTCGTTACAATCCTGGACCACTCAAAGCTGGGAATGCCATTATCGGCCATCCGGAAGAGGCGAAGTATGGCTTTACCCGCGAGCAGCTTTTTGAGGGTTACCGCATTCTGCGCGACAAAGGCATCAAACGTTTCGGTCTGCATACGATGGTGGCTTCAAACGAACTGGATGTGACCTATTTTCTGGAAACGGCGCACATGCTTTTTGATCTCGTCGGCGAACTGACGACTGAACTGGGCATTGAATTTGAGTTTGTGAATCTCGGCGGCGGAATCGGAATCCCCTATCGCCCTGAAGAGGATGCAGTTGATCTCGGCGTATTGGGCGATGGCGTACGGAAGCTGTATGAAGAACTTATTATTGAAAAGGGGATCAAACCGCTGGATATCCGGTTGGAGTGCGGCCGCATGGTGACCGGTCCATTTGGCTATCTTGTGGGTCGAGTGCTGCACAAGAAGAACACCTATAAGCAGTTTGTCGGACTCGACGCCTGCATGGCTAACCTGATGCGTCCGGGAATGTACGGCGCGTATCATCATGTCACGATTGCCGGCAAAGAAGACGCGCCGTGCGACTTCGTATGCGATGTAACCGGTTCGCTTTGTGAAAACAACGATAAGTTTGCAATCGACCGAACCATCCCGCAGGTGGATATTGGCGATCTGGCCGTGATTCACGATGCCGGAGCACATGGCCATTCTATGGGATTTAACTACAACGCAAAACTGCGTTCAGCAGAGTTGCTGTTACGTGAGGATGGTGAAGTTGTTCAGATCCGCAGAGCGGAAACAATTGAAGATCATTTTGCGACACTTGATTTGGAAGGACTTGGATCCTTTCGGACATAAGGAGAAGGACAATGTTTTTTACAGGGGTATACACAGCACTAGTAACACCGTTTGCAACGGATGGTTCAGTCGACTTCGAAAAGCTCGAAGAGCTAGTCGAGTTTAACATCGCCGGCGGCGTTGCCGGGATTGTGCCGGTCGGTACGACGGGTGAGTCACCAACTTTGCGACCAAAAGAGCACTTGCAGGTCATTAAAGTTGTTGCTGAGAAAGCGGCTGGCCGATGCAAGATCGTGGCAGGAACCGGTGCGAATTCTACAGCCGAGGCAGTTGAGCTTACAGAAGCGGCGAAGGAATTCGGCGTTGACGGAACGTTGCAGGTTACACCGTATTACAATAAGCCAAACAGCTCCGGTCTGATTCAGCACTTTGCTGCCGTGGCCGATATTGGCGTCCCGGTTGTGCTTTATAATGTGCCCGGACGCTCGGCGATGGAAATTTCATTGGAAGTGGTTGCTGAATTGGCAAAGCATGAGCATATCGTTTCCATAAAGGAAGCGGCCGGTTCTGTGCAGCGCGTCATTGATATCAAATCCCGCTGCGATATTGAGGTTCTTTCCGGCGATGATTCGTTGGCGCTACCCATGATTAAAGAGGGTGCACTGGGAGTGATTTCAGTTGCCTCGAATATAATTCCTACTGAGGTAGTGGCTCTGATACAGAGTGCATTGGCTGGGGATTATGCAACGGCGCAAGTCATGCACGACAAATATGCACAGCTGTTTGACGACATATTCATCGATACGAATCCAATTCCGATCAAAGCCGCGATGGCGATGAAAGGAATGATCGAAGAAACCTATCGTCTTCCAATGTGTTCGACAACCGATGAAATGAAAGCTGTGCTGCGTGCATCGCTTGAAAGTGTAGGAGTGCTCTAATGGCGACTAAAGTTGTAGTTTTGGGAGCGGCCGGCCGTATGGGCAAGACGCTGATCCGTTGCATTCTTGAGGAAAAGGTTCAGGGGCTGGAGCTCCATGGAGCGGTCGATCTTTGGGATTCACCGGATCTGGGGAAGGATGCTGGAATCATGGCGGGCTCTAAAGAAGTTGGAGTCAATCTGATTACTAATCTTGAAGAGGTCGGTGAAAGCGCCGATGTAATCGTCGACTTTTCCTCTCACTTTGGAACTGCCGGCAATGCGCCGCGTATTGCGGAGTGGGGCACGGCCTGGCTGATCGGTACTACCGGTCTCAACGCCGAAGAGCTCGAAGTCATCAACACGGCCGCGGAAAAAACCGCCGTCGTCCGCTCCGGCAATATGAGTCTAGGCATTAATCTGCTTTGTAATTTGGTGGAAGCCGGAGCCCGTGCGCTGAAAGGAAAAGGCTACGATATCGAAGTGCTGGAGAGCCATCATAACCAGAAGAAGGACGCGCCCAGCGGAACAGCCCTTATGCTGGGACAAGCAGCTGCGGATGGTTATGGTTGGGATCTGAAGGAAGTTCAATCGGATGGCCGCACCGGCCTGCCGGGTGAGCGGCCTGAAAAGGAAATCGGATTTCATGCGATCCGCGGTGGCGATATTGTGGGCGACCACACGGTCATGCTGGCAGGTATGGGCGAACTTCTTGAGCTGTCGCATCGCGCTACTAGCCGTGATGTCTTTGCCATAGGTGCCTTGCAGGCAGCTGCCTGGGTTGCAGGGAAAGATGCGGGCATGTACAGCATGAAGGACGTGCTGGGACTTTAAACATCTCGTACGCACCGGAAGCCGAGGTTCCCCGTAGATGAGTCGGGTGTGTTCGATGTGCGTGCAGCAACGCGGTAACGGTTGCAGTAAGAATCGTGGCAGAGGTATGAGCCGCCACGATTCACACGGCGCTCACCGGTTTCCGGGCCAATCGGATTGTTCCTTGAATTGGTCATGTGAAAGGTAGGGCTCCACCAGTCGAAAACCCATTCCCACACATTACCGGCCATATTGTATAGCCCATATCCATTGGGTTCGAAGGCATCTACGGGTGCGGTTCCAATGAAGCCATCTACTCCGGAATTGTATTCGGGAAACTTGCCCTGGAAAACATTGCACCGGTGTTTTTCGTCGGGCATCAGCTCATCGCCCCAAGCATAACGTTTTTGCTCCAACCCGCCACGCGCGGCATATTCCACTTCGGCTTCAGTCGGCAAACGTTTGCCCGCCCATTCGCAATAGGCGAGAGCGTCGCGGTAGGAAACATGGGTTACGGGATGATTCTTCAAACCTTCAAAGGAGGATTCCGGGCCGTAGGGGTGTTTCCAATCGGCTCCATCCACATGATACCACCATTCCAGCCCCTGAAGGGTACGACCAAGCATATCGAGCGTGCGTTTGGTACTGTCTGAAAGCAATGCGTGGAAAACGTAGGAATAGCCGAATTTTTCAGCATCGGTCTGGTAATGGGTAGCATCCGTAAATTTTATAAAGTCGGCTACGGATACCGTGCATGGATCAATATAAAACGGAGCCAGTGTGATTTCGCGGATTGGACCTTCCCCATCGTCCGGATAGCCGATGCAATCGTCCGTTCCCATCAGAAACAGACCGCCTGCGAGACGCACCATGTTCTCGGTCGATCCGGTTGAAACACGTTTAAACGGCTTGCCCTGATGGTCGTCATCAGGCCCGCTTCTATTCATGCCCGGTGTGCAGCAGATTCCATTACCCATAGTCAAAATTCCTTAAAAAGTTGAGAAGGAATCATATAAACGCTGGGTCGAACGGCAACCAGTAAAAAGAGACTTATTTAGGTCGGCGGTTGTGTCGCATCACGGCTTCACCTATAGTTCCGGCTATGGAATCAGCAAAGGAATCATTGAGCAGTCGATTTGCCGGTGTATACGGCAGTCCTGGAGAAGCTCCCCGGGTATTGGGATTACTGCGGGCATTCTGGCCCTTGCTGGTTATTTGTTTTGTTACGGGCTATCTCCTGCGGGCCTGGGTTCCATCACCCGCACTCAGCATATCTCAGGTCGGTATTCTCTTTTTCCTGGTTGCGGTAGCTTCGGCCATTCTACTTGCCTGGGACGATCGAAGGCTGGGCAACTACTTGAAGGGTGCCAAGGGCGAAGAATGGGTAGCGCACGAATTGGCTTTTCTAAGTTCTGAATACACGGTTTTTAATGGTTTGCGGCTCGGTGGAGGAAAGCAGAATTTTGACCATATCATCGTCGGGCCAGCAGGCATATTTGTGGTGGAAACCAAAAACTGGAAAGGTTCGGTTGAATTCCGCGCCGGCAAGCTCTATGCAGGCGGAAAAGAACCTTCACGTCCGCCGCTCAAACAAGTCAAAGCTGCGTGTGCTGAGTTGGTTTCCTGGATGGATGACTCCGGTTGCGGAGATATGCCCATACATTCGGTGCTCTGCTTTCTCGGCACCAAACTTCCTGAAGATCTCATGAACGTTAACGGGGTGGTCGTTTGCACGGGCCAGCGCCTCGTGGAAGTATTGCAGGAAACCTTCGACGAACCGATTTCTGAATCCATGTGCAGCAAGGTTGTTGACGAACTTCGTAAAGTAATTGAATGATGAGTGAGTCGTGAAACGTGATTTGAAACTTCACGTCTCATTCGTCTCTAATCACGAAAGACCGGAGATCCGACATGAAAGCATTGATACCTATCGCCGATGGCAGTGAAGAAATGGAAGCCGTCATCATGATCGATACGCTACGCCGCGCCCAATGGGAAGTAACGGTGGCAGGACTCACTGCCGGAACCATTGAGGCCTCGAGAGGCGTAAAACTGGTTCCCGATATCACCTGGGATCAAATCAACCCTGACGACTTTGATGTATTGCTATTGCCAGGAGGGTTTGGTGGGACGGAAGCCTTTATGGCTCATGCTGGCGTCCAGCAGGCACTCCGTGACTTTGATGCGAAGGGGAAGTGGGTGGGTTCAATCTGTGCTGCGGCACTGGCACTGAACGAAGCCGGAATCCTAAACGGTAAAAAATTTACCTGCTATCCCGGCGTTGAAGCAAAGCTTCCTGCTGATGTGCAACCCGTGAATGAAATCGTCGTCGTCGACGGTCATCTGATTACCAGCCAGGGTCCGGGAACGGCTTTCGAGTTCGCCCTCAAGGTCATCGCCGAATGCAGCAGTCCCAACCTTTCCGTCGAAGTCCGCGCCGGTTTGTTGCTATAGCCCCGCAAAAGGATTGTTGGTGAATCCTTTTGGTTTCTGTGAGGATTTATTGCGGTGCTGGTTCTGCGGACGGTTCTGATTCCGCTGACCGTGCGGTTTTTTGGTCGGTGCTTTAGCGGTCTGTTTCTTTTTAGCGGAGAGCGATATGCGCTTGCGCTGAATATCGACTTCGAGCACCCGGACTTCAATCCGATCTCCAGCCTGAACCACATCGGCAGGATCTTTAATGTAGGTGTCGGATAGTTGAGAGATATGAACAAGGCCGTCCTGATGTACACCGATATCAACGAATGCGCCGAAGGCCGTAACGTTGGTGACAATCCCTTTCAGTTCCATGCCTTCTTTGAGATCTTTCATGGTCATGACATCTTCACGGAAGCCTACTTCTTCGAACTGCTCGCGCGGATCTCGGCCTGGCTTTTTCAATTCGTCGATAATATCCTTCAGGGTCAGTTCGCCCACTGCATCACTGATGTAGCTGCTGAGTTTAACCTTGCTGACAATTTCAACGTTGCCGACTAGTTTTTCCAGCGGTTCGCCCAGATCGGCGGCAATCTGCTCGACCAGTTTATAGCGTTCCGGGTGAACCGCCGAGGCGTCAAGCGGCTGGGTTCCACCGCGAACACGGAGGAACCCGGCGGCCTGTTCGAAAGCGCGGGGGCCAAGACCGGCGACCTTCAATAGTTCTTTCCGGCTTTTGAAAGCGCCGTTTTTGTTGCGATGTTCGATGATTTTCTTAGCGAGGCTGTCGCCAATTCCAGCAACGCGCGCGAGCAGCGGAGCGCTGGATGTATTTAATTCCACACCAACGTGGTTTACGCAACTGACAACCACTTCATCGAGTTTATCTTTGAGCAGTTGCTGATAGACATCGTGCTGGTATTGGCCAACCCCGATGGACTTCGGATCAACCTTCACGAGTTCGGCCAGCGGATCCTGCAAACGGCGGGCAATGGAAATGGCGCCGCGGATGGTCAGGTCGAGATCGGGAAATTCTTCGCGGGCAACCGGCGACGCGCTGTAGACCGACGCCCCTGCTTCGCTGACGGATACCACGCTGATATTGGTAATCTGCATGTCCTTCAGTAATGACTTGGTGAAGGTTTCTGTTTCGCGTCCTGCGGTGCCGTTGCCTACTGCAATGGATTGAGGTTGGTGTTTTTCGATAAAGCTGGAGAGGGCAATATTAGCCTCTTTTGTTTTGGCGTCGCTTTGCGCCAGATAGATGGTAATCGTATCGAGATATTTTCCCGTGGTATCGACGGCTACACATTTGCAACCGGTACGTAGGCCAGGGTCGATTCCGATGATGGACTTTTCGCCGTAGGGAGCGGCGAGCAAAAGGCTGCGCAAGTTTTTGGCGAAGACTTCGACCGCCGAGCGGTCGGCTTTCATTTTCATTTCGACGGAGACATCGATTTCAACGCTGGTAGTGAGCAGGCGTTTGTAAGCATCAAGAATGGCTTTTTCCAGTTCCGGATAAAACGGGGAAGCGGGATTGGCTTCGCAGATGTTTTTCATACGCTCTACTTGCGGATCAGCATCAATCGCCAGCTTGCGACGCAGTACACCTTCGGTTTCGCCGCGGCGGATCGCAAGGTAGCGGTGCGATGGAATGGCGCCGATGGGCTGTGAAAAATCAAAGTAGTCTTTGTATTTTGAGTTTTCATCCGCGGCGGTTGAAAGCGCCGGGGTTGAGGTGATTTCGCCGGTTTTGAAATAGGCTTCGCGAATAAGTGCACGTACTTCAGCTTTTTCAGCAATTTTTTCTGCAATGATATCGCGCGCTCCAGCGAGGGCTTCTGCGGTGGATGCCACTTCCTTTTCTTCGTTGATGAATTTACTGGCTTCGGCTTCAACGTCTCCAGTAGCACCCTGTCCTGAAATTAAATCGGCCAATGGCTCGAGTCCTTTTTCCTTCGCGATCATGGCGCGGGTACGGCGTTTGGGCTTGTAGGGAAGGTAAAGGTCCTCCAGCGTAGTCTTCGATTGGCACTCTTCGATTTTAAGCCGAAGAACATCAGTCAGCTTACCCTGTTCCTCGATGGAGTTGAGGATGGTCTGCCGGCGTGATTCGAGCGTGTTGTAATAGGCCAGCTTTTCCTGAATGTCGGTGATCTGGACTTCATCCAAATTACCGTGCGCTTCTTTTCGGTAGCGGGCGATGAACGGGACGGTATTTCCTTCGGCAAAGAGCAGAGCTACAGCGGCCACCTGTCTTGGAGCAATATTGAGATCTTTGGATGCAAAGGGAACGGGATCAAAGAGAAGAGAGTCAGTAGTCATAAATCGATAATTCCTGTGTTTAAGAAATGGTTGGGTTGGGCTGTTACAGTTCTGCAATTAACGCACGCTGTTGATCGGTTTCTGCTTTTCCACCGGCATCAGTTACGCGGGAGAGTGGCTGGCCGAGTGCGGCGGTTACACCGCTAGCGAAGGTTCCGGTGCGGCCGACTCCCCCCTTGCAATGCACCAGTATGTTTTCCCCGTGCTTGAGTTGTTCTGCGGTTTGTTCGGCGAGTTCCAGAAAGGCTTTTTTGTCTTCAGGAACCCCAACGTTTCCAATCGGGAAATGAACCCATTCGCAGGGCAGGGTTTCATTGCGGATGGCTGCTGCATATTCAGGGGACTTATCCTGCACTTCTTTCAGCGGATTCAGGCAGATGATCCGTTGTATAGATGCATTTTCCAGTTCCTGGAAGCAGGCTTCAAAAGGCTCCATCCAACCCGGCATGCTATGCAGGAGAAGAGTACCGGGTATTTCGAGTTCAACCTTGCGAAAGTCAATCATGACAGCGTTCTCCATGATATAAGCTACATGGCCTTCCGTGGGGCGCGCAGGGTCTGGGTTCGGTTAAACACGGGCTTATTCTCGGTCGTATCAAGATCTGCGCAAAAGTAGCCGACGCGTTCGAACTGATAGCGCGTTTCCGGGACTACCTTGGCGAGCATCGGTTCGATTTTGGCGGTGATGATCTCTAGGGAGTCAGGATTAAGGAAATCCTTAAAATCAGCGTCTTTTTTACCCAATGGGTTTACTTCTGTGAAAAGGCGATCGTAGAGGCGGACTTCGGCGTCGATGGCGTGTTTGGCGGACACCCAATGGATCGTTCCTTTTACTTTTCGTCCGTCGAGGCCATTGCCTCCCTTGGAATCGAGATCAACATTGCAGGTGATTGAAACCACGTTTCCTTCTGCATCTTTTTCGACATCGGTGCAGGTGGCAAGATAGGCGCCGCGCAGGCGGACTTCACGACCCACGGTGAAACCTTTGAATTTATTATTAGGGGGAACATCGATGTAGTCGTTACGCTCGATCCACAGTTCGCGGCTGAACGGAACAGATCGTTTGCCGTGCTCTTCCTTCTGCGGGTGGTTGGGAATTTCAAATTCATCAACCTGATCTTCAGGATAGTTTTCGAGAATTACTTTGATCGGGTCCAGCACCGCCATGGCACGGAGCGAGTTTTCGTTCAGGTCGTCGCGTACGATGCTTTCGAGCAGTTCAATTTCTGAGATGCTTTCAAATTTGGTGCAGCCGACAAGGGCGCAGAGTTTTTTGATGGCTTCAGGTGTAAATCCGCGACGGCGCATTCCGCAGAGCGTGGGCATACGCGGGTCGTCCCAGCCCTTGACGAGGTTTTCGTTCACAAGTTCAAGTAGCTTGCGTTTGCTCATGACGGTGTAGGTGAGGTTGAGCCGGGAAAATTCAACCTGCTGCGGATGGAAGACTTCGAGTTCGTCGAGAATCCAGTCGTAGAGCGGACGGTGCACTTCGAATTCGAGGGTACACATCGAGTGTGTGACGCCTTCGATGGAGTCTTCGATGCAGTGGGCAAAGTCGTACATCGGATAGATACACCATTTGTCGCCGGTATTATGGTGCGTGGCGCGTTTGATGCGGTAGATGGCCGGGTCGCGCAGATGTAGGTTGGGCGAGGTCATATCAATTTTGGCGCGCAATACACAGGCCCCGTCTTCGAACGTGCCGTTTTTCATCTTTTCAAACAGCTCTAGATTATGATCCGCGGAATTTTCACGCCCGGGTGGTTCTTTCCCCGGTTCAGTCGGGATTCCGCGGTAGTTTTTAAATTCTTCCTGAGGAAGCTCGCAGACATAGGCTTTGCCTTTTTTAATGAGGCGAACGGCGTAGTCGTACATGGTGTCGAAATAGTTGGATGCCCAGTAGACATGGTCGCCCCATTCGAAACCGAGCCATTTGATGTCTTTCTGGATCGCCTGCACATATTCTTCGTCTTCAGCATCGGGATTCGTATCGTCGAAGCGCAGGTGGCATCGGCCGTTGTATTTTTCAGCGGTTCCGAAATCGAGGCAGATGGCTTTGGCATGGCCGATATGCAGATAGCCGTTGGGTTCCGGCGGAAAGCGGGTCACAATTTCTGTGCGTTTACCGGAGGCGAGGTCGGCATCAATGATGTCGTGAATAAAATTGGTGGTCTGTATTTCTTCGTTGCTCATGGGGATGTAATCCGTAATGCGTAATTTGTAACTTTCCAACCATTGGAAAAACTGCGTTGTTTATCCCCGATTCACGAATGCAGTTCAATCCTTTCGATAGGGTAAAAAAGAGGGTCGGCAGGCGAATGCCTACCGACCCCAGAAAGTCGGAAATTTAAAATTAACGGAATTTGATGCTGCAGCCCACCGCTTTGGTCTGGCTGTTTTCAACATCGTTCCCTGCAATTACGGCATCGAGGGCATCTTTGAGCCAGGTTTCGCCACCTGCTTTCGGGGTTTTGCTACCTTCGCCGACCGCTCCTTGGTAGACGAGATTGTTATCAGCGTCGAACAGGAAAACGTCTGGCGTCTTCTTGGCACCGAAGTTTTTTGCAACGCCGGAGGTTTCATCGGCTACGTACTGAAATTTATAGCCATTCTTCTGGGCCATTTGCTGCATGTTCTCCAGCGTGTCGCCTTTTACAGCGGGATCATTCGAGTTTACGAACACGACGCCAATTCCTTTGTTCATGTAGGTATTGCCCAGTTCAACCATGGTATCCTGCCATCCCACGACGAAGGGGCATTTGTTGCAGGTGAAAATTACGAGAGTGCCTTTTTCACCTTTCATATCGTTGATCGAAACCATCGACCCATCTGTACTTTTCATTTTGACGTCAGCATCAACGATTGAATCGCCAATTCCAATTCCGGCCGATGCGGTCAGTGCTGTTGAGGCAATTGCCAGTGCAGTAATCATTTGTAGCTTCATCGTAATGCTCCTTTAGTTATTTAACAGTTTTTCGATTTGTTCAGCATATTGTGCATAGGTTCGTTTTCCTTCCCATTCGGCTGCCAATGCTCCTTTGGCATAGAAGAAAGAGGAGGGTAATGAACCGGCCCAATTGGGCGATAGTGTTTCTATAAACTTCTGACTGAGTTCCGTAGAAATAAGACTGCCGACCGGGCAGTTGTGTTCTTCCAGAAACGCCTGAACGAATTCGACGTCGGCCGGTTCGTCAACCGAAATCAGGACCAGTTCCATTCCTTGCGCTTTAAAATGGTTGTATACCTCCATTAATTCAGGAAATTCGGCACGGCACGGATCGCACCAGGTGGCCCATACATGAACAAGGGTCAGAGGAGCTTTTGAGGATTCGATCGTCGCTTTTATCTTGGCGGGTGTAGCTGGTGTTGCCACAGGTGTTGGGGTGCAGGAAAGTAATAGGGCTGAAAGCAATAGAGTTCCTTCCTTTTGAAGTATTTTATATCGTTCCATCATGAACTCCATCTCGCTTGACACGGGTGAGTGTATCCTACTTCATTTGCATCACAATTTATTTTAAACGGAAAACAGCCCATGAAAATTGCAACGTATAATGCGAATTCGATCCGATCACGTCTGCCGATCCTTCTCCAATGGCTGGAAGAGTATCAACCTGACGTGCTTGGTATTCAGGAAACCAAGGTTCAGGACGAAGACTTTCCGCGTGAAGACATCGAAGCGGCGGGCTATCACGTGGCTTTCAAAGGCGAAAAGTCGTACAACGGCGTAGCATTGATCAGCAAGAGCAAACCGACGGATGTCAAATTCGGCTTTAATGACGGTGGTCCGGCGGACGAAACACGACTGATACGTGCCATGGTGGACGGGGTTGCTGTGGTGAATACCTACGTGCCGCAGGGCAGGGCCATTGATCATGTAATGTATAAATACAAACTCGGGTGGTATTCCAGGCTTCGAAAGCTTTTTGAGGCGGAATATGCGGAGGATCAGCCGCTGGCGTGGATTGGCGATATCAATATCGCCGTAGAACCGATCGATGTTGATAACCCGGCCTCAAAGAAAAACGATCCCTGTTACCATGTTGATGCCCACAATGCATTTCTGGAGGTCTGTTCATTTGGCTTTGAGGATGTATTCCGCAAGCACCATCCAGATGAAGAGCTGTATTCCTTCTTTGACTACCGCGTGAAAAATGCGGTGGAGAAAAATATAGGCTGGCGGATCGACTATGTCCTCGCCACCGAGCCGCTGGCGTCAAAAAGCGTTTCTTGTGATATTGATCTGGAACCGCGGATGAAAGAGAAACCTTCTGACCATACGTTCATGATTGCAGAGTTCGGTTAGCTGGACTACTGCTGTTCTAGCGTGAAGCCTTTTTTCTCGAGCAACTTCAAGAGACCTTCTTCTCTGGGAAGGTGAGCGGCGCCAACAACAACCATGTGGGTTTTGTGCTTCGATGCCAGATCATCGATTTTCTTGATCCAGGTTTTATTGCGGTCCACCACGAATCGGTCATAGAGCCCTGGATACTCATTGAAACTTTCGAGCATTATTTTTCCGAGCCCATCAATGTCACCTTGTTTCCACGACTGCATCAGTTCGTTGAGCATTGTTTCAAACAGGTTGAGTTCTTTAAGCGCGCGTTTCATGTAGGCGTCCTGATTCCCTTCGGCCAGAGAATCAAACAGATCAATTTGAAACTTTACAGTCTCCAGGCCGATCACGGTTTTTTTATCTGTAGTGGCTTTGTTATAAAAGTACTGATCGAGCCCCAGATTTGGATCGAAACCCATGGCCTGCATTTTGGTGAGCATAAGGGTCATTGCGGTGAACCAGGGCTTGAATTGCTGAACGACCATTATGGGAAGATCGGCCTCGGTCAGTTTTTCCGAAAGTAGTTTATACACTTCAGGACTGAGGGAGCCTTCCAGCGTTTGACCGCCTGGGAGCATGGCTTTGGCCATAATCAGCTGTTGCGTTTCGGTGCTGAGCATTGCTTTCATATCGGCTTCGAGCACCAATACATCGCTTTTTGCATACGCTTCTTCAATGGCAGGAGCAAGTGGGTAGTCCGTTGCTTTAAGCAGATGCACGGAGCCTTGAACATAAAGCGTTCCTTTGTCCGAAGTGGCTTTCCATAGACAACTTTTTGCCTGTGCGGAGAGGGTAATTAGTGCGATTGAACATGCGATAGCGGTTGTTTTTAATAGACTACATTTTGTAAGCATTCGGTCCCCTTGATTGGAGCAAAACCATACATGTTTTTGTTGTGCTGAAAAGGAATAACCCAGCCCTGCATCCCTTCTAATGTTTGGAAAAATATCTGCTTGTTGTAATGGGTTAAGATTCTATAATCACCCTTATATTGAAAGGAATATTTCGTTTAAATTCAACCGCCGGGAGGGCAAAAATGAATACAAATACAGTGGTTATTGCAACCAGCGAAGAGGCCACGTCGGTGGTGCAAAAGGTGCAGGAAATCAGCATAGAGTATGGCGTTAAAATTCTGGGCGCTCTGCTGGTTCTGATCATCGGGATGTGGGTGGCAAAAGTAATTAAGAATTCCGTCATGAAACTGATGGAAAAGAAAGGTATGGATTCAACGCTAGCGGGCTTTTGCGGGAGCTTAATTGGTGTGGGTCTTAAGGCATTCGTAATTATTGCTGCACTTGAAAAGCTCGATGTCAAAACAGCGTCGTTCATTACGATTCTCGGTGCGGCAGGCTTAGCCATTGGTTTGGCATTGCAGGGATCGCTTGCCAACTTTGCAGCCGGTGTGCTGATGCTGATCTTTAAACCCTTCAAAGTTGGAGATGTTGTGGATGCCGCGGGCTCGGTTGGTTCGGTGCTGGAAATCGGGATCTTCACGACCATTATGAAATCGCCGGACAATAAAAAACTGATCGTTCCGAATGGGGCTGTAATGGGCGGAACCATCACAAATATTAATGTTTTCGGCACCCGTCGTCTTGATCTGGTAGCTTGTATTGGATATGGCGATGACCTCGTTAAGGCTAAAAAGGTGCTGAATGATATTCTGGCAGCAGAAAGTAGGATTCTTCCGGAGCCCGCGACAACCGTAGCCATACTTGAAATGGCGGATAGCAGTGTGAACATCGCTGTACGTCCATGGGTCAACGCGGCGGACTATTGGGATCTTTTCTTTGAGCTTCAGGAAACCATCAAATTGCGGTTCGATGAAGAAGGAATCTCCATTCCATTCCCGCAACGTGATGTGCATCTCTACGAACACAAAAACGACTAACATTCCGTCCATTGGAATTTATGCGAAAGCCGGGGGATCGTTGCTCCCGGCTTTTATTATGTTCAGGAAACCAGTGCCTAAGTTCTTGCCAGCCATTGTGTGGGTTTTATAATCCGCCGGAATTATCAAATGGACTGAAATCTAAGCAAACGGAGGAACGGAATGGAAACCAATAATGTAGTGGAAGCAGTTGAACCCGCAGCAGAGAGAAGCTCGGAGATTCTTGAGGTTGTACAGACCATAGGTGTGGAGTGGGGGATGAAAATCCTTGGAGCCCTGCTTGTCCTGATTATCGGGATGTTTGTGGCGAAGCTCATAAGGAAGGGCATCGTTAAATTGATGGAACGCGCCAAGGTAGATCATACTTTGATCGGATTTGTGGCCAGCTTGGCCTATGTGGGATTGCAGGCCTTTGTGGTTATTGCGGCATTAGAAAAGCTGGATGTCAAAACCGCCTCGTTTATCACGATTATCGGTGCTGCAGGTTTGGCGATTGGTTTGGCTTTGCAGGGATCGCTCGCCAACTTTGCCTCGGGCGTTTTGATGATTATTTTCAAGCCGTTTAAGGTCGGGGATTTGGTTGAAGCGGCGGGTGTATTAGGAAAGGTTAAGGAAATCGGCATTTTCACCACGCACGTCGATACACTGGATAACAAAAAAACCATTGTTCCGAATGCCAAACTCATGTCCGACAACATCACGAACTATTCGGCCAACCCGACCCGCCGGGTCGATTTGACCGCTGGTATCAGCTATGGCGACGATATTGATAAGGCGCGCGCCGCAATTGAGGCCGTACTCAAGGAAGTGCCGGGGATTCTTGAAGCGCCCGAGCCAGCTATCGTTGTTTCGGAAATGGCTGACAGCAGCGTAAACTTTAAGGTGATGCCATGGTGCAAGCCGGTTGACTATTTATCGGTCTATTTTGATGTGACCGAAGGCATTAAGAAAAAGTTTGATGCCGAAGGTATCTGCATTCCATTCCCGCAACGCGATGTGCATCTTTACGAGCACAAGGATTAAGCTTGGAATGTCGTTCTCCAGAACGACATGTGCCGATCTGGAGATCGGCACTCCCCAATAAGTTCCAACCACTGGAAACTTGTTTGCACCCGCCGCGACATGCACACTGCGCGGCGGTTTTTATTTGGAGTTTCGAATGTTTAAACACGTTGATGATGTTGATTGGGAAAACTGGGATCCGGTGGTGCGCGCCACCCTGATGTTTGTGATTCGAGATGGGCAAATTCTGCTCATCCACAAAAAGCGCGGTTTTGGAAAGGGGAAGATCAATGGTCCCGGTGGAAAGCTGGAACTGGGTGAAACCCCTTTAGAATGCGCCATCCGTGAAACGCAGGAAGAACTTTGCATCACACCGACCGGGGTGGAATTTGCCGGCGAGCTACATTTTCAATTTACCGATAATAATTCAATCCATGGCTATGTTTATACGGCGACTGGATTTGAAGGAACGCCCACCGAAACGGACGAGGCGGATCCGATTTGGTGCTCGATTGATCATCTCCCGTTTGAGCGTATGTGGGAAGATGATTCCACCTGGTTCCCGCATATGCTGGAAGGGCGTCGCTTTTCGGGGCGTTATATCTTCGATGACGATCGCATGCTTGATGCTGTAATTGATCTTTTCTGAGCATTCGTACTATCTGCGATATTTTTGGTTCGGCGCTCTATATTTGGCGTAGAAAAGAGCGAACCACTATTGCGCACTATTTTAGGTTGCCCTCGTGAAAATGTTGAGTAAGTTCTCCGTTTTCTTACGGGGCATATTAGATGAATTTTATAAAAATAAGTTGTTCATTCCTTTCTGTATTTAGTGTTATAGGTTGCACATCAACAGGTAATGTAAGTGGTCCGGAGGGGCCGAAGCTGGTTTCTTCCGGACACACTACGGAGGCGGGGTCCTATGCTGAAGTGGGAGTTCAGTTTACCAGTATTGGCGATTTTGTTGCTGTAGTTTCGCCGAGCCGCTGGATCAATCCAGTAGAGACTGGAGGCAGTCTGTCCTGGATCAATCCTGTTGCATGGAGTGATGATACCGGCCGAACGGGCCGTATTCTTTTGGGCGAAGCCGTTTTGCTGGGAGGTATCGCAATTGCTGCAACTGCTGATGATCGTGTAAGCAGTGAGAGTTCAGGAATTGCGACCACCGGTGGAGGGTCGGGCGGGCCAACGGGGCCTCCAACTCCTCCTCCATCCCGATGAAACGGGTCTACTTTAACTAAAGCCTGGATTTTCTATGATGGATTATTTTGAGCGGGCACAAAAAAATCCAGAGATCGGAACGGAATAGTTCCAACCTTTGGAATGTTCGAATGAAGAATAGAGGCTGTTAGTCTACGATATTGACATTGGTGGCCTGCGGGCCTTTTTCTCCGCTTTCCACCGTAAAGCTTACATTCTGACCTTCGAGCAGGGTGCGGCGGCCTTCAAGAGTGATGGCTGTGAAATGTACGAATACGTCATCACCGCTTTCTCGAGCAATGAATCCGAATCCTTTTTCGTCGTTGAACCACTTAACAGTACCGGTTTCTATCTGATCTGACATAACTGACTTTACTCCTAAACGGACTGTTTCCAGCCCTTCTTACTTGTTTGACCAATTTCGCCTTGAAACGAGCCCATCATACGTTTCCCTTTTAGATAGGGAGAATCATTTTTAAATCCAGAAAAAAACTAAGGATACCGTGGTGGAATAGCGAGACTTGTTTGTAACTATTTAAGTTATGATTAAGCTCGTTTTTAGAGCCGTTTAAGACCCTGAATTATCTGCAAATCCTCGTTGTGCCAACGCGAAAAAATGACCTCAAAATTAAATCGGTATTTAAATACCAAATTAGGGTTGAAATTCGATTCTCGCGGTGTAATAAATGCCGTTTATTCAAAGACGTGAATAAACAGCACATGTTTATCGCAAAATCACTTTTTCAGGGAGGTGCGCCTAATGGCACAGGAAAAAATCAAGGTTGAGTTGCCCAACGACGACTATTATGAAGCCGAGGTTGCCTGCCGTAATTCGTGCCCGGTAAAGACGGATGCACGAGGCTATTTAATGGCCACTGTGGCCGGAAAGTATGAAGAAGCCTATGCCATTTCCCGTGCAACCAATCCTTTTGCTTCCATTTGTGGTAAAGTTTGTGGTGCGCCCTGCGAAAAAGGATGCCGCCGTGGCGACGTTGATGAATCCGTTGTTATCCGTAATATCAAAGGGTATTTGACCGATAAGCGCGGGCCTGAAGCCGGCGATCTTGAAAAACCATTGTCCTATTCCATTGCACCCGGCGCTGTAACGGCCGAGCTGAACGGAAAATCGGTCGGCATTATCGGCGGTGGCTGCGCGGGATACACCTGTGCACATGACCTTGCCCGACTCGGTTACAGCGTTACCCTTTATGAACGCTGGGAAACATCCGGCGGCCAGCTGGTTCAGGGTGTTCCGATTAACCGTCTGTCCCGTAAGGTGGTTGCCGACGAATTGGCTTCGATCGAGCTCCTTGAAAATATCGAAGTTAAGAACGGCGTTGATGTTGGTAATGACATCACGTTCACCGAGCTGGAAAAGAAACACGATGCCGTTCATATCGCTGTAGGACTTGCCGTCGGTAAAAGAATTCCGATCCCGAATGCAGACCATAAAGATGCGCACATCGGATTGGCGTTCTTATTTGATTTTAACATGCGCGAAGCATGGGACCTTACGACTACCCGCACGATCGTTATTGGTGGCGGGGATGTTGCTTTCGACGTGGCGCGATCGGCATTGCGCTGTGGTTCGCCGGAAGTTCAACTGGCCTGTCTGGAACGTGAACATCTGGGCGAAATGACCGGTTCGGTCGACGAACGTGATGGCGGACGCCGTGAAGGTGTTGTCATTAATGACGGCTGGGGTCCGCGTGAAATCGTTGTTGAAGACGGCAAGATCAAGGGACTGATCGTCAGTAAAGTAATCCGAGTTTTCGATGAAGATGGAAAGTTTTCTCCGCAGCTGGAGGAAGAAACCCGTCTGATTGAAGGTGATTCGGTGTTTTTTGCTGTAGGACAGGGATCCGATCTGGCATTCCTTGAAAATTCAGGCGTTGAACTCACACCTCAGGGCCTCGTTAAAATTGCCGATGAAAAAACACTTACAACCAGCAAGCCGAATATATCTGCCAGTGGCGATATCGCCCTTGGACCAAAGCTGTTCATTAATGCGGTAGAATCCGGCAGCCGCGCCGCGCAGGGTATTCATGCCTATCTTACGGGCAAAGAGCCGCTTACGCTTAAGCGAATTTTAACATTCACGGACCTTCCCGAATATGGTCGTGGATCAACGTATGTGGATGAAGAACGGGGAGACCGTGAAGAGCTTCCGGTTGATCCGGCTAAAGATCCCCATTTTAACACGACGGTTGAGTATTTAGATAAAGAGGCCAAAGAACAGTCGGCCCGTTGTCTTGAATGCCATATCCATCCGACTTTTGAAGGCGATATCTGCATCCTCTGCGGGGGGTGTGTTGATGTATGCCCGTCCTTTTGCTTATCGATGAAAACCATTGATCAAGTAGACGGCGGCGAGGATTTAAAAGTGCTGGCTGAAATGGAATTCGGCAGCATGGAAGTGGCGGAAGCTGAAGGCTCGGTAATGCTGTTTGATCCGCTTAAGTGCATCCGTTGCGGGATGTGCGCGCAGAAGTGCCCGACCGGGGCTTGTGTGATGACGGAAAACAGTTTCGAAGATTGTTTTGCATAAGGTAAATTGATGCTGACGCTTACGATTATACTTTTAATAACAACCACTATGCTGGGGGGAATCTTTTTCTGCCTGTTTAGATGGGCGATAAAAGATGGTCAGTTTGACGATCCGGAAGAAGCGAAATATATAATTTTCCGCGAAGAGGAAATCCCTCAGACCGGTGCAGTAGATGGAGGAAGCAAGTAATGTCAGAGAAAGAGAAAGAGAAAGAAAAAGACGGAGCAAGTCGGCGCGAGCTGCTTACACTGGGTTCAGCTTTTGCAGTAATGGGAGTGGCCGCGGCCGGTGCCGGCGGGGCGTTGTTTAAATACATGTTTCCTGTGGTTTCATACGGAACACCGCAAAAATTTCTGGTGCCGGTTGGCGATCTTCCCGATGTTGGAGATGAACTTATTTTTGAAGACATGAAAGTGGTGGTTCGCCGGCAGACCGAAGATACCATTGCTGCCATTTCTCTCGTTTGCACCCATTTGGGGTGCACGGTAAACCGTGTTGAAACCGGCTTCCTGTGCCCATGCCATGGTTCCCAATACGATTCCGACGGACTGGTTGTCGGCGGTCCTGCTCCGAAAACGCTGCGTTGGCTGACTGTTAAACCGGTTCCGGGCGGACAGTTAGAGATCGATACATCGGAACAGCTTCCAGAAGGCAGTTATTTTCCTATAGCGTAGTCGCTTTATTTTAAGGGGTAGACATGAATGAATTAATTCAACAAGCAAAGGATTTCGGGAATAGGTTGTACTACTCGATTTTCCGGCATCGTTTCGATAACACGGGACTCACCAAGTCCAAGATCATGTTCAGCAACGTACTGCTGCACATTCAGCCTGTAAAAATCCATAAGCGCTCAGTCAAATTCAAGACCACTATGGGACTTGGATTGATCACGTTCTATCTGTTTCTAATTCTTAGTGTTACAGGTGTCGTACTGATGTTCCACTACGTTCCATCGACCGCGCTTGGCCCAGATGGGCTGCCAGATGCTTACAGCCGTATGCTCAATCTGCGTAGTAACGTTTTCTGGGGCGGATTTCTCCGTAATATGCACCGTTGGGCGGCACACGGCATGGTGGCCTTTGTTGCATTGCATATGCTTCGGGTCTATCTTTCCGGCGCGCACCGCGGTGGACGCGAGTTCAACTGGGTGATTGGATGTATCCTCGGTCTGCTTACCGTTTTCCTTTCGTATACCGGTTATCTTCTTCCTTGGGACCAGCTGGCATTCTGGGGAGTTAAAGTGGGTACTGAAATTGCGAAGCTTGCTCCAGGTGGTGCACTGATCCGCGGTATCCTCCTCGGCGATGGCGATGTTGGATCGGAAGCCCTGATTCGTTTCTACGTATTACACGTTGCTGTACTTCCCGCTGTGATGGGTTTCCTGATTGCGATTCACTTTTTCCGTATCCGCAAGGATGGCGGCTTGGCGCGTCCGGCTGATACCTCAGGTGAAAAAGAAATTCCGGATGAAGAATTCGGCACGGTTAAAAATAACTCGGTCTTCAAAACAGCCCGTAGCTACAAGCTGGTTGAAATCGTTAAGGGTAATGAACCCAAGGTGAACGAAGAAGTTGACCAGATGATGTTTGCATGGCCAAAACTGATTATCCGCGAAGTACTCGTTTTTGTTGGTTTCATGGTTGTTTTGAGTCTGGTATCTGTGCTGTTTGATGCGCCGCTCGAAGGACCTGCAGACCCGAATCACCCAACCAATCCGGCGAAGGCACCATGGTACTTCCTCGGTCTTCAGGAGCTGACCAGTTACGACGGGTTTATTGGTGGCGTTGTTCTTCCCGGCATTATGGCGGGTGGTGTCATGTTCCTCCCTTATATCGAAATCTTCATGGAATCATTCACGAAGACCTATCGTAAGAATCTCCCTGGCGTATGGTTTGCTAAGGAGCGCAACCTTGAAAACGCACTGTTCATCACCCTATACCTTGTCATGCTGTCGCTGATTATTATCGGGGTTTACTTCCGCGGCGCAAACTGGGCAATTGAATATCCATGGGTGCAGCACGTCACAGGGGGAGGCCACTAAAATGATTAAGGATTATAGAATACTACTAATTTTATCCGTGGCTGGTTTTGTGGTCTTCGGGATGTCGATGAAAAAGGCATTGCATCAGGACTACACCGGGCATCAGAAAGCCTATTATGAGCTGCTTGGTGAAGAATTTCCCGGCACAGAAATAAAGCAGGTCAATGTTCCGACCTCCAGTGTGGACATGATTGACCGTTGCCAGACTTGTCATATCGGGGCTTCCAATCCTGACGCCGCTGGTTTCCCGCAACCGTTGACGGCTCATCCGCCCATTGTTCCCGGAATGGAAAAAGACCCGCACGATTTCAATCAAATCGGATGTTCGGTTTGTCACGACGGAAATATGCGCGCATTAGAAAAACACGATGCGCACGGGGAGTTCCATGGCTGGATCAAGCCTATGCTGGTTGGAAAAATGGCCCAAGCCAGTTGTTCCCGTTGTCATGCCATGGAAGGTGGTTCTTTGGCCGGTGCGGAACTCTACGAAAAGGGGCGCGAGCTCTTTCTCGAAAAAGCATGTTGGGGTTGCCATACGATTGCGGGCATTTCATCATCTTCACAGGCACCCGAGCTATCGAATGCGGGCGGCAAGTTCAATTACGACTATCTCGTCGAATCAATCATGGTTCCAAAAGCCAATGATAAAAATTCAAAAATGCCTCAGTTCGATTGGGTGCATGACGAAGAAACGGTTGCCGCTTTGGCGACCTTCCTGAAAGGGCAGCAGAAAAAACGTCTACGTACGGAAGACAGTGCGCCAATTGGCTACATTAAGCCTAAGTCCGAGATTGCGAGCATTTCGGAACCAAGCGTTGCTGCGGGCCGTAGTCTTTTTGCAGGAGCGCCGTTCGAAGGTTCTATTGCCCGAGGCGGCTGTGTTAATTGCCACTCTATCCGGAACAGTGATGGCGATCCGGCGGGCGGAAGCATCGGTCCCGAGTTGACTTGGTCAATCCGGTCGCGCGGTCGTACCTATGTGAAGGAACACATCACGAATTCGCGTTCGCATGTGGCCGACTCAATCATGCCGACCTTCAAGGACTACAACGATGCCGAACTTGAAAGCCTCGTGTCCTATCTGTCGACACTCGATTTCAAACTGGATACCAAAACAGAAGGGCATAAACTCTACGATACCTATTGCGTGTCTTGTCATGGTGACGAGTTAGATGGCGAAGGAAAAATCGCCACGATGCTTGATCCGCTTCCGCGCGATTTCAGCAAGTACCAGTTCGTGGCTTCCTATGACGACCGTTTCAAAGATTCTATCCGCGATGGCGTAAAGGGAACAGCCATGCCGTCATGGAAAGAAATCATGACCGATGCACAAATTGAATCACTGATTGATTTCATCAAGCAAAAGACCTTAACCGGTCACGATTCCTTTACCCGTATGGAAGTAACCCTCCCTAAGATTGGAGATCCAGAACGTCTGGATTACAAAAAGAAAGGAAAGTTACTTAAAATGGGCGATGTTGAACATGGAACGGAAACATTTCAGAAGTTCTGTACATCGTGTCATGGTAAGCTGGCCAATGGTAAAGGGCCAAACGCATATGACCTTCAGCACCCATTACCACGTAACTTGATTAATAAAGAATTTATGAATCAGGCTTCGGTTAGCGACGAGCGTTTGTTCGAATCCATTCTGCTGGGCGTCGCGGGTACACCGATGCCGGCGCATGACCATTTGAGCGATCAGACTATTCTGGACATCATTGCCTATATCCGGGCGAACACCACTGAGGAAGCGAAATAATGAAACAAGATACTGCTGCTAAAACGATGATCATCGCATCGTGCATCTTCTTCGGATTTGCACTGACGATGGGACTTCTGACGGCACTTAAATTTGTGGTGCCAACCGTCGGAGATATTGAGTATCTCTCCATGCCGCGTTTGCGCATGATGCACACGAACATAAACCTGTTCGGCTGGTTGCTTCAGGCTAATCTGGGTATTCTTTTCTGGATTCTTCCCCGAATTCTGCACACCAAACTCTTTTCGGAGAAACTAGGTGTTGCCACCGGAATTCTCTACAACCTCACGGTAATTGGTGGCCTTATCTGCATTATGCTCGGAAGGGTTAAGAACGTTGAGTATGGAGAAATTCCGCCGCCGTTCGACTACCTGATTACGCTCTGTTGGGTGCTGTTCACCGTCAACGTAATTGGAACCATTGCAAATCGGAAAGTGAAACAGCTCTACGTGACCGTCTGGTACACACTGGGTGCCATGATCTGGACTGCGTTTGTATACATTACCGGTAATATTCTTAGTCAGATGCCGATGGTTACGGGTACGAATCAGGCCAACCTGATCTGGTTTTATGTCCATAATGCTGTGGGTCTTATTTTCACCCCACTGGGTGTCGCAATTGCCTACTACTTGATTCCGAAGCAACTCAACACGCCCATCTACTCGCACAAATTAAGTATGATCGGATTTTGGGTCATCTCCTTTGTCTATGTCTGGACGGGGGCCCATCACATGATTCACGGGCCAAGCCCGCACTGGTTGCAGACGGTTTCAATTATCTTCTCGTTTAGTCTGATCATTCCGGTAATGGCTGTAATCACTAACTTCTTCGGAACATTTGCGACGGCTCCTCGTGGAACCCGCATGATCGGCCCAATTCCGAAGCTATTGATGATGGGAACCGTGTATTACATCTTTACCTGCCTGCAGGGACCTTTCCAGGCGATCCGTTCGGTTAACGAAATCACCAGTAAGACCGACTGGGTTGTCGGACACGCGCACATGGCGCTGTTCGGAGCCTTCTCTTACTATGCCATGGCCGGGGTTTACTATGTGGTACCAAAGCTGGCAGGCAGAAAGCTCTATTCGGAAAAGCTGGGCGACCTTCACTTCTGGCTGATGACGCTGGCCAGTATACCCTTCTTTGCCGTTCTTTGGATCAGCGGTGTCATTCAGGGATTTGCCTGGCTGAATCCGGAAAACACGTTCGTGGAAACGCTGGCAGCGCTTAAGCATGCCCACTGGATGCGCTTTGGTAGCGGGGCCGTGATCTTCGGATCCTATTTCCTGTTCTTTTATAACATTATGCAAACCTTCTACGGTAAGTACACCGAGGAAGAAGCTGTCGAAACCGCCGTGGTTGAATAAGGGGATTTAAATCATGAAAATCGATATTGAACGCAGTTTACTCTGGACCGCCACAGGAGCTTTTCTCCTCTTTGCCGTCGGAGCAGTTCTCACCACCGTTGTACCGCCGATGGTTAATCCGGAAATGTGGAAATCAGACTATCCAGTCCATGAATATACGGAGCAGGAGTTGCGAGGAATCGCAACCTACAAGAACGAGGGTTGTGTGTATTGCCATACCCAGCAAATCCGCAGGTTGGATTCCGATCAGCGCCGTTACGGCTGGCGTCTGGTTGACGCTCCACCGTCCGAGGCGTGGGAGTATGTAAACGACAAGACCCATTTCCTAGGCACAAAGCGCACGGGACCAGACTTGGCGCGCGTTGGTGGAAAATATTCCTCCGAATGGCATTGGGCTCACTTTAAGGATCCGCGCAATATGGGTGAAAAATTCCCGAACCGCAAAGGCATCTTTGAAAAGGCTTCGATCATGCCTTCCTTCGCCTATCTAAGCGATGAAGAGATTCACGATCTGACCGCCTATATCCAAACACTTGGCCGGAATAAAAACTGGCGCGTGGATAAAGAAGGCAAGCCACTTAACGACTACGAGAAATAGAGCAGGGGAAGATTCCAATGGCTGAAAATAACAAAGATGAAATGCTCGACGTCACGACTGAAATCAAGCAGGGACACGCCGATATCGGCAAGTTCAACATTGCAATCGAGATCATTCTGACCATCGTTTGTATTGTGTATCTGATCTTAAACTTTAATCCGTAGTTTGAATCCTCCTCGCCCTCGGAAGAATGAGTACGAGAAAGAAGGAAGAGAACGAGGGCGATTGATCATGCCACGGTCAAAGTACTCAAAGCGCAGGCGGATTATTCAGGGACTTGGTATTGCGGTCCTCGCGAGTATTCCCCTGCGTTTTTTTTGTTTAGATCTGGAGCACGAATGCCTCCGCGTTTTCGGCTGGGACTTTGGCCTGGCCACGATGTTCTACCCTCTATTTGCCATTGTTGGCTTACTGCTTTTAGTCATTATCTTCTCCATGAAAAAAGGGAGAATATTCTGCTCCCACATGTGCCCGATGCATATGTTTTTGGAAGTCGTCAACGCTCCCAAGGCCAGGCATTCCAAGTCACGGACTTCTATGGTATGGATCTGGGGAATCGTGTTGTCACTCTTCCTGACCGAGGTAATCCTCTCGTTCATTCAACCTTTGGATAATCAGCTCCGACTGATGGCCGCCGGTAATCTGCCGCTCATTGGAATTGCTGCTACGCTGATAGCCGGTTTCATGGGGCTCTTTATCCTCTATCAGGAAACGTTCTGCAAAAAAGGTTGTCCCTACGCCTTGATCCAGATGCTACTGCAATCTGATCAGACGCGGGTCATGAAATTTTCAAATGCCGGGAAGACCTGTACCAACTGTCGGGGTTGCGACGATATTTGCCCCTTCAACCTACGCCCTAGGTTCGAGAGCACCAGTCCCGACTGCACGAACTGCAATCTATGCACAGAGGCCTGTACCACCGAGCTGGGGCAGGGTAACACCCTGTTCCATTTTGATGATATCAAGCCGTAACCTGCTGCCGGATAGAGTGTAACAATCGCTGTTCAATTTATAAATAAGGTGTACACTCGGGTTAGAAAGCAAGAAGTATTGTTTTAACCGCTTTCTTAGGCTGTCATGAAAAATCGACTAATAGTTACCATATTATGGATAACGAATGTTGTTTTTGCGGGGAATATCGCAACGAAGAACGGGGCTATTTTTCAGAATGTGACTATTGTATCTGCTAATCCTGAACGAATGCTGATTGTACACGATGCGGGGGCCTGTCAGGTTGAATATACTGAATTGGCTGCGGGTGAGCTATCCCCCGAACAACGGAAGACGATCGAAAGCAAGCTCACTGAACACATTGAGCGGAAAGCGAGAATCGAAAAACTACAGCTTGAGAAGGAAGCATTTGAGCAGGCGCAACGCAAAAAGGGCCTGATTCAATTTGAAGATAGCTGGATGAAACCACAGGAACGGGATGAAATGTTGGCCCGCCGGGAAATCCTGAAGTTGGAGAAAGAACGGTTGCGTCTCGAGCTGGAAACACAAAAGGAACAACTGCGCAAAGAACAGTTACTCGCAGAGCAGGGTGACCGGTTGCTGGAACCGCCTTCGCGAAACTATATAATTTACTCCAGTGGACTAAGTCGTAGCCGTTGGAATAATAATGGCTACTGCATCCAGCCTTTACCGGGGTACAAAAACTCGCGCTGGAAGAATAGGGGAAGCAGCTGGTCAGGTTCTTCGGGGAGTATCCCGTACGGCTACCGCTCTTCTTCTGGTGGCGGTTTAAGAAGACGTTGAGCCAGCCCTCGATCCGAAGAGGTTGCGGTTCCTTACCTTTTTTCCTCGATGAAATTGCATTGTCGGTAATAGGTGATACGGTACTCCGCAAAATGAAAGAATTGATTCCGATCATAATTGCCGGCTCCGTATTTGGCTGGTTCGCCATTCCGCACTGCTATGCCATGTGCGGACCATTGCATGTGTCGGTTTGTGCCCTGCATCGGGAAAAAAGTCTTAAGGCACTGTCCCTGTTCAATCTGGGTCGAATCGTCGGGTATACTCTTGCTGGAATTCTGTTCGGCGCATTTGGAGAATTCATCAATATTGGCGCAGCGCACTATTGCTGCCAGCTAGGCGAGCATCCCTTACGTGGCGCAATGCTATCGCTTTTGTTTCCCGGCATAATGATGTTATCCATTGCCTTCTACGCCTTCCGTAAGAAAGGACTGAAGGCGCCGAAAACCAGTTGGATGTCTCGGTTTTTCAGTGGTGGACTAGGCAAGCTGACGGCTGGAGGAGTCTGCACCTCGCTGATTCCATGCGGCATGCTCTACGCTGCTTTTGCGCTCGCGATTGGTTATGGAAGCTGGTGGCAGGGTGGAGCATTCATGCTGGCCTTTGTAATCACCCAAACCTTCTTCATGCAGCTCGGCATATCGCTTGGTCGTCTGGTCGACAAAAAATGGGGCGCGCGTTTTGAAAAGGCCTTCCCGTGGATCTGTCTCATGATCGGATTTTTCTACGTCGTTTTGTTTACGCTGAAACTATCACCTGCTGAATAATGGCTGACCATTGCATAGTTTGTAATCGAAGCGTTCCCGGCGGCGATGGCGAGTTTTGTTGTCCGGGCTGTGCCGCAGTCTATACCATTATCGGTAAGATGGGGCTGGAAGGTTCCGAGCGCGACGAGCGTATTGCCCAGCTGCTCGAAGGTGTGTTTCCGGGGGGGGAGGAAACGGACTTGGCCGAGACCGAAATCGAAAACGGTCAGGAACTCTGCTTTCTGGTCGGCGGCATGGTTTGCCCAGCCTGTTCGTGGTTGGTACATAACAGCCTCGGAAAGCTTCCGGGGGTTGGAAACGTCAATCTTAATTTCATTGCCGAAACCTGTACCTTAACTTTTGATCCGATGAAGATCGGCAGGGATAGAATCTACTCCAACATTGAAAAACTGGGATACAAATTTTACGAAGGAACAGATGCTATACCCGATGGTTTCGATCACTTCCGGTTTGGCGCAGGATGGTTTTTTGCGCTGAACAATATGATGGTCTCGTTTGTCGTCTATTCGGCCGAGAGCTGGGAAGTGCCATTCGCGATGCAACTCGTTTGCTCAATCCTATTGGCCCTGTTCGGCACGCTGGTTCCGTTATATGCAGCCAAGACCACTATGATTATTGGTTTCCGCCAGATCGTCATGCAGCAGTTCCGTATGGAAAGCCTGGTGGTACTCTCCACATCGGCGGCATGGATCTATTCCGTCTACTCCATGATCATCGGCGATTTTTCCCATCTCTATTTTGATGTGGTTGCACTGCTGCTGATGCTGATTGAAACGGGCAACCTGATTTCCGGAAGCTTCTATAAAAAACTCAGCCGCCGTGTCAGTTCACTTTCATGGAAGCTACCGAAAAAGGCGCGGGTTGCGGACGACGACTATGCGGATGTTGATGCATTGGAGCCCGGACAGGAATTTGTCGTGCTGCGCGGGGAGTTTGTTCCAACAGATGGAATTCTAATGGGCCATGCAGAGTTTGACTTCAGTCTCATTACCGGCGAGTCGAATGGTGTTTCGCTGGAACAAGGGCATTATGTAGGTGCCGGAGCCAAACTGCTGTCCGATGATGCGTACCTTGCTGTGCCCGCTGCCGGGAAGAGCAATCTTATTCAAAAGATAGTGGATAGCACCATCGAAGCGTTTAATACGCGGAAAGAGCAACTCTCCTTTGGCGATCGAATCAGCCAGTTCTTTGTGCCGATCGTAGTGCTGCTGGCTCTGGTTGTGTTGACCGGAAACCTGATCTGGGGCGACCGCAACGACGCGATTATCCGTATGTTGAGTGTATTAATTGTAGCGTGTCCGTGCGCATTCGGGATTGCTGAGCCATTGGTGCTAACAGCGGCCATCGAACGGGTGCGCAAACTGGGCATTCAGGTTTTCAATGGGACCGTGTTATCACTTAAACCTTCGGTGGTTGTATTCGATAAGACCGGAACGCTTACCCGTGGTATGCCGGAGGTGCATAAAATTGTCTGGCTGGGAGAGCGAAATGATAACCACTTGGATATTCTGGCATCGCTGGAAAATGGGATTGAGCATCCCCTTGCCCGAGCACTGGCACAGGTTGGTAAACCAAGCGCTATTACAGACCGCACCATAGCACGCACAGTGATATCGGCGAATGTAGACGGGCATTATTATATGGCGGGCAGTCCAGAACTATTTCCAACCATTGGAATTCCGCCCGATTTAAAAGAATCCACCATCGTTCTGTTCGGGGATGCCGACCAGTGCTATCTGATGGTTGGCTTAAAAGACACGATCAGAGAGGAGTCAAAACAGCTTGTAGCCGATCTGCAGGCCCGAGGTGTTAAACCCTATATTTTATCCGGCGATCGAAAGGCGGTTGTTAAGCAAGTCGCCGGCGAGCTGGGCATTAAAGACTTCATGGGCGAAATGGGCAGCGGGGAAAAGCAGCAACAGATCGCCAGACTCCAGGAGGAAGGCCATGCGGTTATGATGGTCGGTGATGGCATAAACGATGCACAGGCACTGGCTGCGGCCGACTTTGGTCTTGCTGTTTTCTCCGGTCAGATTCCGGCCAAGATGAGTGCGGATGCCGTGTTTATGGTGCCTGAGATTGGGAAACTCCGGGATCTCCCTTTTATGCAGCGCAAGGTTCGGCGCAAGATCCGGCTGAACTATGGATGGGCCTTCCTCTATAACATGGTCGGCATGTTCCTTGCCGGTGTGGGGTGGCTTTCTCCGAAATACTGCGCCGTTGGAATGGTCTTCTCCAACTTCGTGGTTATATTCAACTCAATGGTTGGAATGGGTTTGCCGGATCAGAAGCAACGTTAGAGCGATTCAGTTTCGATCGGTTCTGGATCCCAAGATACCTTGCGGGAAAGAGAGGAGGGTGAAGTGATTTCCCGCCAGGTCATTTCCCCGTTTAAACCTTTTATGCCGATCCGGAACCAGACACCGGTTACCTTACCTTTACGGCGTCGGGCATGGTCATCCCAGTCGCCAAATCCTTCGAGTACAGTTTCCAGGTCTTCCTCGTCCTCTTCTTCTCCCTCTTCAGCTTCCGCTTCGGAAATGAGAGAGTTTCGCTCAACCTGATGATCCACGAGAATGGCACACTCTGAATTCATTACCACTTCTTCGCGCGGAATGATGATCGGAATCGTTTCAGAGAGAAAACGTACTTTATTGGTGGTAACGGTTTCGTTGTATTCCCGTTCGGAACTGACAAACAGGCTGTCGGTGATGATATACTGTTCCTGCTCGTAGAAAATCTTACTTTCCACCACCAGATTCTCCAATGGGAAAAAGTTCTGATTCCGAAGGGTAATGGAATAGCCTTCCGCTTCGAGATAGATCGCGTTGTATTCTTCGTATTCATCGACAATGATAATATTATGATTCGGGGTCTTTTTTCCTGGAATCTGGACGGCTTCCAGGAAGTATGGGGTTACGTTCTGTTCGTGCTTCATCCCGGCCCAGTTATCTTTCTTTATAGCCATCTTAAAGCGCATCGTGGATTTAAATCCTGCGACCTGATTCCAATGCAGAATGTACGCCTGATCGGCCTCGCTGAAATTGTCCAGCCCGACGTTGCCGTTATTATCGAGCGTCACAACGCGTTCTTCAAAGTTAAATTTCAGAATCCGGTCTTCAAGCGTTTTCCCATCCGCATTGGAAAATATATGGGTTTCCTGAGCCATACCGGAAACAGCAAGCAGGGAGAGAACAGCCAGATACAGGCGGAGAATTTTCATTATAGTTCCTCCATACTTTCCGCTTCAATTGCATCAAGGACCTCGTCAACGGTTTGATTCAACAGGTTATCAATTTTGGGCATACCCTTGAGGAAGCGAAATCGGCCGCCGACCATTTTAGTCAAGTTTGCGAACTTGGTCTGGGAGGTCATCATAGAAGCCGTCGCTTCCGCGTCGGTTGTAGCACCGTCGCCTTTGAGCATCACAAAATTAATTCTGGGAAAACCGAGCTGGCGATAGTTATCCATCACGATCACAAAAAATGATTCAAGCACTTCATCGAGTGTATACCGTGTTGCGGAGGGCATCATGCCTACCTCGATCTGGTTCTCGGCCATGAGCTGAAGAGGAAGTTCTACATCGTTTTGGTATAGAATCTCATCCCAGTCGCGTACAACCTTGGGCTGCATTTCGGCTTCCATTCGTGCCTGATTTTCCAGCTCCAGCATTTTAAAAGAAATCGTACGCAGTTCATCAAATTCAGAAAGGTAGCCTTCCCACTCTTCCTTAAAATCATCGTCTTTCAGGAAATATTCGATTCGCTTTTTCTGGTATTCCTTGAATGCGTCTTTTTTAAGGAAGTAGGAGATCCCGTAGTCCATGGAAGTCACGTTACCCCAATCCGCGCTGAGTACGAATATGATTTCCGGTTTGAGTTCGATGGCCGCTTGGAAGCCTTTAATCCAACCGGTCATATCGTTGTTAGCCATTGGAATGTCATAGTCGCGTTTGGGGGTGTATTTCGCGAAACCGTCGGGGAGACCAACGAGGGCAAGGTTGGTATTGATTCCGCCAATCCAACTGAGCACATTGGTTTTTGCGGTCGGCGTTGCAGGAACCAGACCGGGGTTAAAACGGGCAACGTCCTCTCCATCGAAAAGGACAACATTAAAAAGTGTGGCCGAGCGCATGGTTTCGATCACTTCGCGGAGATCTTCATGAACCATCTGGTACGACTCGATGCCGCCCCGATCATCGTACAGCATCGACTTAGACGCATCGACCACCACCACCACTTTTTCTGCCTTGCCGCGTGTGCCGAAAAAATCGACGGCCGAAATGCCGAAAGACACATCGCGGTATTTGGAATTAAACTCAAGCGTACGGTCCATCTGGACAAAATTAGTATATCCACCTTTGAAGGTCGGCATCGGTGCCATTTTAACGTATTCGCCCTGCTCGGGGATATTAACCATTTGCGGCGCGTTGGCCGTTATGCGCGAAGTGGTCTGCAATTTCGGTTTAGACATCTGCTCAATGAACGGCTGCGTCTTGACCGGCATTTGTAGTTTTCGGCGCTCAAGCTTTGGTTTTTGTTCCTCAACCTGGAAATTAGCGCCCTTATCCTTGTAGAACTTCATTGCAACCATGCCGCCTGCAACAAGAATGAAAACCACATGTAGCGCAATACTCATCAGAGCAGCGCTCGAATTGACAATTCTTTTTTTATTTTTCTGTACTTCCATATCCCCTCGGCACTGCGTAGTGGATTATATACTGTTCATGAACCTTACGAATCTAGTCGAACCACCGCGACAAAGTCAAAGCAATCAATGCGGTTTGACGCTTCTTATCTGCCGGCTTTAGCCGGGCCGGAACCGTGGGCAATCTGCCTTTTTTACTTCCACAAGAGAACATTCCCATCTATATTTTGTGCTGAATATATCCAACTAATTGAGATCAATATGGAACAAACTGAGAAATACGAATACGGTCAGATCTTTAAACCCAACACGGGAACCACGTTAGCGGTCATGTCAGGACTGTCCTTTTTCTTTCTGTGTATGATTCTTCCGCTGGTTGGGCCTGCCGGAAGCCGCGTGGATCACGCGGCCCAGAACCAAGCCGCCTTCCTGCTCGTTTTAGCAATTACATTTTCCCTCGCAGCTTTGTCGACCTATTCCAAAATGGGGCGCCGCAAAGTCGATGGCGCACCGCGTCCGTGGTTCTCGATGGGGCTATGCGGTGTATGCGTACTAACGCTGATCGTTCTACTTCTGGGCGGGTTTGCAATCTGATCCAAACACAACGGACTGAATATATAAATCCCGGTGTGCCGTAGAGGCCTCCGGTTTTTTTAACGTTATGGGTGAGGCTGAGTGGAAATGACGCTGACCGGATCAACCGGCGTTTTCACGATAGCCTCAAGCCCCTTGATACTCATCTAAACCCTTCCGAAAGGGCTGATATTTCCTTAAGCTAAAATTATAGGTGCCTCCTCCTGGCCAAGCAATACGGCTGACCACCCGAGGATGGCGTCTCCAATTGGCAACGAATCGAAGAAGGCATGGATGAAGTATTACAAAACAACGACGGAATACAACTGCGGAATTGATCTGCATACGAGGCAAATGTACATCTGCTTGATGGATCTGGGTGGGAATATTCTGGTGCATCGAAATATCCGACAATAACGACTTTGCATTTTTCCTGAAGCTGGTGGAGCCGTACAAGGATGATCTGACGGTGACGTGCGAGAGTTGCTTTGTATGTTTCTGGCTGGCGCATGCCTGCGAAGATGCGGGTATCAAGTTCGTGGATAGAGCAACACACTTTCTGTAATTTCAAATAGGCGCATCAGTCAGTCTTCATTTTTAAGTAGGCCTTTTCGGCCGATTCCCATTCTTCGCTTACTTCCATTAAAATTGCACTGACAAGCCTGAGTAGCGAGGCCTCGTTCGGAAAGAGCCCGGAA
>JAZGFK010000029.1:0-17587 GCA_036479375.1 Pontiella sp. | reverse complement strand
AGCACACCTATCAGGAGATCGCGGATCTTCTGGGACGATCGAAAACGGCCATACAGGATTGGATTTCAAAATTCCAATCGGATGCAATTGAATCCTTTTATACCCGTCAGGGGCGCGGAGGAGGGCGACCCAGTCCTCTGAGTGACGCGGAAATCCAAGCAGCGATAAAGGCTGAATTGAAGAAAGGCAGTTGGCGTACCGCTTCCCAAGCAAGAGATTGGCTTAAAAAAGAGTATAACATCGAGCGCTCTATCTCGGATTTGTATTACTGGCTGGGAAAGCTCGCAGGGGCGCTTAAGGTGCCGCGTCCCGTACATATGTAAGAAAAACGCGCCCGAGGCCGTGGACTTTAAAGAGCACTTTTATCAAACCCTTTGCGATCTGAATATTGCTAAAGGTAGCCGCGTAAAGGTCTGGGTGCAGGATGAGGCACGTTACGGATTACATTCGATTCAGCGTCGTTTCTGGGGGCTTAAGGGGAAACGCGTGGTGAAACCCGTGCAGCAGAAATTTGATTGGAGCTATGTCTTTGGGGCTTTGGAGATCACCCAGGGCGATGGTGTGTTTTGTTATCTTCCTGGCGTATCACTGGGCCACACCCAAGCGCCTCTGGGATGTCATGAAAGATCAGATTTGCAACCGCGTCTTTGAAACGCTACACGGAGTTTAATCCGGACTCGTACATTGAACTGTGAAAGCCCCGTGATATACATCTCGGGGTTTTTCGTTTTCAATGCCTGTAAATTCGACATACCTTTACACTACTACTAACGATTAAAAGGATCTCCTATGAAAAAGACGATTTTCACACTATCCGCGGCGGCTGTGTTCGCCTGCCTTCTCACTTCCTGCATGTCAGGGAGGAATAGTTCTTGGGTTAATCCTGAGTTTTCAGAGCGGAAATTGGGTAAAACGGTTGTCATAGCGATGGTCGAAAGTGAATTCAGGATCAATCAGTTTGAATCGCAGCTGGTGGATCAATTGGTGGCTAACGGAGTTGACGCACAATCATTGCATCGACTCTGCCCGTCGGCAGACGAGATGACGGAGGACGAGTTAACCGCTCTGGTGCTCAGTAATAAATTCGACAGTATTATTGTGACAAGTGTGTTGTCGGCAGACGACCGCCAACAGTTGATCGCAACGGGATATACCGCAACACCGAATATGGGTGGCTATCGAGGGGGGTACTGGGGGGGATACGGGATGAGTTATTCCTTGAATCCGAATATGGCTCTGGTGAGCAATTCAACCATCTATGAAATTGAAACGAATCTCTTTGATGTACCGTCGCAGAAGCCGGTTTGGTCCGGAAGAAACGAAGTTTTCGATGGGGACTCTCCCATGAAGAATATTCAGAAGGTGGTCAAAAGCGTAGTCGGCGAGCTGAACGCTGAGAAGATGTTCTGAGTCTAAACGGTTACTAGAGCGTTCATCATGAAATTGGTTGTTATACCGATCTCCAATGGCGCGTACTCATGTGCCTGAAAAACGATGTTCTACCAATCTGACGACAATCTTAGCGACCCATTTTAAAACGATGAAAAACAATATAAAATTTTCGGTTATAATAAATAATTCTAAACAGGCCGTAGATACGTATGTCGGTGAATATAGGAATCTCATGTGTTTGTTGAGAGATAAGGTATCGCTAGATGAATTTGGTGAGTGTGGAGGAATGGGGCGATGTGCCACGTGTGTAATACGAATCAATGGTCTAACTGGAAATTCGCTTAAAAAAGAGAGAAATGAACCGGTGACACTTTCTAGAATTGGGTATGAAGATGAAAATATACGGCTTTCATGTCAGTTGATCATTAGTGAAGATTTAGTGGGTACCGAGATCGAAATGTTGGAATGCAGTTAATGCATTCAAAAACGCTACAGAACGTTTAAACCCGAAATCGATCCGGACACGAAAAACCCAGCGATCTGTATCGCGGGGTTTTCTAGTTTCAATGATTGGACGTTTTATTTTTCCTGTAGGATGCGCAGCATCCGGCGCAGGGGTTCGGCGGCGCCCCAGAGGAGTTGGTCGCCGACGGTGAAGGCGTTCAGGTATTCAGGCCCCATCTTCATCTTGCGCAACCGGCCGACCGGTACGGTCAGGGTTCCCGAGATGGCTGCGGGGGTCAGACGGGCAAGGGTGTCTTCCTTGTTGTTCGGTACCATGTCGATCCATTCGTTGTCGCCGCGCAGAATATCCTCAATTTGTGAAATAGATACATCCTTGGTCAGCTTGATGGTCAGCGCCTGACTGTGCGAGCGCATTGCACCGATACGGACACAGGTGCCATCGATCGGAATCAGAGGATCGTTCTGCAGAATCTTGTTGGTTTCCACATAAGCCTTCCACTCTTCCTTGGTCTGGCCGTCATCAACGGCTTTATCGATCCACGGAATCAGGGAGCCCGCCAGCGGAGCACCGAACTGTTCGGTCGGAAAGTTGTCGCTGCGCAGGGCTTCGCTGACCTTGCGGTCGATTTCCAGAATTGCGGATGCGGGATTCTTCAGTTCCTCGACCGCGGCCTCAAACAGGTGTCCTTTCTGGGCAAGTAGCTCGCGCATATTCTGGGCACCGGCGCCGGAGGCCGCCTGGTAGGTCATGGAGGAAACCCATTCCACAAGACCGGCCTTGAAGAGACCGCCGATGGCCATGAGCATCAGGCTGACGGTGCAGTTTCCGCCGATGAAATCTTTTTTTCCATCGGCCAAGGCCTGGTCGATGACCGGACTGTTGACAGGATCCAAAATGATGGTGGCTTGTTCCGCCATGCGCAGGGTGGAGGCCGCGTCGATCCAATAGCCATTCCAGCCTTTGGCGCGAAGTTCGGGGTGCACCTTTTCGGTGTAGCTGCCGCCCTGGCAGGTAATGATGGCGTCCATTTGCATTAGCGCATCAATATCGAAGGCGTCGAGCAGGGTGGATTCGCCCTTGCCGACGTTGGGCGCGGCCTGTCCCGCCTGAGAGGTGGTAAAGAAGATGGGATCAAGATGCTTAAAATCTTTTTCCGCGCGCATGCGCTCCATCAGCACGGATCCAACCATGCCGCGCCATCCAATAAGTCCAGTTTTCATAACTCGTTCTCCGTGTCGCAAAAACACCGTTTTACGACGGTTAATCGTTATTGGATTATTAGTGGGAAATACATCCCAGCTGGTATCGTTTTACGAACCAATAACTAATAACCCTTAACCGGAACGATACTACCGTTCCTCATTCAAAAGGCACGGACAGTATTTAATTTAAAAACCAAACGCAAGCCGCTATTGTTCGCCACTCCAGCTGGAAATATACGGAGATTCGCCAGTGGATAATGGCTCTTTATGTGGATTTGGCTGGGACTTATATCGATGTTGTTTCTGGGGGTATACGACCTCTGCAAGAAACATGCGGTGACGGATAATGCAGTATTGCCAACGCTCTTTTTCGCAAACCTTGCGAGTGTTTCCCTGATGATTCCCGTTCTTCTAGGTTCACGGATAGCCCCGGAGTTCATGGCCTAGATCGGCTTGTACGCAGCGCCAATGTCAGCTCAATGGCACGGCTATATGGTGATCAAGGCGCTGATTGTTGGAACCTCATGGATTTGCGCTTATTTTGCGCTGAAGCATTTGCCGATCTCGATTGTTTCGCCGATCCGCGCGTCCGGGCCGGTCTGGACGCTGGTCGGTGCGATTGTCCTATTTCACGAACAGCCCGCCCCGCTTCAGTGGGGTGGAATGGGCATTATCTTTGTTTGCTACTTTGCCTTTTCGCTGCTCGGTCGCGAGGAGGGCATTCATTTCCATCGAAGTAAGTGGGTTGGCCTAATCTTTATTGCGACGCTGATCGGAACGAGCAGCACGTTATTTGATAAATGGCTGATTCAGTTGCAGGGCATGGCGCCGGTCGATCCCCCTGATTGGAATTTTTCTGGCCATCGCCGATTGTGTCTATTTTATCGGGGTCGGCGATCCAGATGCGCTGATTGTGATTATGTCGGTGCTTCGCCGTTGCAGTGTACTGGTTTCATTCTTCATCGGGGCCGTGCTCTTTAAGGAAGTGAACAACCGAAAGAAAGCCTGGGTCCTGCTGGGAATTATGATCGGTGTGCTTATAATTATCCTTTCGGGTTAGTTGTTTGCTGTTTAGGTCTATGATAAGAAATCGGCATGACTCACTTGAGGAAAATTATCATTGCCCTAGCTGATGCCGGTGTTGATTTTGTCATTGGCGGTGGTGTTGCCTGTGTATTGCATGGTGTGGAGCGATTTACTTTGAACCTGGATGTATCGGTTAACTTGGATGACAGTAATCTAGAACAATTCATCGCCATTATGCATCAACTGGGATTGATTCCTCGCGTTCCTGTTCCTCCGGAAGCCTTGCTGGAACCCGGTTTTCGGAAAATGATTGTGGAAGAAAAAAGTGCGTTGGTTTTTACATTTATAGATTTGGATGATTCCAGAAAACACGTGGACATGTTTCTAACCGATGACCTGTCGTTTGAGGTGATGAGTAAAGACAGCCAGCCAGTCGAGTTGGACGGCCGGTTGATTAAGATCGCCAGTATTTCAAAGTTGCTTGAGTTGAAGGAATCAATCGATCCTCCGCGTGACAAAGATCAAATCGACATCGTGGTTTTAAAGAGACTGTTGAAGGATGAATGATAAAATTCAGGAAATTTTAAAGAAGACCTCGAAGGTTGATTTTGATGGGCATACCGAGTTTTCGACCATGACGCCGGATCAGCGGCTCTCATGGTTGGATGAGGCGAATGCTGCTTATTTGGAGCTGTATGCGCTGGCTCGGCCTGAAATACGAGTCGCTGAAGAACCTCCAACGTATGGAGCCGACGCTGAGTGAAGGTGGTTTTGAAACATGCGGGGCGGTGGCTCCATTTCAGTGAGCCGGTAAAGGTGCTGCGGGCGGATTCCCTGGACGACGTGCAACCTATGCTGCGCGAAGCGGAGGAGTCCGGGTTGTTTGCTGCCGGATTCATTTCCTACGAGGCGGCACCGGCATTTGATGCGGCACTAACCACGCACCCTGCGGCCACCTTTCCGTTGCTATGCCTCGGCCTGTTTCAGGCCCCGGAGGTTCTGGAGAAAATTGAAGAGGCGCCTGCCGCTACATTTAAAATGGGCGAACTCAAGCCGTCGGTTTCCAAGGATGAATTTGTTACGGCCCTTGGCGAGATCAAGGAGCGGATCGCCGAGGGTGCAACCTATCAGGTGAATTATACCTATCGGTTGCATGCGGATTTCTCAGGTGATGCCTGGACCTTTTTCTATGAGTTGGTAAAGGGCCAGCGAACCGAGCATGCGGCCTATATTGAAACTGAGGATTTTGCGGTCTGCTCTGCATCGCCGGAGCTGTTCTTTAATCTGAGCAATGGAAAAATTACCGCCCGCCCGATGAAGGGTACAGCCAAACGCGGCCGCACGTTTTCCGAAGATTGGAAGCAGTCGGCCGCACTCAGCACATCGGAAAAGGACCGGGCGGAAAACATTATGATCGTCGATATGATCCGCAACGATATCGGCCGCATTGCTGAACCGGGCAGTGTCGAGACCGTTAGTACGTATGACGTTGAAAAATATCCGACGGTTTGGCAGATGACTTCTACTGTTCAGGGGAAAAGCGACGAAGGCGTCGCTTCGACGATACGTGCGCTCTTTCCCTGTGCATCCATTACCGGTGCGCCTAAGACGAAAACGATGGAGATTATTAGGGAATTGGAAACGTCCCCGCGAAAAATTTATACGGGAAGCATCGGGTTCATCACCCCTCAGGGCGAAGCCTGCTTTAATGTGGCGATCCGGACGGCATTGATTGATCAGAAAATGGGTTCTTTGGAGTTCGGCGTGGGTGGAGGAATCGTCTGGGATTCGGATGCGGAATCGGAATATGAAGAAACCTTAACGAAGGCGCGTGTGCTGACGCAACCCCGCCCGGATTTTCAATTATTAGAAACGATGTTGTGGGAGCCGGAGTCGGGCATTTACTTACTGAACGAGCACATGCAACGGTTTGGTAAGTCAGCAGCCTATTTTGATATTCCGATGGATGCGTATGCGGTTTTTCAGGCATTGGAAGATGCGGCCGAGGGACTGGAAAATATTCCGCATCGGATGCGTCTGCTGGTTTCAAGAGATGGGAGTTTTGAGATTCAGACGGTCCCGCTGAACCGTGCTGAAGAGACCGTTTCCAAGATTGCATTGGCGAAAGAACCGGTTAATTCGCAGAATGCCTTTCTTTTCCATAAGACGACTCACCGGATCGTTTATGAACGGGCCCAATCGGAACATTCTGATTGCGATGATGTGATTCTCTGGAATGAAGAAGGTGAGGTTACAGAAAGCTGCATTGCGAATGTGGTCATTCGTAAAAACGGCCGATTGATTACCCCTCCTGTGGAATGCGGTTTGTTGGCCGGTACATTCCGTGAGCACTTGCTGAAGTCTGGCGAGATCGAAGAAGGGATTATTTTGGTCGAGGATTTAAAGGACGCCGATGAGGTTTTTCTGGTCAATTCGGTTAGAAGATGGCAAAAGGCTGTTATCCAACAGCAGGAGATACAGACATGAAAGTTATCGTCGATTTAACCGTGGTTCCAATTGGTGTGGGCATATCGCTTTCGAAGTATGTGGCAGCCTGCGAAGAAGTGCTTAACCGCTTTGGCCTGAAAACGGCGCTTCATGCCAATGGAACGAACATCGAAGGCGAGTGGGGCGAGGTTTTCGCCGCGATCAAGGAGTGCCACGAAAAAGTGCATGGCATGGGCGCACCCCGGATCCACACCAACATTAAGTTGGGAACCCGCAATGACCGGGAGCAGTCGCTTGAAGACAAGGTCAACAGCGTGGTGGCCAAACAGCAGAAGTAATGGCCGCGAAAGAACGCCGAGAACCGCAAAAGCAATACGGGCTTTATTTTGTGTTCTTTGCGTTCTGTTGCGGCTAATTCCTGTCGCCCTCGGCGAGGAGGATTCGATGGAAGCCGATCGTGAGAACATGATTGCTGTCCTTAGGGAACGCGGCATTAAGGACGAGCGTGTTATCGACGCCATGAGCACGGTTCGACGGCACGTATACATTCCCCATGAGCTACGGGATCGTGCCGATGCGTACGGCGACCACCCTTGTCCAGTCGGGCATGGCCAGACGATTTCCCAGCCGTTCATTGTGGCCTATATGACCCAGCGCATTGCGGTGAGCCCGGGATTAAAAATTCTGGAAATCGGCACCGGATCGGGCTATCAGGCCGCCGTGCTGGCCGAACTCGGGGTCGAAGTTTTCAGCGTCGAGATTATACCTGAACTCGCAGACCATGCCCGCACCGTACTCACCGCCGAAGGATATGCTTCGGTACAGGTTAAGACGGGCGATGGATATAAAGACTGGTCGGAACATGCCCCGTTCGATGCGATCATTGTCACGTGTGCGCCGACTGAAATTCCTGATGAACTGGTTAAACAACTCAAGGACGGCGGCCGAATGATTCTTCCCGTTGGTTCCTCTGTGCAGCAGCTGGTGGTTCTGGAAAAAATGGGCGGTACCTTTCTCGAGATGCCCGATCTTTATGTCCGTTTTGTCCCTATGGTGCGGGATCAGGAGTCGCGTTGATTTGTTCTGGTAAGCTTTAACGGATTTGTGCGTATATAAAACGCATGATTGATTTCATTTCCACCTTTGTCTTTTTCTTTGCGGTAATCGATCCGATCGGAACCGTACCGGTATTCATTGCGGTAACGCGAGGGCATGATGCCGCTATGAAGCGTAAAATTGCGCTTCGGGCAACATTGATTTCGGCCGTGGTTCTGCTTTTCTTTGTGATTGCTGGAGAGCTGATTCTTACGTCGATTAAGATTCCGTTGTCTGCCTTTCAAATTGCAGGGGGCATTGTTCTTTTTCTTTTTGCGCTTTCCATGATATTCGGGGAGAGCAAACCGGAAGAAGAATTAAAGCTTACGGAAAACGGTACCGAAAAAGCGGTCTTTCCCTTGGCGGTTCCTTCCATTGCGAGTCCGGGAGCCATGCTCGCGGCTGTACTGCTTACGGAAAATCATCGCTATAGTCTGTTCGAACAGGTTCAAACAACGGGGATTATGTTTCTGGTCTTGTTGCTTGTTCTGGTGGTTTTGTTTGCATCCACATTGATACATCGGTTCATCGGGAACAGCGGGGCAAGCATCATTAGTCGTATCATGGGGTTGATTCTTTCTTCCGTCGCGGTCTCCAGCGTGCTCGAGGGGATTAAAACCTATTTCGAGTTATGATAATACCTACGTTTATCTGCAAGAGGGTACCCATCGTACCGTAATTACCCGAACAGGTTGCCTGGAAGTACTCCTTTGCTATCTGAAAAAGAAGTGACTGGAATTCCCGCTGCATTCAGCATGCTTACATATAGGTTTGAAAGGGGTACGTGCTTTTCTTCATAAACGGTATATGAACCATGATTCACCCCATGTTACGACCACCGGCAAGCACCAATGGATAGTTCCTCGCATTATGTGTTGTGCTGCATGCGCTTCCATAAAGGCATAAAGTATTATCAAGCAGCGGGCCGAACTCATCGGATGTATTCTGCATGCGTTCGATAAAATAGGCATATTGACTGGTCAGCCATTGGTCATACTGTCCCCATTCCTGCCAGTGGTCTTTCGATTTATCATGCGAAATCCTGTGATGACCTTTTTGATTCCCAGCGCCAGACTGGGAAAACGGTCACCGAACCCCATGCCGTCTTCTCTTGCCATCATAAAGGTCATTCAGGGAGTGCGTGTATTGTGCCTGCGTTAAACGACGTATACTTCCGCTCGGCGTATTTCGCTGTGATTTTTTTGTCCGTTTCAACTGGTCGGTAATCCAGTTTACCACCGTTTGTCGCTCCTGCTCGGAGAGTTGATCTTCGTATTCCTGAGGCAGATCTCCCGCATTGATCATATCGAGCGCTGAATGCCATGCTTCGGCATCTGGTCCGAGGACGAGGTCTCCATCCAGTTCGTCGAAATGCATCCCCCCGTATTGCCTTTTTTCGCCATGGCATTTAATACAATAGCGTTCCATTATAGGCTGAATATTTTCTATAAATATATGGTGTGTATCCGCTGATGCTGGAATTGAAATTGGTTGTTCGGCACCGAACGATCCGAGAGTAATACTCAGTATTAGTTCTACTGTTCGAGGGATGAGTAAATGGGTGTTCATTTTCGTATTAGACGCATTGAATGATTCTTTATGGACCTACTTTAATGATTCATAGTTCCGGTTTTGCAAACCGGAATGCGCAGTACGGTAAAGAGCCTGCTCAGGCAGAGGATGCCTCCGATACACCGGAAGTAGAGGTTGTCAATTCGGTAGCCGATCGCATACCCGCCGAACAGCAGAAATCCCGTAAGCAGATACAGCCATTTAATTTTAGTCATCATTTGCAGGAAAGGTGCTCAATCGCTATACGCGAGTATAGAGAAATGGTTCGCTCTGCAATAATCGGCTGGATTTTTAGGTCTTTATGAGGGATAGTCCACTTCTAGAGAGTGCTGAGCCGTTTGTAATTTTGGAGATTATATGACTTGTGGCATCAAGAGGTTATGCGTTTGCTGGCTGGTTCTGGTATCTGCCGCCATTGGGACGCATGCCGTGGATAACCCCATCGATGTCCCACTCGATGGTTCCGTGGTTCGCTATAATGGGGTATACTATGGCATGGGTGCGGAGACCAATGGACAGATGTTGGTTTCAGATGACCTGTTGCACTGGGGAACACCGGTGTCCGTACTGCCTGAAACGGTTGAGGGCCCATATGAGCTGATTAATCGAAACGGTCTTTTTTACCTTTATGCTCAAGGTCGCGGATTTGGTGTTTCCGATGATCTCCTGAAACCATTTTCCAAAATTCGGAAGTCTGGACTTTCGGGCGAGGAGATGCGGCTCTACCAGGATGGCAGCGGTGCACTCTTTTCGGTGAATCGCCGGGTGGGCAGCAAGAAGGAAGGGGAAATCTGGTTTCAACGCTATGGAGCACCCTGGAAAACGCTCGATAAACCCAAGCTGCTGATGGATGGCCGTCGGGGTATGTGGGATTCGCTGGACAGCGCCGATTTAGGGGAACCGGAAATTGTATACTATCGAAATAATTATTATCTCCTCTATGCCGCGAACAACCCGAGCCCAAGAACGGGCTTCCGGGAAATCGGCATTGCTGTGAATGAAAACCCGCTCCGCTTCAGCAACACAGATAAACTGGCTGAACCAACATTGGTTCGCAATGCCGACCGTCTGGCCAATACGTATGCCGTATTACTGCCGTCTGGCGAATATGCGAAATGGGAGGGGCGCTACACGACCAAGCATCCGGAAAAGGACTGGAACCTTCCTGACGTAAAACTTTCGGGCTGGCGCACCGGAGACGGTGGATTTGGTTTTCCGTCAGAGATTAATGGCACGCAACTGCATGCCTGCCGTACGAAATGGAAGGAGGATCAGATCTGGGTACGCAGAGAATTTGATCTCCCCAAAGGCAAACCCGAAAAGATGGTGCTGAATATACGCCACGAAGGGGCTGTGCAGGTTTTCATCAATGGCAAAAATGTATTCGAAACAACCAATCCGAGCATTTCATACAGTAATTTTGATATCTCAGAAGCCGCCATGGATGTTGTCCGCGATGAGGATAATGTGATTGCAGTACGATCCGTGATGCCCAAAGGAGCAATCTACCGCTTTCTCGACTTCGGGCTATATGATGCAGGTGACGAAGAAATTGAACCGACCGTCTATGGGGTTAGTAACCCACGCCTCATGATTGGACCGAATGGATTTGAACACTGGATAGGCTATCAAGCCTGGTGGAACGGTGTACCCGGAACCGGACTTGACCGGGTGTTCTTCTATGACGATGAGCTGGTGATCGACGGACCTACGACCGCTGAAACAACCGGTTATCATCCACCGCCTGCCAAACCGACGTTCGTTGATAACTTTCCTGATGGAGAAAGTACCGAATGGGCAGAACGGTGGGGTTTTGACGGAGGGCAATGGGTGTCGATGGATGGAGCCTTGCGGCAGAGTGCTTCGAAGGGCGCTGCGAAAGCTTATCTGAACCGAGAGCCAGTGGAAAATTATCTATTTGAAACAGGGATCCGATTTCCAGAGTCCGGTAAAGGAGATGTCGGAGTGATTGCCTGGAGCGACGGGGAACATGATCTTGTGATCAGTTTCAATCCATCTGCTCGCACATGGGAATATCATATCGAACCCGGAAACCTGTCGCCGCAGCGCTTTAAATTGCCGAAGGCATTCCGTTTCTTGGAAAAACCACCGGGAGTTAAACAGGTGGAAACCCCGCTGCACCGTTTGAGAATAAGAAAAAATGGCAGTTATTTTGATGTTTCGCTCGATGAGATAGATTTGCTTCCCGGCAAACCGATTATCACCCGAATTACCGACCCTGGTGTTCCCGGATTCTACTGCAACAACTCGAATGCAGAATTTGGTGGCGTTATCTTCACCATCGGATGGGACGAGCACGATGAATATATTAACGGATGGAAATCTGCTCACGACGGGACTCCATCGGGCGGCGACTGGAGTCAGCATCGGGATCTGGGACTGGAGCAACGCTCGCATTCAACAATTGGCCGTGCATTCAAAGGTGATCTGCTTGAAGAATATGAATTTACGGTAAATGTTCAAACAAGGCAGTTGGAAGAGGGCGATGAACGGCTCTACGGCGTCTTTCCTGTCTTCGCCGATCAGGATAATTATCTCAAGGCGATGATCGATACCCGCTCCCGTGAACTGGTGGTTACCGGTAAGCGGAACGGACGGGATATCAAAACCGTTAGAAAGAGTCTGCGTCACCGAATACCTCGCCGGCATCTGTATGATAAAACCACGTCGTATCGTGATGTAACATCCTGGGTTTACGGTCTGCGGTCAGAGTCTATTATTTCGGCTCTGGATATCCGATGGCTGGAAGGAGATTTCGATCATTTACAGCAGGAATTTTATGTACCGGCTGATGACATGATCGTGCGCTATGCCAAGCTTGATCGGGGACGGGAGCCCAACCTTTGGGAGGACGGACGCTTTTATGATGCCGACGAACCGAAACCTGTACAGCAAAAGCCGGCCGTGCAAAATCATGTCTCCATTCGTCCCGAAACGGCTAACTATGTCGGCTTTGGCCTATTTGTACCGTCTTCCGTTGTGGTCAATTCAAGAACGGGGCGCTACATCCGCGATTACACGCCGGGTGAGGAGTTGGGGGATGATGAAGAAATCGGCGACGACACCATAGAGTCCGATACCATGTCTCGGCCTCAGGAAACACTGGTTACCGTCGAGGTTGAATCGAGCTATTTTTTCCGATGTGTGAAACTTGAAAATCAGGTTATCATTGAACTCAATGGTCGCCCGATGGTTACGATCGACGAAAAATGGCCACCCTCCCAGGTGGGCCTGGTGACAGAAGGTCAACCTAGCTTCTTTGATGGCATTACACTGATGCATCTGCCCACGGAGTAAAAAACACTCTTGTACTTATTTCTTGCTGAAAATACCAACATTTGTTGTTATCTCAAACCTTTGAGTAACTATACGGAGCTAATTTTATGAACGATCTTTTTGATATTACAGACAAGGTAATCGCCATTACCGGATCAGCAGGCATTCTGGCTGGAGGCGCAGCAACCTATCTGCAGAAGCAAGGGGCCTATATTGTATATCTTGACCGCCGGCAGGAGAGGCTCGACGGTCTGGTTGAGCAGGCAAAAAAAATATCAGACAAATGCTGCGGATTCTTATGCGATGTGCTGAATCAGGAAGCGTTGGAAAATGCGCTCGAACAAACGCTGGCTACCTGCGGGCGGGTCGATGTACTCATTAACGGGGCCGGCGGAAACATGCCCGGAGCAACCATTGGTCCGGATCAGGATGTATTTGAGCTGAAGATGGACGACTACACCAAGGTGCTCGATCTCAATCTCAAGGGAACCGTGCTGCCAACCATGACCTTTGCAAAGGCGTTCAAGAAACAAGGATCCGGATGCGTGATCAATTTTTCATCGATGTCATCCCCTCAGGCACTCACGCGCGTATTAGGCTATTCCAATGCGAAAGCCGCGATCGATAATTTCACTCGCTGGATGGCTACCGAAATGGCACTGAAATATGGAAATGGAATTCGTGTGAATGCCATTGCCCCCGGCTTTTTTATCAGCAACCAGAATCGAGCCCTGCTTACGAATGAAGACGGCACCTACACCGAGCGCGGTCAGCAGGTAATTTCCAAAACACCATTCCGTCGATTTGGCGAGCAACATGAAGTTTACGGGACGATCCACTACCTCATTTCCGATGCAGCTTCATTCGTCAGCGGTATTGTCGTGCCGGTCGACGGTGCGTTTTCTGCCTTCAGCGGAGTGTGAAAACTGGGCAGGTTCGATCCTCAGATTGACCTCACATGCCGTTCTGGAGAGCGGCACTCCCCGGTCGACTTCTAAATATTGAAAGTCGACTTTTTCTTTTTTCCAGCCTTGGAATAGGGCATAAATTCGCGCATGAAGATTTGCGTTTTGCTTCCAGGAAAGATCAAGCCCAAGGCACTGGCTGCTGCTCAGGAGGAATATACTAGGCGGCTTAAGGCTTTTGGTTGTGAGGTAATGGAATATAAAGATGAAAAGGTTACTTCGCGCCCGCCGGAACAGACCAAGGGTGCTGAAGCGGATCGTATTTTAAAATTCCTGAAAGACGGTGACTACCTGATCGCCAGCGACGAGCGTGGATCGAGCATCCAAACGCTTGAAATGGCGGAATTTCTAAAGGCTTCGCGTCTTGGTGAATATCCGCTGGCTGGGAAAAATCGTATTGTTTTAGTTATCGGCGGGGCCCTCGGTTTGGCAACGTCTGTTCGGCAGAAGGCGGACGCCGTTTGGGCGCTTTCTTCGCTGGTGATGGCTGGCGGTGTTGCACGTATTGTTTTGCTGGAGGGCCTCTATCGGGCATTAACCGTGGTGGACGGGCATCCATACCATAACGAATAACAATGAGACTTCGATTTATGAGAAGACTGATTTTATGCTGGTTTTTAATGGCGGGTTTGGTGTTTGCGGAAGACGCTGCCCTGAATACCAATGATGTGGAAGTTGCAAAAGCCGTAGAAGCGATGACGGTTGAGGAAGCCAAGAAACCAACGGCTGCGGATGAGGCTGCGGAAGCGGTTGAAGTAGCTGAAATTGTTAAGCGTACCGAGGCGGAAGAAGAGGCCAAGCCGAAAAAAGTCAGAGACCCATGGGACGCTTTTTATCCTCCGTCCGACTCAGGTTTTGATTGGATACAGCTGACATCCGGGGAGTGGTTGAAGGGCGACTTCAAAGTGCTGTACGACTATAAGCTGGAGTTTGACAGCGATGAACTGGATTTGCTGGAGTTTGATTTTGAAGATGTGAAACAGCTACGCACGCGGCAGATGAAAACGGTGTTCATGCAGGGTGAAGGTGGCCGGCGCGATACCGACATTCTTCGTGGCATGCTGGAAATCAATGGGGATGAAGTTATTCTTCGCCGCAGTGAACAGGATCTTGTGATTCCCCGTTCTCGGGTAATTTCCATTGCGGACGGCAGACAGCGCGAACGAGATTACTGGTCGGGGATGGTGTCTGTCGGGGTCAATGCACGTGCAGGTAACACGGATACAATTGACATTACCAGTATGGCCAATATCAAACGGAGAACAGCAGCAACCCGTTTTGCGGCAGATTACATCTCGAATTATAGCGAAAGCGGGGCGGATGAAACGGCAAACAACCAGCGCTTAAACGGTTATTATGATCGGTTTCTGACGGCCAAATTTTACTGGCAGGTGCTCTCCGGAGAATATTTCCGCGACCCGTTTACGAATATCGATGGTCAGTACTCAATTTCAACCGGATTAGGTTACGATATCATCCATACTTCAAAAACAGAGTGGTTGCTAGGAGTTGGTGTAGGTTATCAGGAACAGAAATTTTTATCGGTCGAAGTTGGAAAGGAGGATTCGTCTACTTCGCCTTTTGGTACTTTTGGTACTCGTTTTGAACATGAAGTTACAGGGAATCTGGATTTTCTATATGACTATAGCATGCGTATCCTGAATGAAGACAATGGACAATATACACATCACATGCTGACCAAATTATCGTTTGACGTGATTAAGGATCTGGATCTCGATGTTTCTATTATCTGGGATAGAATCGAAAAACCGCAGGCCAAGACGGATGGCAGCGTTCCTGAACAGGATGACTATCAGCTCATTGTCAGTCTTGCCTATGATTTTTAATCGGGGGTTTCCTCGCTGGTAGATTCCTTTTCGACCGAGTTTTCATCGATAGGTTCCTCTTGTGTGGCATCCCAGTCATATTTTTTCATGATGCTATTGGCTGTAGCAATTTCACGAACGAGTTCTTCACCATCCGGCCCCTTCATGGTCAATTGGATCCAAGCGCCGATCAGGTTGCTTTTCAGGTCGATTTTATCGCCCCATTCCCGGCTGGCTGAACGGTTCAGGAGGGTAACGGATGCGGTTGCAAGCTCTTGAGTTGAGCGGGCATCAATAGGTTTAACCCTGACTTTGGCATCTTTTATTTTATTTTGGTCAACGGCCGTATATTGTTCCGGGCGCGTAGAATCTTCCGGACGGTTCTTGTTGGCTTTTTCATCGAGCACGGATTTCTGTTGTTCATAAAAAATACGATATTCCAGAATGATATTTTTCAAAGGAGTATCGCTTTTATTTTCCATCAGCAGACTGTACTTGTACTGCGTATTTTTATCGATCGCAACAACCTGGACTCCTGTGTCTCCACCGCCTCGGCGTCCGCCACCACCACCTTCTTCTCCAAGATCGACTTCAATCGGCTTTTTAGAGGACTTAACCTCTTTACGTTTGATATCAAGTTTGAACTTGGACGCCGACATGAACGTTTGTGCAACCTGCCATTTTTTAATGTAGGCTTGGTCTTTTTCTGAAAATGAGTTGCTGGGTACGGTTACTTTTTTCTTATCTTCCCGCTCAATCTGTACCTTGTCGGTGGCAGAATCGAACATAATTATCTTGGCCTTAAGGGTCCGACCATCCGGTGTTGTGAATGTTCGGTAACCGTTTTCTGCATGCGTGGAAATGGCGAGTAATACAATTAATCCAACTAATCTATTCATCCTGTTTCTCCAGTGTAACGGCTTCTATAAGGGGTGATGTTAATGAAAACTAACGATCTTGTCTTTAGTTTATTGCGATGTAAATTGATTAAAGACGAGGTGTTTTAAGGGGGTCGCCCTCAGGAGTCAGTTACAGCTCGGAATGGGCCACATAGACGGCGCCGACGGATGAACCGCCGGTGATGGGATTGTCGAATTTGATGATATGCGATCGGGCGCTAGGAAACACACGCCCCAAATGTCGGGTAAAATCGTCTTCAGGTGCGCCGTCAGCCCACATGGCAAATACGCCATCAGGTTTCAGATGTTGTGCGAGTTCCCGCAGACCTGCTTCTGTATAGAAATGGGTATTGGTCTGGTGCAGCACGTTGGTCGGGGTGTGGTCGATATCCAACAGGACAGCATCGTATTTCTTTATGGGCACATTGCGCATGCGGGCAAAAAAATCGGTGTGTACGATTGTGCAACGCGCATCACCCATCAGTATCTTGCCCAGCGGAACCAGTCCCGTTTGATGCCATTCAATCACACCTTCGAGGTATTCCACAATATCAAGTGATGCAACGCGCGGGTCGTTCAATACTTCCGCGCCCGTGTATCCGAGGCCGAGGCCGCCCACCACGACATCCAGCTTATCATGCTCCACAGCGCCAAGACCGAGTATAGCAAGTTGCGACTCCGCCTCGTGGAACAGGCTCGTCATCAAAAAATCCTCTCCGAGTTTTACTTCGTAGATATCGGTATCGCCGAACTGGGGCATGCGCCGCCGCCGTAGCATCAGGTCGCCAATGGGCGTTGGCCGGAAATCAAGTTCTTCGTAAAAAATGCTCATTCGATTCCTAACGGTGCGCGCCGGCTTTAATCAACAGGTCCAGAATTTCTTGGTTACCGAGTGTTTTTGCACGGCGGTACGCGGTTAAAATTTCTTCAATATTGCCGACACCTCGCATGTCGGACTGACTGACCCGTACATCCATTTTTGCATGTACATTGGCACGTGCCGAGATCAGAATTTTACCCGCTTCAACATGCCCGCCACTCACGGCATGCATCAGTGGGGTGGCCCCGAAGTTGGATCGGGAATTTACATCCGCACCTTTAATAACGAGATATTTAATCAGTTCCGGATTTCCGCTTTTAGCCGCAAAAAAAATCGGACTCAGTTTTCCTTCGGTAGGCCGAGTGCTTCCGAATATGGAGATCTGGAGTTCGCTATAGCCGGTTTGGGCGTGAATTTTGGCACCACGTTTTTCAATAAGAAAACGGGCGGCTTTCAGATTTCCGGCCTCGCAAACATCCATCAGCAGTGTCCGTCCACTGGTCGCTTCAACCCAAGCCTTAGCGAGATTATATTTATATACTAAATAGAGTCCGGCGTCTTCATTGGCGCAGGCAAAAA
>JAZGFK010000028.1:0-32623 GCA_036479375.1 Pontiella sp. | reverse complement strand
TCCTTCCTTTCGTAGAAAGGGTTTCGAGCTCAATGCGTTCTTCTTGGGTCAATGTAACTCTATAGCGTGGTGCCATGCCTGCCTCCATTGGTTGTTGGAGAGCAGGTTGCCATATATCGGATAGTATACGAAGTATTAAGATTTACTATGTACTAGGCCATGAAACCCATCTCATTTGTACTCCTCATCGCTCTGGCGGGTCTTATCCAGAGCTGCGCCCATCCCCAGACGGCCAAAATTGAGCAAAAAGACTCCAGACCAGCCATCGGAGTTTCCGGCGCTCCCGAGGAATCACTCCTCTATGTGGACGGACTCAAAATGGGCCTTGCCAATCGCTTCGACGGGAAGGCCGGCGTCTTGATGGTCGAAAGCGGAAATCATACAATCGATATACGAACGGCGGGAGGGAACGTGCTTTTTTCGCAGGATCTATTTCTCAGCAGCTCGACGACCAAAGTCATTCCCTTCAATCCCTGAGTCCTCATGAATAAATGCCTACTTCTATTCCCCAGCCTCGGGTTACTTCTCCTCACAGGATGTACATCGCCCTATCTCTATGAATGGGGCAACTATGATCAGTGGCTCTATGAGAACTACGAGAATCCGAAAGATGATGAAGAGCTGTACGTTGATCTGACCGCGCTCATCACCGAATACGAAGGCAGAAAAAATCCGGCCGTCAAACCCATGGCTCCCGGGCTGTATGCCGAATATGGTTTCCTACTGATGCGGCGCGGCGAAAACACACGGGCTATCGAATACTATAATAAAGAAAAAGCGCTTTGGCCCGAAGCGACCGTATTTATGGACAGCATGATTCAAGTCGCTCAAATATCGGACAAGGCATCCAGCAAAGCAGGCGCTTCCGGAGGTTCGCAATGAAGCCAGCCATTCAACTATTTTGCATTGGAAGCCTGATTATACTGCTGAACGGCTGCGTTTCAACCACACCGTCAGATTATGACTATTCAGCATTCCGAACGGCAGACCCCCATTCAATCCTCATCGTTCCGGTGGTGAACAATACCGTCGATGTCGAAGCCTCGGATTATTTTCTATCCGCCATCAGCCAACCTGTAGCCGAGCGCGGATACTATGTCTTCCCGGTCAATATGGTTAAGCGTGTCATGGAAGAAGATGGGCTGGCCGATGCCAACATGGTGCATAGCGCCGATCCAACCCGCCTGGCCGCATTGTTCGGCGCAGACTCTGTACTTTATGTGTCCGTCGAACGATGGGACGCTCAATATGCCGTTCTCTCCACCTCGGTTACCGTGGAGTTCAAGTATGTCCTTAAAGATGGGCATACCGGACAGGAGCTTTGGAGTACGGATCAGAAAATCGTTTATCAACCCCAGAGCTCCTCTTCAGGAAATCTAATTGCTGATCTCGTTGTTGCGGTGGTCCAGGCAGCAGCCACAAAAGCCAAGCCAAACTATATGCCATTGGCGCGCCAGGCCAATGGAGCCGCAGTGGTTGAAACCCATCATGGATTACCGGCAGGTCCCTATCGTTTAAAGGAATACCAATTAGATTCAGACCGGTTTTAAACTGCTTAACGTCGCCGCTGTTTCGGAGTACAGAGCTTTGCGAGCAGCGTTTCGAACATCAGATCATGCGGGATCGAGCCTTCAGAAATCATCCGTTCGTGCGTATCCACCACAAGCCGTTTACGCGCGGCGAGCGCTTTAGAGGAGTATGGCGTCGCCTGCCCTGCCAGCTTAGAAGCACGGAACCAATGCATCTTGCGCGGGTCGTCGCCCATGGCCGAAAAATAGTCGTCGATTTCAGGGTCGGTAGCCCACTGAATCCGGTTGCCATTCATACGTAGCCAGCCCGCATCGATATATTCCCGAAAACGCAGCATATTCAGGAACATGCTTTCAATCTGGATAATCAACCCAATGGCCGATTGCTTTTGAAAAATAAGCTGGCGGAAAATACGGATAGCCTCGCCGAGTCTTCGTTCGGCTACCGCATCGGTAAAGTCCCATGAAATCGCCTCGCCCGATGTGGATGTGATAATCTGAACATCAGCGAGTCCGATCTTTTTATCATCGCCCTTAAACAAAACCATCTTTTCGACTTCGTTCATGATTTGACGCGTCTCGAACCCGGTCTTATCAACAAAGGCATCGCCAGCAGCAGCATCAATGGTATAGCCCTCGCGCTTGAAGAGCGTAATCGCGCGCTTAAGCGCAACCGGCCGTGCTTCGTAGTCGCGCTCGGGAATATCATATTCGGAAATCTCGCCGACGTCTTTCAGCGCCTTATAGAATGCCGATCGTTTGTCGATTCCTGGTGCAGACATAATCAGAAACTGATCTTCAGCCAAACCCGCCTTGATATCCGATGCCAGCTCTCCAAGCAGACGCTTAACCTGCTCGTTTTTCATGATCACGGAATTCTTGAATAAAGATACATCCCGAAACCAGACCACCTTCTTCCCGCCAAACAGGCCAACCGTGCGGAACGCGGCAAGGCATTGGTCGATCGCCGCAACGGCATCGTCGATTTTCGCCGCCGTGCCGTCGATCGTTTCCAGCGAAAGCGCCTTCTCCGCTTCCGGGCACAGCTGATCCACCTTCTTGCGGGCATTCAGCCCTACCAAATACTCATCGTTGCCAAAATAAAGATATACGTTATCCGCCATTGCAAACCTTCCTCTTCCAATCCTCGGAAGATATGATTTAATTCCTGCGTTTGAAACCGAAAACAAGAAAATCGGAACCGTTTCCGCCATCAAAGCAAATGCTCCTGCTCAAAACCCTTGCCCAGCCGCGTTATGAGATCAATCAAATCACAGAGCTCTTGTTGCTGAATTTTGACCTTTAGCGGCCAAAGATGCTCCTGCCGATCAAAAAGTTCTACCTGCCCATGAATCGTCATTAGCTTTTCGATCTCTGGAGGAACCCAAAAGTTACAGCGCGCTTCGCCCAACCGGCTGAGATATTCGTTGCAATAGATCGCTATTCCCGCAGGGTCGAAGTCTCCGAAATGGAGATAGTTGTTTTCGATATTCAGAAGCCACTCAACCGGGCTATTACTGTGATATCTCAACACAAATATCAACTCCTGTCGGGGAAACAGATGCAGTAGGCGGTTCACCTTTATAAAACACTCCGGATTTTCCACTCCGACGACAAGAGCGGAAGGGGAAATGCTTAAACCTTTCGGATCATGCACGAAATACTCAACCCCTTTCGGCAATGCGCCGAGCGATGCGCTGTCTATCTTCAATTCAGCTGAGAACGCTTTAACGAAAAACCCCTGGAGCCCTTTTTTCCGCAGCATTTTTGTTGAGGTTGTAGCCTGCAGTGAATCCTCGCCGTCCAGGTTATCCCGATCCAGCAATTCGATGTACGCGGCAAGATCTGTAATTCCAAAATGAAGGCGCAGATAATTCCGCAGTACCGACGGATCGGGACATCGGTAAGACGAACGGTTGCGTCCCGTTACCATTCGCACGATCGCGCGGTCTTCCACCAACTTGTTCAATTGCTGCTTATTCCCGAAAGCACTGGCAGGAACAGTTTCCCCGGCAATGAGGCGTTGCAAATTAAGGGAAAAACTTCGGCTAATTTTTTCAGGAGGCATGGCTGATTAGTTTCGTAATGGCGGTACGATTTCCTTCATCTTTCCGGAAGATATAGATGTGCCTATAGTCTTGCTCATTGTGCGAGTTGGGCGATCCGTTGATCATGCAGATTCCACGCTCTGCGGCAAAATTGATCAGGCTCAACACATTGCTGTCGTGTAGGATACCGACTTCGTCCACGAGGCAGTGCAACATGGCAGCTTCAGCGTCCTTCCGAGCACCGGTTTTGAAGATGTTCAGCAGGTTGATATAGATCATGGATTTCACGAGGACATCCGTTCCGTTCGACCCGACGTTCGCCAGCCGGCCGACCCAACTGGTATCGTTTTCATTTTCGCAGACTCGGAATTCCAGATCGAGCGCATCTTCAAGCCTAAGCTTTGCGCTCTTGGTCTGCGCCATCCGCACCCGCAGCTGGTCGAGCAGTTCGACCGCCGTTTCATCGTTACTGCTGTTGCCCTGGTTAAATAGATCCAGCTCCCCGAAGCTCATATGATTTTCCGACTGGAACTTGCAGAGTTCCCGCAGCACGAGAAAGATGCCATTACGGCTCTCCTGCAACCGCATCTCAATGCTGTGAACCACGCCAACAAAGTTGGATGCCCGGAAGTCGGCATTGATTTTCTGGATGACCCGATGCACTTCCCCTTCGCGCTGGAGCAATCGATTAGTTTCGGTCACGATGGCTTCGAGCACCATCGAATATTTCCGGGTCACCTCCGTCTTCAAGGTGATAATTTTTTGCTCGCTCACAAATTCTGCCAGATCCTGCGCAAATGCCCGGAACGAGGCTTCAGCCGAGAGATGAACCTCGAATCCCAGACAGTTCCCTTCGTCAAACCAGCCGGAAAATTCAGTGATGCGTTCGGTCAGCTGTTTGAATTGTTTTACAAACTTCAAGGCCAGGTTTTTCAATTCACCGATCCACTCCCCGCAGGAGGATTCATCCCCCTGATCGTGATGGCAGATAAACGATTCAAACGAATCGAAAAGCTCTTCCCGCTCAAAAGATTCGAAAGCCGCAATTTCTCCCGTCACCTGTTTCTGGTCGTCCCGCAACCCTCTCAACCGTTCCAAGATTTCCAAAAGCAGAGCTTGCTCCTGTCGGATGCGGCGCTCAAACAGGTCGGTCTGATGTTTGAGCTTATTTTCCAACTGTCCGCGCTCACGCTGAAATTCTTCCAGCTTGTCAATCCACTCGCGCTTATCTTTTTCGTATTCAATCAATGTGCGTTCGTGCAGTTTAATGCCCTCTAGTTTTTTTTGTAACTGCTCTTTTTGTTTATCCAGCGCGGCCACTTTTTGCAAATCCACACCCTGCTTCTTAAGTAATGCCTTGCGCTCAGCCTTAAGTTTATCCAGCTGTCCGGCCAGTAACTCCCGTTGTTCACTAACCTTTGACTCGGTCTCCGTTTCATTTTGCGCAACCGATTTTTCAAGGGCATTTTTCCGGCGGCCATAATCGGATTTCAACCGCTTGAGCGCGGCGTCTCTTTTTTCCGTAAGTCCATTAATTAAAGAATCAACTTCTGCTAGCTGCGATCGGGCTTTATGACGCTGCTTTTCAAGACCCGTCTGCTGTTTTGTCCGTTCCGCTACGCAACGCTCATCCAGCCCGTGCCGGGCAATTGCGTTGCGTTCTAAATCACGCTCCAGATTAAACAGCTCAGCAGAAACGGCCTTTCCCTGATCCTGCTGTTCACGGATACGGCGGTTATACTGCCTTATTAACTGATCCTGCTCCTCCTGATTTTCCGCCAATTGCACCTCGATCTTTTTCGACAGCTCCGACAGCACGTTCTCCAACGATTCAATCGCCGCCGCCAACTCGCTCTTCGACAGCGGTTCCGCTTCCAGATGTTCAAGATTAAGATCAACACCATAGAATGAATAGCCTTCACCCGCTTTCGGTTCCAACCCGGATTCCAGTAGCACATCGCGGCGCACCACCCGTCCGATATTTTTATTCCAGCCCTCGACTTGGTCATCCAGATATTCAAGCAACGAACCATTCAGCGCCTCTAATTCGCCTTTTCGTTCGGCCAGCGCAATCTGATGGGACTGCCGCTCCTCCGTCAGCGGGCGCAGCAGATTTTCACCTTCCGCCTCTGCGATCTTCTGCCGGTGTTCCGCCTCAGTCTGCAGTGCCTCGATTGCGGACTTTACCTGTTTCTGGTTTTCTTCCGCGCGGATTTGTTGCTGCTCCAGATTCGTTTTTTGCTCTTCAAGCGTGCTTCGCTCTTCTTCAAAAAATGGTATTTGATCCAGCTGGCGCAACTTAAATTCCAGTTCTTTCAAGGTACGCTCGGCATCGAATTTATCGGAGTGGTAGCCGCCGCAGTTATCTTCACAGTCTGTTTGGAGCGCCCTCTCGTGCTGGTCATACGCCACGCGCGCGGCGTCCTGCTCTGCGCGGTTCCGATCCTTAGAATCATGCAGCTCTGCACGCATGGTCTGCACCCGTTCAGTGCATTCGTTTTTCAGTTTATGCCCCGCAATTTCAAACTGCTGCTCCTGCTGTTCAACCTTAGCGGTCAGCACCCGCAAGTGCTCGGCACAATGGGTTAGTTCCTGTTCAAATTGCGGTCCCTTTTCCGCCTGTTTCCGCAGATCTTCAATCCTAAGATCCACATACTGCTGCGTCAGCTTGTTGGTATAGGCAATGTCTTTTTTGAAGCCCGCCAATCGATCGCCCAGCCGCCGCTTTTTTGTATCAAACTGCTCACGTAATATCTTCAGTTTCTCTTTTTGGGTCTGCTCCGCCCCGGTCTCGCTAGCACTCTGTTCTTCCAGCACAAGCACGAGCTCCCGCGCACGATTGATTGCCGCGCCGATTTTCCAGGCCACCTCGCGTTGCCGCTCCTCCAATTCATGAACAGCGGCATAGGCCGAAACAATCTGCTCCGCCAGCGGTTCGTGCCGCTGATACTGCATAACATCGGCATAATGGTTCCGCGCCGTTTCCAGATGATGCCGGTTGGTTTCGAGGTTGATTTCGACCATCTCGTCACTGAGCGAATCGATGATTGTTTTCTTGATAAAATCCCCATCGAGATTGGCATTCAGGAAAATATTGGAAATAGTGCGAGGAATCGTGCTGTAGTTCATTGCGTTGCGCATCAATGCATAGCGGCGCATGCTGCGGTTTTCGCCATAGAGAATATCGCGGTAGTCCGTCAGATTATAGATAGCGCGTTCCACCTTGAAGCCCAGCTCGGCCGCCTTGGCCATGACTTCCGACTCGCTGCGCGCAGCATTGCCCTCAATCGCCAGCGTTTGATCATAGCCACCATCCACAAAACGAAAGCAGAGTCGGTTTTGCCGTTTGTAGAGCCAGACACAGAAACGCCGCTCACCCAGCTGTACCTCGTAAAAAATGTAGGAATCTGCATAGGGAAAATAGTATTCCGCAAATGACTTTTTCTCCTTCGAGATTCCCAGCTTACGCTGATCCGCGTTATAGAAAAAGAGAATCGCGCGCAACAGGGTGCTCTTGCCCGTTCCCTGCGTGCCGATAAAATGGATGTGCCCATCCAGCAATACCTCCCGATAACGCACATTCGCGCTATTCACCAACACCATCCGCCGTAGCTGGTTCATTCTGACACCTCTTCATCCTCGAAAATATTCACTGCCATCACCATCTGCTCCATATAGTCCCAGGCATCGAGAATCTTCCAAGTCTGGCTCGCTTCGTTTTCGAGTTCGATAAAGCCTTCCCGCTTCAATTCAGTAAAAAGCGTCTCCAGCTGCTCCGCATAGTTTTTAGTCGCACCACCGCGCTGAAATGCTGCCAGCTGGTCTTTCAGCGCACTGTTAATGTCGAGCTGCCCGGCGATATCGTGGGGCGAAAGGCGCGCGCCGCGACAGAGGTCTTTGCGGAAGGTGGTGAAAAATGCGAGAATATCCAGCCAGCGCAGCGCCTTCGTGATCTTGCGCTCCTTGCCTTGCTGATCTTCGGTTTCGCGCGAAAAATAATAATAGTTGTTCCCCGCCTCCAACCGGTAGCCGATCTGGGAAAATGTTTCCTGCAAATGCTCCTCGTGCTCCTCCACGTATTGGTAGAGATAGCGCTCGCCCGGCTTCACCGCGTTCGAACAAATGAATCCCCCTCGGCTCATCGCCTCGAAAACCTCCGCCGTCTTGCTCATCGCCCCGACTCCTGCTTAACCATCTCTTCGAGCGCCCGCAACTCTTCCAGATCTCGAGCATCTGCCTCTTCGGCTTCATTTTTTTTTCGCCGGGTATCAAAATGCTCATCTTCCATTCGCGCCTGCTCTTCCATCTGCTGATGGCTGACCGCCCCCTTCCCTTCGAGCAGCGGCATTTCATTACCTTCCAGGATTCGATCCACATTCTGTCGCCAGAAATCCATCGTGATATCGACCCGGTTCTTGGCACGAAGCTCAGCCGCTTCGAGGAAGATCACAACCAGGCGGTTAAGGCTGTCGACTTCGTCGGCGGAAAGATAATTCTTGGCCACCGCAATATCCTGTTTCCGAACCCGGGAACCTTTCCAGTTGCTCAACCCCATGTTGACCGATCCGGCATCCGCCCGCGCCACCACGATTTCCGCCGCCGTCTTTTTCACCACCGCGAACAACAGCTTATTCTGGGTTTCCGCGAAAAACATCTGAGTAGCCTTGTCCGTAGGGTCATAATCGCTGCAAAGGGCGAACAGGTCGCGCACCTTTTGATAGAACCGCTTTTCCGAGGCGCGGATATCCCGAATGCGCGCCAGCATTTCATCAAAATAATCCGGGCGGCCATCAGGATTCTTCAGCCGCTCGTCATCCATGATGAAGCCCTTAACGACATACTCATGCAAATGCCGGTTCGCCCACTGGCGAAACTGGGTTCCCCGAGCGCTGCGCACCCGGAACCCGATGGATAGAATCATCGGAAGAGCATAGTGCCGGACGCTGTATTGCTTGCCATCGGCGGCAGTCGTATAAATTATTAAATTCGACTCACTCATAATCGGCTCTCTCCTTTTCCAAAAACCAATGCGACTTCAAGCCCATCATACTCGGTGGTGTCATCCGAAAAATGGAACTCCGCCGTAAAACGAGAAGCCAGTTGGCAAAAGACCCCGATCCGGCGGGCATCATCCACGGGCTCTGAAAACGGATGTTCCATCACAAAGGAAAAGAGATCGCCGCTTCGTTTCAAAAATATGTTTTTCAATGCAAACAGATTGATACTACTTTCCGCCTGTTCCTCGTCAGTAAAAACCGACTCCGGCAATTCTCCCGCTCGATTCATCGCCAACATCGTGCGGTTCCGCAATTTAGCGCGCACTTTAAGAACCAACTCCTGCATGGCCTCATCTTCCTGTAGTTCGGCTATAGAAAGGCGCGAACGTAAGGGTTCGGTCTTTGCAAGCGGCAGGGCTACATTACGTTGCACCATTGCATGAAAATCGGTTTGTTGCTGTAGATAGTGTTTGTCTTTTAGCATCTTGAGCCGCAGCACCTTTTCCACCACCGCCGCCCGTTTTTCGATGTGGTTTAGGTAGGTGATTACCTGATGCTGCACTTCAATCAGGTTATGGCGGCTCCCGTGCAGCATCACTTTGAGTCGGTGCACAATCTGTAACAGTTCCTCATCCGAAGCCGTCCGAAAAAAGAGGTCGTCCTCCAGCATCCGCTCCACCGCTTTGATCACGCCTTCGAGCGAGTCGCGCTGCGACCGGATATCTTCCAGCTTTTCGCGCTTGAGCTCAAAGTTGCTCTCGGTGGTATAGGTCTCTTCCATATTGCCGCGCAGCGTTTTTACATTCAGCGCCGCGATGCGCGTGATTCCTCGCAAATGTTTCTTGATCTTTAGTAGATCGCGCTCCTGCCGATCCTTGAGGTAGTAGGTTTTCAGTTTCTTTATTTCATCGAGGTTTTCCTGGATGTAAAGCACATGAACCGTCTCATCAACCTCCATGTATTCCCCGAAGAAGTCCAGAAGCTGCGAGTCCAAGCCAACTTGCCCCGGCGTGCGTACTAACAGCCCGTACGCCGCTAGCCGCTCCAGTTTTTCCGAACTGCCGTCAATCAGCTCCAGAACCGCCTCTTCAGAAACCGAGATCGTTCGCCGTTCAAACAACGCGGTAAACAGCTTCCGGTGCTGATACAGCTCAACCAGTAGTTCTTCGATTTTATCGTATTTAGGCATCGGGCCACCGCTTAATCATAAGGTGATGGAATATACTTTGATGCTCCCTGCCCAACCAGTTCATTTTTACTCTTGTCCGACCCCACACTTCATTCCACCATTCAGAAAAGGACGTAAACCATGAAAAAGACGATCTGGGCGCCGTGGCGCATTGAATATATTCTAAGCGACAAGGAAGAAGGTTGCTTCCTCTGCAGGATGTTTGACGAAGTCAATGATCGCGATAACCTCGTATTGAAACGCGGAAAAACCTGCGTTATTGTCATGAACCGGTTTCCCTACAACGGCGGGCACCTTATGATTACACCCTATCGTCATCTGGAACACCTAAAGGACATGACCCCCGAGGAGCGTCTCGAAATGGCCGACCTCACCATCGATGCGATCGAAATCCTGAAAGCGGAGCTTAAACCCGATGGGCTGAATCTCGGATACAACCTCGGCGAAGCAGCCGGCGCGGGGCTCAAGGATCATGTTCATCAGCATATTGTTCCCCGGTGGACGGGCGACACCAACTTTATGCCCGTGCTGGCCGATACGCGCGTGATGCCCCAGGCGCTCGAAGAACAATACGATGTCCTCTACCCCCTCTTTAACTGAACTATGCATCGCGCACCTCTTCTGCAGCTCCTCAATTCCTATCGCACAAACTGGCCTGCTGAAACCGAAACGGCCGATCGACTGATCGGTTTTGTGGAATCCAATACCGACTGCTTCGAACGGGCATTATCCATAGGTCACATCACAGGTTCCGCCTGGGTCGTGAATAAAGCCGGAATGCACGTGCTGCTGACACACCACCGGAAACTGAATATGTGGTTGCAGCTAGGTGGTCATGTCGATGGCAACCCCGATGTGCTGGAGGCCGCCATGCGGGAAGCCCTTGAGGAATCGGGTCTGACTAATCTGAAACCCGTTTCTCCGGAAATTTTCGACATCGATATTCACCTGATTCCGGAACGAAAAAATGAATCCGCTCATTACCACCATGATATCCGGTTTACCTTTCAGGTTGCCGGTTCGGAGGACTATGTTGTGAGTGATGAGTCTCACGATCTCGCCTGGGTCGAGATCTCGCATCTCTCGGAAGTCACCACCGAAGAATCCATGCTACGCATGGCAGCGAAATGGCTTTTGCAACGTTAACTCACGCTTCAATGGTCATCATATAGGCCAGTCTTTTTCAGCCGATATATCAGACTTACCGGAACGAGCAACCAGAGCAGAAACATCAGTAGGTTCGGCATATAGACCGGTGCCCGGTGCGGGCCCTTAATATAGTGAAGGGTTGAAGCAGGACTCAGCTGCTGCCTTGCCCAGTTTTTAAACGATTCCGCAGACTGGCGTGATGGATAACATCCCATCTGCCTGGCAAGTTGATCGCAATAAGGGAACATTTCCACCGGATAAACCGCGTCCGTATTTATTTTTCCGTAGCGTTTTTTCCGCTTTGTAATGTCGCGATCATGCCGCGTTTCAATATCCACGGATCGATCAATTTTTCCCGCGATGGCATTGCATACATAGCGCGCCTGCATCTCACTGATGGTTGGAATATTTCCAATGATTGGTCTAGCGAATCCAACCAAATGCAAGTCTGGATAGTGGATGTGTAAACAGCCTAAATAGAAGTCCTTCAATTTTACGTTTTTGAATAAGACCCCAAACGCAGGTTGATATCCGATTGCTGGAACCACCAGGTCAGGGGCGACATCAACCCACTCATCACAATCAAATGTATGAAAGCGTTTCAGCGTTCCATTTTCAGCTGGCCCGATAATCGAAATCCGCCGATCAGCAACGGCATGTAGAAAACCATCACTTTTATTATGAAACATGTTAAACAGATCATCCTTCGCCGCGCAGGTTAATCGATATGCCCATTCCTTCCGGATGGTCCTCTTAGATTTTAGTTCTTCGCTTTTTGGTTTAGATGCAGAAGGAAACAGCCGTTCAACATTTTCCTGATATCTAATGCGCCATTTAACAAAATCTCTGCCGATTCGGTTCCGTAGCTCTTCGTGGAGTGAAAGCAGTAGCCGGTTCCTTAAAAAATCGGAAGGGACGCCACGAATCGGGTGATAACGCGGACTCACGCGAATCCCGGACTTTAACGACAGGTAGACCTCGTTCTTCAGGTTAGGGTTGGCTAGGCGATTGGCATAGTCCACTGCGGACTCACCACCCCCGATAACCACAATTCGGTGGTTCGATATTTTTTCAAGCTCCCCTGGCACGCTTAGCTGTGATGGATCGAGTGTTTCTACATCATAATTAGTCGCCTTGGGCGCATCCACCAAACCGGTACATAGAATCACCTGATCAAAATCTGCGGTCTTCTTAGATTCGTGTTCGCCCGTATTCTTTGAATACGTAAGCCGCCAGCCTCTTTTATCCTGACGCTCTATCGCCTCAATCGTGGTGTTAAGTTCGACATGGGGACGAAGAGAAAAGTGCGCTGCGAATTGTTCCAAATATTCGCCATATTCGCCCTCCTTAAAAAACTCGCTAAATGAGTTCCCGTGGTCCAGTTTTACCGAGGCATCATACTGATGGTAGCAGGTAAACTGAGTGGTGTACTTGGTCGATGTTGAAACAAAACCCGGATAAGGGTTTCCCCAGCACCCTGTAATGCTCCCCGTTTTTTCGAAACAGGTAATGTCCCAGTCAGACAAAACATCCAGTGCGTATTTTAATGTGATCAGCCCGCTGCTTCCGCCGCCAATAATCGCTAGTCGCTTAGGATGCTTCTGCACGATACTCATGATAAGACTGCCGTTAAACTGACCATCACAAAGTTAAATTGTCCGGACTCAGGAACAAAAAGAAGTATTCGGTTCCCGCGTTCAACCTGATGTGTCTTCAGGTATTCGTCGAGCATGATGAAGATACTCGCGCACCCTGTATTTCCCGCTGTGGAAAGATTGGTCCAATACGGAACGGGCTTACTCGAATCGTCACATTTTCGAGCAATGACTCGTTCCATGCCCCGTCGAAAGAAGAATGAAGACATATGAGGAAGAATGACCGAATACGAATCTAAATCATCCTGATTCGTTGTGAGAGCATCTTCGATAAACTCTTCAGAACAGGGCATCATATGCCGCATTAGAACAGGCAAGTCCTGGCTTAGCAGCGCCGTACTGTTATCGAGTTTCATACAGGCCGGAGCTCGATGGGCAAACGACATCGAATGCGTCCAGTTAACACGGAATGCCGGTCGGTCGAGCTCTGGAGTATTTTGGAGTAAGAAGGCTCCCGCGCCATCGGATAGCATGTACCTTAAAAATACCGACATGAACCACTGGCTATCCCTAATATTCTTATGCGCATTACGGTCGTCCACCGGTTGGATGGCAGATGCTTTTAAAATTTCTGAAGGCTGCTCTGTGCCTACGCATACCGCAGCCTCATGGTCGCCGGCTTGAATGCCCCGAATCGCGGCGACCAAGCCTGCTGCTGATGCTGAACAGACCCCCGATTGAGAGCTAACTTCAAGAGAGTGACCCAGAATATCACTTAAACGGTCGTGGATAAAAACGGCTGGGCCCGGCGCGGAATAGGGAGCATACGTCGTGCCCGCTCCCAAATATGTTATTCGTTTCGTTTCGTAACCCGCCAAACAACTTCGGACTGCTTTTGAACCCATTCCGTAAACATCATCGGTAGGTACTTGATCTTTTGATTGAGCATAATAGCGCTGTGTAATGCCATTCATCCGCAGTACTTTTTCCCGCACTTCCGCATCTCCTTCGAAGGTTCCCAGATAATCAGTAATGGAGGTGTTATCGATCGGAAGGCCCGGGAGATGCGAGGCGGTACGTGTAATAAAACAATCCATTATGTATGGGACTGCGGTTTGGCGGGCCGGGTTCGGAGCATATCGTAGATCACTTCATCGAAAACAATATGATAATATAGATACTGACTCGGGTTTGAAAAAAATGCGCTCGAGTTATAATGCCCGCGATTGTTGGTCTCCTGCATAAAGAAATCCAGATCACACTCTATTTCGGTATCGCCCGCATAGATTCGTTTCATGCACCAAAGGAGCATTGAGTCCGAACCGAATGAATTCAAAGCTGTTACAGTCGTATTCAAATCGCCCAGAACGGTAATCCCCATGACAATTAATAAGACCAGGTTGGTGGGACCGAGCCATTGCAGCGAATGCTTTTTGTTCTGCTCCAGTATCCCTTTACTAAACTGCTCATGATCTTCGGGAATTTCAGATCGGATATACTCCAGGTTATCCAGAAAAATAGCTCGGTCAAAACGTTCGACGGCTTCATAGGATAGCAGATCATGTCCAACCGTCAGGTTATTTTTAACCATTGTCTTCAGATTTTCGACGCCGAAGTCACCATCTATTCCATTTAGTTTTACCGATGTTTTTTCAGCGGGCTGACCTTTTCGCCTGAGCATATGCCGATAGAGCAACGGCTCTATCTGAACATGCCGAATCAATAATTCTACACCATCTGTTCGAGCCAGATATTTGAGACCAAATGCCATAAAGCGATCAATCAAGCGCGCCTCATATCCGAGTGGTCGGCGATGAAGAAAAAACTTCAGCGGAAAGAGAATGAACCGAAGAAAAAAATAGCCCACCAATAATAGCGGCCTAACGTAGATATAATCCCATCTCGTCTTTTCTTCAGAGAACACACGATTGATGTCATCAAGTATATAGGGGAACCGAACCATTCACTTATTCTATCCTGAATAAGCCCGTATATCCCATTTTAATTTAGCGGATTCGTCACACTGTATTTCATGACCCATGAAATGACCTTCCATCTGGCCAACGATATAAATAACCGCTTAACTCATTTACTTTGACCCAAAGAAATCCATATGAACCAAAAATTTATTAATACTATTCTCACCGCAACTGGCGCATCGACCCTTGGTGAACCCGAGGTAATCCAGAACCTGTGGAGCGGCTATGGCAAAATCGTGCGCTGCAGATTGGAGGGACGGGCTCTGTCCCGTCCTATCCCTGCATCCGTTAGGACGGGACAGAGCCCGTCCCTCCAGCAACAAATACAAAGCGTGGTGGTCAAACATGTGCACTGGCCGACTTCTAAAAACCACCCGCGCGGCTGGAACACCGGGCGCTCCCATGAGCGTAAGGTAAACTCTTACCAGGTCGAAACCGCATTCTATGAACAATGGGCTTCCCGTTGCAACGACGACTGCCGCGTGCCGAAATGCCTCGCGCTGGAAACACACGGCGATGAAGTATTCATGGTGATGGAGGATCTGGACGCATCCGGGTTTGGTGGTCGCCGCGGGCACGTTTCTGAAACCGAAATTAAAGCCTGCCTTTCTTGGCTGGCCCATTTTCACGCAACATATATGGGCGAGATTCCAGCCGGTCTTTGGGAGACCGGAACGTACTGGCATTTGGAAACGCGGGCGGAAGAACTTGAGGTTCTATCTGATCGGTCACTTAAAAATGCCGCGGCGGCAATCGATCAGAAGCTAAGCAACAGCCCGTTTCAAACCTTCGTTCACGGCGATGCCAAGGTCGCCAACTTTTGTTTTGCTGACGATGGATTTGGCGTTGCCGCAGTGGACTTCCAGTATGTCGGCGGCGGATGCGGTATGAAGGACGTGGCCTATTTTATCAGCAGCTGCCTGACCGAGGGCGAATGCGAACGGCAGGAAATTGCCTTGCTCGATTATTATTTCCAAACATTGGAAACGGCGCTTAAACAACATGGGAAATCAATCGACTTCCAGTCATTGGAAGCGGACTGGCGCGCGCTCTACCCGGTCGCATGGACGGACTTTTTACGTTTCCTGCAGGGCTGGAGTCCCGGCCATTGGAAAATCCATCGTTACAGTGAACGTCTGGCCCGCGAAGTTTTGGAGAACCTATGAATTTGTCTGCCGGCGATTTAACCCATCTGGCTGAGTACGCCATAGAAGCGGCTCTTAAAGCCGGGAAGCATATTGCTAAAACGCGACCTCTCGATGTGCAGCACAAGGAAGGTGGCGAATCGCTGGCTTCGCAGGTTGTGACCGAGGTCGATCAACAGAGTCAGGACATTATTCTCCAGACGCTGGACCCGATGCTAGGCGCGTTTGATTTAGCCTTACTGACTGAAGAAAGTGAAGATGATCAGGGCAGACTGGAAAAAGACTATTTCTGGTGTATCGATCCGATCGACGGAACACTGGCCTTTATCGAAGGCGTTCCGGGTTATGCCGTTTCTATTGCATTCGTAGCAAAAGATGGAACTCCGCATATCGGGATCGTTTATGATCCGGTTGAAGCTACGCTTTATCATGCAATTAAGGGGCAAGGTGCATTTAGGAATTCCGCCCCGTGGTCTCTCCGTGAACGTGGATCGCGGCTACAGATTTTTACCGATCGAAGCATGGCTGGCCAGCCGTATTTCAACGATGTGATTAAGGCACTCGATGTTCGGCATGTCAGCAGCAAAGGCGGAGCGGTGATGAATGCGATGTGGGTTTTGGAGAATCCGCCGGCGTGTTATTTTAAATTTCCGAAAGCCGGAAATTGCGGCGGCAGTTTATGGGACTTTGCGGCGACGGCTTGTATCTTTAACGAAATGGGTGCCGTGGCCTCGGATGCTTTCGGTAATGTATTAGATCTGAACCGCGCCGACGAAACCTATATGAATCATCGCGGAATTATTTACGCGAGCGATGGCCAACTTGCCCAGCGCATCATGGACGCATATGCAACATAGGGATTATGCTTCTTCTGAATAAACCGTTCGGAGATCCCAGCTATTTTTATCCAATGGGTTACGCCCAAGGATGGTTCCGTCCGATGGTTCCGAGGCGAGTTGCTTCAGCATGAATTGTCCATGTCGGTTAAATGAGTCACGTCCGGAATTTTCATTTGAAAAACCGATTTTCTGCAAAGTCTCTATCGTTGAATCCGAAAGTGTTGCACCCCATATGGTCATGGTTTTGAACTGTCCCAGTCTTATTGCGGCATCGAGTAACCCGGCTCGAATCTGAGAATTCCGACCTTCCCAGTCAATAATATTGACCTGCCTGCGCCCCACTACGTTTTGCAGAATCAGATAGCCGTCAATTTCGTCATCGCCCCAGAACAGAAAGCGATAGGTGTAGAGCGGGTTTCCGAAACGCCATGCGAAATAAGTCTGATCCCGAATCTGGCGCAATCTGCCGTCACTGCCAAGTTGCTGAATCAGGTTTTGCATCTGCTGCGGCCGAGGTTCTTTTGAGAGGCTTAAGTGATTCCCCTGTTTTCGGATATTTTGATCCATCTCCGTGAAGGCATGGACACCCAGAGCTTTCTTTATTTTTCGGCCTGTGGATACGCCAACATTCACTACCCTTCTTTTTAAGTTCTCTCCGGTAGAGGAACGAGACGCCGTCTCGCCCGCCGAATCCCCAGAACTCTGTTGCGGCGGTTTTATGTTCGAGTAACGAGATAACGTTTCTTTTGAACCTATACGCTTCCAGCCCATGGTCATGATGGACACTACATAGTTGGATGGGGTTGGAGAAAAATTCAGGATATGGCTGTACCCGCGCGTGCGCAGATCATCCGCAGCATAATTTGACAGTTCCTGAAAAATACCACGATCCCTGTGCTCCGGGGAAATACCTGCATCAGATGCCAGCGGCAGGATTAAGTTCTGTTTATCTTCGCCGGCTTCCCAGCATGTTCCGTACATCGCCCGCATGGCGACAACCTGATCGTTGTAGGACGCAACGTAAATCAGCGGCTCCTGAATGTATGGATTGCGCACATATTTCCAGTCCAGATAAGCTCCCGCAAGCTTGGTGGACGACATCCATATATCGCTCTGAATCTTACAGACCTGCTTCCATAGATCCGGCGTGTATTGCTGTATTTGGTAGTCACTCATCAGAGTCCTTCAAGGATTAGCTTCATGTAATCTGGAAATGCTGATCTGTGCGTAAGATCATTTTTAAATGTCACGTGGCCATCCGAACTTTCGAGTTCCTGAAAATGGTTAAATTTATAGGTCATATACATCATGCGGTTTCGGTCGTTGGGAATCATCTCCGCCATCAGTTGTACGCCCGCCTCTCTTGCCAGATTACGGATGTGATTAATGAATATGGTTCCCACGCCCCGGTTCATTACGCGGCAGGACATTAGAAACAAACGGATCCACCATTCCCCGTCTTTCATTTCAATCAAGGCCAGACCAATCTTTCCATAGGTTCCATATTTATCCTCCAACCCGGCAACCAGTAGATGGTGGTGAGTGGAAGTACGGAATTCGTTCAGCTCGTTATAGGAGTATGAATATCCGGTCGTGTTCAACTGATTAGTGCGCACGGTGAGCTCTTCGGCCCGTTCCAGGTCGGCTTCTTTTGCCGGGGCGATGGTCAGCACCATATCAAGCGATCCGAGGAACTCGTCCTGGGCACCTATGAACTGCTCTTCCTGCTGATTCCGTTCTGCATCCGCCTGATACATTCGGCGCCGTTGTTTCGAATCATCGGTGATAAAGTGCGGCATCATTGCAGGGAGTTCAGGGATAAGGTCAAGGTCCGCCGCGTCAAGACAAAGCACCTCAGCATGAACAGAAGTCACTTCCTCCCTTTCAAAGGGTTGGTCGTCGATAAACGCAATGGTATCGATCCCAATATTAATGGCCTTTGCGATGGACTGAACCGAAGCCGATTTTGCGCTCCAGTTTATCTGCGGATAAATAAAGTATTCTTTGAGGCCAAGCGATTCCAGTTTGGCCATGGCAAGGTCATGATCATTGCGAGAGGCAATGGATTGCAGAATGCCGCGTTGATCCAGTGTTTGGATAATTTCGGTTATACCGGAGCGCAACGTAACGTATTCGTCTTCCAGCAAGACGCCATTCCAGAGCGTATTATCCAGATCCCAGATCAAGCACTTTATCTTTATGTCACATTCCGTTTCCAAAGCCATCTCCGTTAGCGGGGTTTACGCATCGGTCTTGCGCGCCTGCCGTTTGGCCATGATGAATTCCTGATAGCCGTATTTGGAAATAATGATCTGTTGCATCTGGTTACTGCCTTCAATGATTTCCATGATTTTTGCGTCGCGTAGATAGCGGGCAACCGGATAACGGTCGGAGCATCCGTTTGCCCCGTGGATCTGTACTGCATCCAGCGCGGTCTGCACCGCTACGCGCGAGGTAAAATACTTGGCAATGGATGTTTCCATGATCAGGGATGGGTCGCCCCGGTCTTTGAGATAGGAAGCGTAGTAGCACATCATACGAGCGGCCTTAGTCTGCACAATCATGTTGGTAATCATTTCCTGAATCAGCTGGTGCCCTTTGATAAAGGTTCCGAACTGTTTGCGTTTACCGGTATATTCCAGACATGCATTTACACAGCCCTGCAGTAGCCCTAGCGAACCCCAACCCACACAGAAGCGACCGTGATCCAGAGCCGCTCCTCCTACGTGGGAAAAACCAAACCCAATATTGCCGACTCGATTTCCGGCCGGTATGCGACAGGATTCCATGTGAACTTCAGCAAGCAACGCTGATCGAAAGCCGAGCATTCCGCCAATGGGCTCGGTCCGAAAACCGAGAGTGTCTCGTTCAACCAGAAACGCGGTAGACTTTCCGTCCACCTGCGCAAAGATCAGGAACACGTCGGCCACCTGGCCAAATGAAATCCATCGTTTTTCTCCGGTAAGAATATAGTCATCACCATCCGCTATGGCTTCGGTTTGAATGCTCCCTGCATCGCTTCCGGTTTCCGGTTCAGTCAAGCCGAAGGCACCGATGCTCTCGCCGGAGGCGAGTTTCGGCAACCATTTTTCCCGTTGCTCTTTACTGCCCCATTTGACCACTGCCTGAATGACCATACTATGGACCGTGAACAGGGAAATGAGAGAAGCGCTCCCACGGCCGATTTCTTCGCAGAGCAGTCCCCAGGAAAGCGCATCCAGCCCTTTTCCTCCGAATTCCGCAGGGACCATGGCACCCAAATAACCACACGCTCCTACCGTACGGATCAGGTCATCCGGAATTTTTTCATTGCGATCAAACTCCTCTGCAAACGGCGCTACACGCTCGTCGACAAATGCTCTTAATTCGGCCTGAATGGTTCGTTGCGCGTCGTTCAGTTCGATTTCCATGGGACTTCCTCAGCTGGCGGTATCCACTTTATTTTCGATGAAGCCGACAATGGCATTCAAGGACTTAAAGTTCTCAAAATCCAGATCTTCGTTGGCCACCTGAATACCGAATTCTTTCTCGACGAACAAAACCAACTGCATAGCAAAAAGGGAGTTCACTAATCCGGTAGTGAAGAGATTTTCGTCCGGATCAATCTCTGTGTTACTGACGAACTGGCCAAGAAAATCCCTAACCTGTTTCATGCGTTCTTCGGCACTCATATCAAATTCCTTGTTTGTAGGTATAAAATCCCTGCCCGCTTTTCCGCCCCAGCAGCCCCGCATCAACCATTTTCTTTAGCAACGGACAAGGGCGGTATTTACTGTCATTAAAACTTTCGTACAGGGTCTCGATTGAATACAGAATGGTATCGAGTCCGATCAGATCCGCCGTTTCGAGCGGCCCCATCTTGTGTGAAAAACATTTTTTGAAAATGTCGTCAACCTGTTCCGCTTCAGCTACCTGCTCATGCAACAGAAAGATGGCTTCGTTGACGGTCAGCATTAATACACGATTGGATACAAAGCCCGGCGAGTCGTTGACCAACACGCAATCCATGTTCATGGCGGCCAGCAGGTTTTTTGCGATGGCGATGGACTCTTCACTGGTATGATGTCCGCGGATCATTTCGACGGTTGGTTTCATTGGAACCGGATTCATGAAATGAATTCCGACCACACGGTCAGGACGGTTCGTGAGCGCGCCAACCCGTGTAATCGGGAAGCAGGATGTATCAACGGCATAAACCGTTTCTTCGGGACACACGGCATCCAGTTGCGGATAGACCACCTCTTTCGCCTCCCATTTTTCATAGACATTTTCGATCACGAAAAAGGCTTCGTGAAGAGCGGCATAACGGGTGGTAAACTGGATGCGGCCGATGACTTCATCGGGATCGTATGCCTTGCTCTTGTCCTTACTCAAGAAGGCCTGGAAGCGGACATTATTCCTGATTTCGTTTCGGGCATGTTCCAACACCTCTTCCGTAAGGTCGATCAGCACAACGCGGAACCCAAACTGGGCCAGATTCTGCGCAACACCAATCCCCATGACTCCGGCACCAATCACGCCTACGATATTCTCATTCATAATTTAACCCAGCCTCTATTCTATAAATGTATTAAAGAAATAATGAGCCCTATATAAAAAGTCAAGTAAGCTAGCCCTTTATACAGCCCCATGAACTGCTGAATGAGCGGCACTTGCTTCCCGGAGTCTGCCACGCTACATTCCGAAACTCGATAATAGCAGTAAAAAACTAAGGATCGACCCCTATGAAGAAATGCCCTTTTTGTGCCGAAGATATTCAGAATGAAGCGATCAAGTGCAAACACTGCGGCGAGTTTCTGGATGGTCGAAATAAACCGACTGAACCGGCGGAAAAACTACCGTGGTGCTTTCGAACACATAGTATCGCCATTGCGGTTTGCTGCGTTGGCCCTTTTGCTCTTCCGCTGATTTGGTGGCGCCCCCGTCTTTCCATGGTCTGGAAAATCGTCCTAACTATTACGGTGCTTATCCTGACCTGGTTCTTTTACCAAACCATGACTAAATCGCTGGAGTCTATCGGCGAGTTCTACGAGTTGATGGAAGAGTTTTAACCGGCCGTTGCGTTCAGCCGATGTACGGCAGTTCCGCAGCATGAGCAGCCATATACTGTTTCGCAAGTCGGAGGCCATCTTCCACAGAATCGCCACCGATGGCGGACTCCCGCTCCAGTATGGCCTGAATCAGCATCCAGGAAATGATTTTCCCGCTTAGAACTTTCTGGCGCTGTGTATGCTCGGCATTGCGGATCATGATATCGCGCACGGACGAAGGGATGTCGCTAGATAGTTTTAAGCCGTATCGCTCAAGCTCCATCCCGATGGATTCCATATCAACACCTTCGTATCGGCCGACCAAAACATCGTAAATATTTTCAAGGAGAACGTCGTTGCTGCCTTCGAAAATCTGGAACGGTCGGGCATCGGTGAAGGCACGCCCAACAACATGATTTCGCTTATAGCCTGCCGCCGCAAAAACCTGCAAGGCAGAATCCGCCGCTTCCGAAAGAGCATTCGTGGAGATTACTTTGGCCGCATTGGCCAAAACCTGATCGCCGGACACGTCGTCTTTGAGATCCGACCAATAGCCCGTAAAATGCCACAAGCTCCGGTTTACCTGGTGCATCCCGCGCAGACCCGAAAGACGGAACTGAACCTGATCGTATACTGCAATCGGTTTCCCGAATGATAATCGTGTATTGGCGCGCTCCTCCACTTCGTCTGCCAAGCGCCGGCACTGGCCTGCTGCAATGGCTGAAACGCCCATCCGGCTTCTGAATAGTGTATCAAGAATGCCGCGCAGGGCGTGGCCTCCCGAAGCCGTGATTACGTGTGATTCCGGAACGCAGACGTTCGTATAGCGAGTCCGACCATAGGTAATCGGTTGCAGACCAAGCGCATCAAAGTATTCTTCGACCGCAACCCCTTCGGCGGCCAACGGCACATACACCATTGCTACGCGCCGCGTCAGTTTATCACCTTTTTTGACCCGCGCGGCGACCAGCCAATGCTCGGCACGGCCCGTCAGGCCTCCCCAGCATTTAGCCCCGTTAATGGACGCCTGTCCGTTGGCAACATCGAGCGTGGTGCTCAAACCAAAAATATCCGTACCGCCGCTAGGCTCGGTAATCATCATTCCCCCAAGCGCTGAACTCGAAGGATCCAGAAATTTCGGAAAAACCTGGGCACAAATTTCCTGCGGGGCCAACCGAGCCATGGGCCTTAGAAAGAGAGACCCTGTAATGCCTAGCGCGAGGCCCAGCGGTAGACAGTAATAACCAACGGTATCCAGCAAGGCCATACAGTTGGTTGAGCTTTCGAATGTTCCGCCGGATGACGTTGGAATAAAATTATGGAGAGGACCTAGTTTCAGGAAGTCTCGCAGTAAATCTTCATCAAAAGATGGGTAATCCGGTTTTGATGCAAAGTGTTCACGGAGGAAGCGGTCGATCGTATCGTGCATAATATTCCTAGACTGGGTATTTTAGTCAGAGCAGGCACCGATTCAGTTGGCGACTTAAAAACTCTTGGCTGTGTGGAATGTAGCCGGAATCAGAGGGATAGAACAAGTACAATGGACGGATTCAGCTTATTTCTACTTTCCTTTGATTTTGCAATAAACAAATCCAAACCAAAGTGCCCCTAGACTCCAGATAATGAGCCCAACTGCCAAATTGAAGGGGTTGAACTCGCGTGTTTTGAACACGGGAAGTAGCTCAACGACCACAAAAAGAACCAGCCCTACCGGCCATCCATACTTCCATGCCTGTTTTATTTTATATGTATTCATAGACTCCGGTTGCTGAATTGATAACCCTATACTGTGTTTTCGGGGATTTCGCGATAAAACAGCACGAGGATAATGCCCACCCCGATAGCTTCATACACAATGCTCTGTAAAGCAGGCAATGGCCCGTAATCCCATGCGTATAAAACAAATGACATTCCGGTCACAAGAATCACCCCATAGGTGAAAATTGCGGTTATACTGACGGGGTCTTTCCACTTCTCTCTCAAATGACGGAGCCATCCGAAATATTGATACCCCATCAACACAAATACGGTGTACGTCAGCCATGAATAGTCCGCCAACAGAGGCACCATAAGAAATGCATCGTAAAGCCCGTGGACTGCAACAGCCAATAAGAAGGTGGTTACGGCATGCTGAATATCTTCTCCCCGGTGCACAATTGCTCGGGTAAGTGTCAGCCCGCACATGGCCGTGAGCGCAATATGCAGAAAGTTGGCGGTTGCAAAGCGCCCAACAGCGCTGAGCCCGGCGGAGGCCTGGAAATAGTTAATATTTTCCTCCAGTGCAAAACCGAGCCCCACCAAACCTGCCACCGTCAGGATCTCAAGATCATCCCGTTTTAAAAGAAACGGAATCAGAGGGACAAAAAGCAGCAACTTCAGCGCCTCCTCACGGAAACCGATGCCCAGGATGCAATAGATGAGCTGACTCATCGGATCAGCGCCCATACTGAATCCGAGCTGATATTCCTGCCAGTAGATAAAAAGCACGGTTGCATGAGCCGAAAGCGCTCCCAGCAGCAATGCCGGAACGACGAATTTCAACACAGACACCGTACCGCTGAATCGAATCAGGATCGTGGCCCAAACCAAACCAGATAAAACGGCGAGACTAACCATGCCCAGCCGCATTCCTTCAAAGGACGCGGGAAAATGCGTTTTTAGAATCGCCGGCCAATCCATTCGATCCAGTGCGATATCCAGCAACACGTACGGCGAAATGAACTCCTGATAGTTGAAATCCCTGACGAGGCCCTCAAGTGCATCAAACTTTTTGAACTCGAGATAGGTGTCAATCAGCCGCTTTCGGGCGTGGACACTGTCGTGTAACTCAACTTCCCGCTTAAGCGCTTTGATCACGGCACGGTTGTCTTCGCGGTTTTCATGGGCCAATGCCAAGGCATAGCTTGCATCGGCAGCGGGGGAGTCGCCGGATGCGAGCATCTTGAGGGCCTTGATTGCGTCTTCGCTTTCCGGCTCTGCACACGCGGCAACCAGCGCCACAGCAATGGCCTGCTGATTCGTTGAGAGCTTGTCAATAACCGGAATCTGCGACACGGATTCGGGCGTTATATAGTACAGTAAAAAGGAGATATCCTGCAGCTTTTCGTGAAAAGGCTCGCTGCTCGACAGTGTTTCCACCAGAGCCGCTGCGATCATTCCGGGATCCACCCCTGTTTCCCCCCGCATGTCGCTGAACTCTTCATCGAATTCGTCCACATAGATCGGTGTGGCGATGATTTGCTGAAAGGTATTCAGGCGGTTCGTGTTGAGGAAGCTGATTCCAGTACCGAGAACCAGCATTATAACCGCCAGCAAACCGCCGCTTTTCCACAGAAAGTCGTTCCGGCGGGTGAGGTTATATAGATCCTGCTTATTCATGGTTCCCCTGCTCATTAAGCCAATCAGGGTTCCAAAGATAGAGCTTCAAGTCAATACGCCCCGAATCATCAAAGACGACGCCTTCTTCCATCAACAAACTTTCCTGTTCCTCATGGCAGGCGCCAGGAGGTAATGAAATGCGACCGTCCCGATTAACAACCCGCCACCAGGGCAGGTTGTCTTTTTCGGAACAGGAATGCAGGATACGGGCAATCTGCCGGGCTGCGCGGGGATTCCCCGCCTCCGCGGCAATCTCGCCGTACGTCGAGACCCTGCCTTTGGGAATGGCACGAATGATCTCAACCGCTTGCGCAGTGAAGGTTTGTCTCGGCATTTAAGATTACAGCGCTATTCAGGCCCGTACATTCCAAAACCGGAGCCGTTCGGGCTGCGGTAGAATACTCCATGCTCTCCGTAGACCGGATCGTTGGAGATGTACTGAACAACGGCAAATGAACCGAATCGTTCCGGACCGATTTCAACACCATCCGCAGTATACCAAATGCCATCCACGTTAACGGCGGTGCTAGGCGGCACAACGAATTTTACAAACTGGCTCCAGCGAACCTGTTTGATCCGGCCGTTATGCTCGAGATAATCAATTCCCGAGCGATGGTTGGTCAACCAGGCACCGGATCCGGTGTAAGACGGGTAGCCGTAATGGCGATCAAGATTCCCGTCCGGAACGGGGTCCAACGCATCGTCCCCCCGATCCTGATTACTCAACCATTGATCATTCCATTTCATATGCATGGCGATATCACGATCCGCCCAATACCCCGTCGCCGAGACCAATGCTTCAGCTTCGCCTACATTTGCTGCAAAACCATATTCCACCAATCCTTGATAATACGCTTCGGTATCTCCCCCGTACGGCGGGTAGCCATCGCCACCGAGATAAACATTTGCAAAGGAACCTTTAAATGTGTGTGCCTGATAGTTGTACCCATACATATCGTTGCCGACCGTTCTGGGCCACCCCTCCAGATAGTGTCCCGCCGGATATAAGATGGTTGCAGGTTTGTCCTTTAGAGTCGCCGCCTGAACGATCCCTCCGTAAAAGCTGCAAAAAAAGACGAATAGAAGTAATTTGGCTGTTCTCATTTCAATCTCCGTTACCGTTATGTTGGGCTCTTGAATCGTGCCCATGCAATGCCCGAACTAACTACATTTTATAAAGGTGCGCTGTAGAATGTCAATCGGCGGCCGTTTTTAAATCGCTACCGTTTAAACCGATTCATATCGATTCCGGGGGCCGGATGCGTACTATCCACTTCCGATCAGAAAAAACCCTGATCGATAAAAAGGAATGCAGCATGAGTGAATCAATTATCGACCCTACTTTCGGCTCCATGGAATATAACTATGGCTGGTGCAAAGAGGAGGAAATCACCTTCTTTGACAAAACGATTACCGTGGAAATCCTGGCCGAAGCCGATATAGGGCAACCCATTTCGGAGGGACAACAAGATCAGTATGTCCATTTTAGCAATGAAGTTGATGCGCTCTCGGCCACCGCGCTTAAAGAATTAAAAGACTACTACGCTGAAAACCTACCCAGCATTGAACTTCAGACAGACCATCCCGCTGAAATTCCTGATGAGGGATCCCTTACCGACCTCGATTTAATCAATATGGTCACACCCAAAACCGTTTTCTTTCAACAAGACGGTATATATGCCGTCCTCTGCAACTGCCTCTGGGAACCACAATACGGACTCGCCATTATAATCTCCGATCAAGGCATTACGATCGGAACTCAGGATGAGGTTATCTAGTCGGCTTCCTGCTGTTTTAGCGAAGTTTGATTTAGCGAACGTCTAAAATGATGCCTTCCATCCCCACCCTGAAGGAAAAGAATCCCGCTTCAATATTTCCCATCAGGGATGCGCCCAGCGGGGATTCGGGAGTGATGACGGTAATCATTTTTCCATCAACGGTAACTTCGGTTCCGCCTCCGCAATGGAGCAGAAAATAGCAGTCTGGTTCGCCATCCATTTCCACCTCAACCAATGCGCCGACATCAACTTCCTGTCCGGTAAAATCCTCGATTTTAAGATGCTTTAGTTCCTCAATCGCTTTAGCCAGAGCAATGCACTGCTTCGCATAACCATGCGCAAGATAAGCCGCTTCGACGCCGGTTGTGTCCCGCTGCTTCTCGGCACCCGGCGCGCTGAAGGCCGCCCCTCGGTTCGATTGCACATTCGCCTGCTGCAGACGATAAAGCTCCGTTTCAAGTTCCTTCAGGATCGCATCGAGAATGATAGGTTTCATGGCGCTACCGGAAAAAACCGTTAAAACGAGACCACGGGTGCCGCGGCAGCCTCGGGTGCCGATTCAAACGGGCTTTTCTTTTCGTAGCCTTTGATACCGGCGATGATCGATCCGGGATACTTCCGGATTGTTTTATTGTAGGCGGCAACGGCTTGATTGTAGCGGCGGCGCTCAACAGAAATGCGGTTCTCCGTTCCGGACAATTCATCCTGCAAAGCGAGGAAGTTCTGGTTCGATTTGATGTCCGGATATTTCTCAACGACAACCATCAAGCGGCCCAATGCACTTTCCATCATTCCGGCGGTTTTCACGCTCTGGGCAGTATTGCCCGATGCCTTGGCTTCGCCCCACTGGCTGCGAAGACGCGTTACTTCAGTGAGAAGCTCTTTTTCATGATCGGCAAACCCCTTGACCGTATTGACCAGATTTGGAATCAGGTCATAGCGGCGTTGAAGTACGGTTTCGACATTAGCCCAAGCCGTATTCGCATTTTCATCCATGTCAATAATTCCATTATTTACTCCGATGGTAATCATGAAGAAAATAACCACAACGGCAATAAAACCGCCTAATCCAATCCACACAGCTTTCATATCATTCTCCTTTATGAATATAGGCGTCAACGGCATCGATGACGCATTCGATTGTTTCTAAGTACGTATTAAATAGTTCCCCGACAGGCTCATCCTTCGGCTTTTTGATTCCGTCTTTCAGTTCCTGTACGGCTTTGAACACCCCTGTGTCAAACTCAAGATGACCGGCCAGTGTATCCAATGCATCGATCTTCTTCTGCGGAACATCCTCTTCAAATAACCGCAGCGAAGCGCGAAACAGAACCAGAAAGGTCGAAAGTGATTTTACCATTAAATCGGCAACCGCTTTAGGCTTTCCCCCCGTCTGCAGATAGCTTTGTCGCAGATGAATCAGCTTTCCGCGCAGTTCGTGCTCAATCTGTAAGCGTAGGTTTTTGGTATCAATATCCAGATCCGTAACCAGATCTTCGCCAAACAGGATTTTATGACACTCCCGGATATCGAGCAGCTCGATCGGGAAAACATCCGCTGCCTGCGCCAGACGCTCCTGCGTAAACATCAATGGTGCCGGATTCCCGGCCTGCGCCCATTTACCCGCTGGTTTTGTAAGTGCATTGAGGGTCGCTAGCCCGAGATCCTCGGTCACCACCAGTATATTGTAATCGGAGCGCTTGCCGGCATGGTCTCCCGCCGCAGCGGAGCCATAGAGCACAACGGACTTCAGTCCTGCCGGGCAGGCCTGTTTCAGCTCTTCTACCAGTTTTTCAGGTGTCATGTTTTACCTCGTGATGCGTATTTTTTTGTTTCAGACTTCACGTTTCAAATTTCCAGTTTCATTCCCTACCAGCCACCACTGGAACCGCCGCCGCCGGACATACCGCCGCCGAAGCCGCCGCCACCGCCGCCGCCAAAACCACCGCCGCCGGAGCTACGACCACCGCCACTACTCATCAACAGTAGAAGTGCCAAATGCGGATGCCGAATCGCGAAAATGACGAAACAGAGGCCAAAGAGAATGGTGAGGATCGGATTGCGCTTACGTCCCTCGCCACGGTTTTGTGAGGCCGAATTATAGCGATATTGGGTTGCGGTGCCGGTCAGCTCAACATTGTATTCCTTGGCAATCTCCTGCGAAAGAATGGCCACTCCGGCCAAAATGCCTTCGCCCGGGTTCCCAGATTTGAAATAGGGGGTAATGACATCGCGGCGAATACGCCCGGCCTTTGAGTCGGGGATGGCGCCTTCCAGTCCGTACCCTACCTCAATACGCATTTTACGATCCTGCATCGCGGCCAGAAACATCAAGCCATTATCCTTCCCCTTCTGGCCAATGCCCCATTTTCCAAACAGACGATTGGTGAAATCATCGATCTCTCCGCCATCCAACGACGGAACCGTAACCACAGCAATCTCAGCTCCGGTTTTTTGCTCCAGTTCATCGATGATCGATTCGATCTTCCGCTCCTGTGCCGCAGGAATTACATTGGCAAAATCATTTACGGCAAACCCATAACGCGGCTGTAAACTGTTCAGCAGCTTATCGGAAGCCCCAGCCGAAAACGCCAGCATCAGCATTCCAAGAGCCGTAAAAATGGTCTTCATTTTGTACATGCCAAGAAAGGTACTGCATGGCTCTGTGATTGCGATTACAAACCTCCCTGTTTTTTGAAAGTGGCGATTTTCAGAATAGACCGTTCATCCAACCGTCTTTTTCGCTCAAAAACCACCCCGGATATTTAAATATTGATGGGTTCTGGCTCCGAATTTACGCCTTGCTCAAATGATTGCCCAAAGTATGCTGTCCCGATCAGTGAGGATATGGAATATGAGTGATGAAATGACTGGTGCCGGTTGGAACCTTAACCGAATGGACTTTCTTAAAACTTCAGGCGCTGTGATCAGCGGGCTGTCGACCGCACATGCTGATACAACCGAAACCACGGTAAAATTGCGTTTCGGTATTTTAACGGATCCGCACTATGCCGATGTAGCACCCAAGGGATCGCGGTATTACAGGGAATCGAAGCGGGATCGAAATTCTATTCGTTCGACTCAAAAGGGATTCATTTCGTTGTCCTTGATGCAAACTACAAAGTGGACGGGTCCGATTACGACCATGGCAACTTCCAATGGAATGATGCCAATATTCCAGCCAACTGGCTTGACTCAAGAAGGATCTGTCCAAAACCGCCGCGCCCACCATCGTTTTTATTCATCAGCCGCTCGACCCGCGCGGTGAGAAGATCTTTGTCAGGAATGCCGAGCAGGTCAGGCTGATATTGCAGGAAAGTAAGAAGGTGCTGGCCGTTTTTCAGGGACACATTCATTCGGGGCACCATGCCCGTATCGAGGATATCCACTATTATACGCTGAAAGCGATGGTCGAAGGAAGCGGCGTGGATAATAATTCATATGCCATTGTTGAGGTGCAGCAGAATCTCAGCCTCATCGTGAACGGATACAGCAGAGCCGAAAGCAAGATGTTGGATCATCACATTTAAATTCGACTCTCCCGCTGCAGAAAGTTCATTGAATATAACCGAACACATGGTTGCCGATAGTGCGTTTCCCCCGTAATTCGCCTGCCCACGACGGGGTCACGATGGCGGGATTGTAAAAGTGCGTCAATGGTTCCCATTCGCGCGCGCTCGACATGAGAACCCAGGCAATACCATAACAATCACTACGGGCGATAAGATCGGCCGGAAGCATGCGCTCGCCCTCACTGTAAAAATCAGGAACGGCGCTCAGTTCGTTCCAGCAGGAAAACTGCTGATCCTTTAGGCAAACCTCATGCAGCGGGATTTCAGATCGCCGAGCCCGGGTCTGGATCACGGCCGCAACGGCCATTTTCCCCTTGAACGATTCCCCTCTGGCCTCTGCATAAAGCGTATAGCTGATGATGCGTGCGGCCATCTCGCTCAAAGGATTCAGATCTGGCTGGAGTGCATTCGCGATCACGGGCAGCCCCAGCAGGGTGATCGCAACATCTCTTCGGGTACTCATAATGGCCCTCTCCTGAACATAATAGCTTCCACGTCACCCCTTCTGCGCAACGCAGGTGCATGATACACCAAGGCATAATCGCAAAGAGCCCCTTGGTTTGGAAGTAGAAACCGTTCAAGTCAGATCAAACAACCGGAATCCTGCTGACGGATGCAAAGCGCTTCTGATAACGTCCGCGCCATGAATTCCGAAACCAGCACCAACCTGTTTATCTGCCAACCCGGCTTCGAACCGATCCTTGATCAGGAGCTACGCCGCGATGGATTCCAGCCACAGGAAACCGGGCGGGGTTGGATTGCTGCTCAGGGCGATGAGCCTGCCGATCTCTGCTTTGCCCATTTACGGATGCAACAGGCCGCAATCATCGAAGCCTCCGCGATTAATGCCATGGCCGCCCAGCTGCTCGACCTTTTTATGGAACGCATGCACGGCGTTCAGCTACCCAACCAATGGCCCCTGTTTTTCCGCTTCGCCGACGGCATTACCGGCTTGGGACAGCGCTCGAAGTCGGTCGAAAAAGAATTTCGCGTCCGCCTGAAAAAACGAATGGCCAGGCTGGGACGAACCGCCAGCGCTGAACTGCCGCGGGGGGGGGGCGAAACCATTGGCCTGTTTGTATTTTTTACCGACTTCAACCGCTTCTACGCCTCAACCACAGCGTGGTCCGGCGGACAGCGCCGTATGGCCGACGACTCGGCAGCCCCATCGCGTTCCTACCTCAAAACCGAAGAAGCATTCGTTGTTATGGGCCGCGAACCCGGCGAGGGAGAAACCGTAGTCGATCTCGGTGCGGCACCCGGCGGATGGAGCTATAGTGCCGCAAAGCGCGGCGCATCCGTGGTGGCCATTGACAACGGCCCGATGAAAGGCGGCGCACTGGATCATCCGCTGATCGAACACCGGCGAGACGATGCCTTCAAGTTTATGCCTGAACCCGGCGAAACCTACGACTGGCTCTTTTGCGATCTCGTCGAAGAACCGCACCATGTTGCCCGGCTAATCGAACAATGGCTTAAAAACGGCCATTGCCGGGCATTCGTCGTCAACCTCAAATTTGGCCATGCCAATGCGGCGAAGCTATTGAATGAAGTGTTGAATCCCCGCGGCCGCATCCAGCCCTACTGCCAAACCCTCCGTGTCCGCCATCTCTTCCACGACCGCGACGAATTCACGCTGGTTGGCGAAGTCATCTAAAGGTTCGTCAGCCAGACGGACGGGTGTCCATTAAATGTTATTTCCCGCGATTGGGTCGTAGAAAGTTCCATTTCTCAACCCACTTCAGACCGTGCCGTATACAGCCTTAACTTGGTCGCATGCCCTGCCTAGCAAGTGCCGCCCATTCCTCAAGAATAGTTCAAGCAGATTCAGCCCCGCTTACGTAGGATAGGCGGATGAAAATTTTCTTTGAGGACTGGAATGAGATTGATGCTTTTCTGGATCGGTTGCCGTCGATGCGGTGTCCGGCTTGCGGAGCAAGCGGGGCTTTCGGAAGACATAGCTTCATTCATGGCCTTATGGATGATTCTCAGGACAACGATACCATTCGGGCTCGGCGCATTCGTTGCCGTCCGCATCGGTGTCCGGCAACCTCGCTACAAATACGCCATGAGCGCATCACCAAACTCAAGAAGGTAGACTTTTGGAGGCGATTTTCCGAAAAAATGCTTTCGAAAACACCGGATGTACTGCAACGAGAGTTTCGCCATCCTGCGCCTTGCATCCATGTGTTGGATGAGGCCTGTGGACGCACCGGCTCGATCGTTCACGCCTATATTTTAATGGGTAACCATTACCACCTTTTGAATGAGACCCCGGTAAAAAATGAGTGGATTTCTAATCGGCTCTATATGGGAAACGCATCCAATTTATCGCGGTATATTTCAGATGTTGAGTCTTCCTTGGAAGGGGAATTGTATAAACTTAAAACTACTA
>JAZGFK010000027.1:0-26428 GCA_036479375.1 Pontiella sp. | reverse complement strand
TCGTAATTAATACCGAGCCCCAACGCTGCGGCACTGATCGAACCTTTTTTTTTCCGTAAGGGGTAGGGAGAAACAGATCACGTTCCGGCATGTTGACTCTCGCTTTCTGTGTGGCCGGTGCTCCGCGTAGTCTGGCAATCATTCGGCAATGCTGTGAAGTGCCTCTTCTTGGTGTGAAATAAATGTCGGCTTTTTATAAAAGCAGATTTAAGTTTAATCGTAAAAAAGGGGGCGACAATCAGGTTTTAGAAGTTATCGAGCCAGCATTAGCAATAGAATTGCAACCATTGTGGCAAGTATGCTGGAGATGATTTTCCAGTACAAAATCGGGTTTCGTTCCATGAGCGGGATCCGGTTTTTATCGGCAAAGTCGGGGTTCGGAGTCTGGAGATCAGCCATGAATTTGGAGTGCGCTTCATAGCGTTCATCGGAGTTGACTTTAACTGCTTTTTCCAATACGCCATCCACCCAGATCGGGATGTCCGGGTTGTAGTGATAAGAGGGCCGATAGGTCAGTTTTTTAAATGAGGAAAGTCGGCGGCATTTGGAAAAGGCCGGCCCGTACGGATGCTCGCCGGTTAGTAGGAAATAGAGAATGCACCCGAGGCTGAACAGATCCGACCAGGTTCCCGCCGGTAGGCGCAATTGGTATTCAGGTGCTGAAAAATCTACCGTTCCCAGAATAAGATCTCGTTCAATGGGGCCGCATATTTCTTCAAAGCCGGCTACGCGACAGGAACCGAAGTCGACGATCTTAACCTGAGTATTGCTGTCGATCAGAACGTTGTCGGGCTTGAGGTCCTGATGAAGGATTTCTTTTCGATGAAAAGCGCGGAGTCCCAGAACCAACTGCTGGGCAATATCGCGGACAACAACCATTTGTGGATGATGGTTCTCTTTTTCCCATGCCGACAATGTGGTGCCTTCTACAAATTCAGAGAGGTAGTATAAGCAACTGCGCGGGCGTTGCTGCTCAATAATTTTGGAAACATGCGGGCAGTCAATGCGGGCTCCGATCCAGCTTTCCATTACAAAGCGTTCAATGTAAGCGTCGTCGTCTTCATAGTTCGATGACGGGGTTTTCATGGCGTAGTTTTTGCCGCTCTCTGTATCCTCGACGGAATAGACCTGACTCCGGCTCGTGGCGTGAATCTCACTGAGCACACGGTAGCCATCCAGAACATCCCCTTTGTTAAGCGGGGGAGGAAATGGTAATTGGGTCAGTCGGTGGTCGATTTCATCGCGGGAGTTTTCGGGTAGCTTCTGTATCTGGACAATAGCGCAACTCAGGTTGTCTTTGCTCCGCATATCGAACGCTTCCTGCACGAGCATATCGGCCCCCTTTTGCAGGTCAGTACGGTTTGAGTCGAGCAGGGTAATGATGCGCTGTTCGTCGATATGATCATGAATCCCATCGGTGGAAAGAAAAAATAGGTCATCTTCCGCAAGATCGGTTGTGGAGTAATCAATGCGAGGTTGAGTATCGAGGCCCATGGCGCGGGAAAGATAGTTCTGCTGTTCGCTGACCTGGATGCAGTGGTCGGAGGTGAGTTGTTCGAATTTTCCGTTTCGCAAGCGGTATATACGCGTGTCGCCAATATGAAAAATATGTGCGGTTTTAGACTTTAAAATCAGGATGCTCAGCGTACAGACAAAGCCCTTTTCCGCATTACGAAAGGCTTTTCCGCGGTTGTGCAGCTCACGGTTGAGTGTGGTGAGTACATTTTGTCCGGAGTGCTTGGTGGTCCAGATATCCGGGCTCGCATAGTAGTCGGAAACAAATCGTTCAGTACAAAGGTTCGCAGCTTCCTTCCCAGCATCTGCGCTGCTGACACCATCCGCTATGGCGGACACGATTCCTTTGTGGGTGATGAGGTGTTCATCTTCCGGAACGTGGACCGCTATCGCATCGTCATTGGACTCTTTTCGGCCGGCCGAAGAGGCCTGACCGACTGCAATTTTAATTTTTCCGTCGAGATGAAACATAGGTTCTGATGAGTGAGTCGTGAAACGTGAGCTCACTATGTCTGGCGTTGTTTAAAAAAGCAATCCCGCCTCACGTTTCACTCGTTAGATTATGCAACCTCGATCAGCTGGATATTACCACTTTCATCCACTTCGGAAACGTGTCCTTCCGGTTCGGTGAGAAATGCGGTGGATATAAGTGTTAATAGGGAGCAGCCACCAATCACCATAAAGAAGGTTGAGTATTCCACGAATGACAGAACCGTCAGGAAGATCACGGCCCCGACATTTCCGTATGCCCCGACCATGCCGGCAATTTGGCCGGTCATGCGCCGCTGAACGAGGGGAACCATGGCGAACACTGCACCTTCTCCGGCCTGAACAAAGAAAGAGCAGAGCATGGTGGCCATTACGGCCAGCTGTATCGGCCAGCTGGCGCCGATCTGACCGAGAATAAAGTAACCGGCAGAGAGTCCGAAAATCAGGACCATCAGCGTTTTGCGCCGGCCCAGTTTGTCTGAAATCCATCCTCCGGCGGGGCGGGCAACCAGGTTCATGAAGGCAAAACCCGAGGCAAGCAAACCCGCCGTGACTCCGCTGAGTTTAAAAACTTCCATAAAGAAGAGCGGCAGCATCGATACCACAGCCAGTTCCGAACCAAATGTCACGAGATAAGCCAGGTCGAGAATCGCAACCTGTTTGAAGCGATAGTTAAGCAGACCGGCGGACTTTTCTTCCTTGAACAAATGCTCATTTACCTTCCGGATCTGAACAGACTGATAAATGAAGAGGGCGATAAATCCGATCACCAGACCAACGCCAACCATCGGAGGAATCAACGCGACTTTGGCAGAGCAAAGCTTCCAGGTAAGTGCCGTCAGGGCAAGATACATTGGAATGTTCATTGCCAGATAGAAATAATAATCCTTCTTACAGGAAACTTCCAATCCGCCAGCTTTCTTCGGTTTAAAGTATGTCGAGCCTTTGGGGGTGTTACGGGCGCGAAGAGAAAAGAAAATACCGTAGAAGAACGTAAGAACGCCGGTCGATGCAATCGCGTAGCGCCAGCCATTTTCGCCACCAAAAAGCAGCGCAAGCGAGGGGAGAGTCATCGCCGCAGCGGCAGAACCAAAGTTGCCCCATCCACCATAAATTCCTTCCGCCATGCCAACCTGTTTGGCTGGAAACCATTCGCCGACCAGACGAATGCCAATCACAAAACCAGCGCCGACAAACCCTAGCAGAAAGCGGAAAAGGGCCAGTTGCTCGAATGACTGTGCACTGGCAAATCCAAAACAGACGAACGAAGAGGAAACCAGTAGGCCGCTGTAAATATTTCGAGGTCCAAATTTATCAACTAGTATACCAATCAGGATTCGGGCTGGAATGGTGAGTGCGACGTTAAGGATCAATAGCGATTTAACCTGCTGACCCGTTAGGTCAAAGGTTTCTTTAATTACGCCCATTAATGGAGCATGGCTGAACCAAACAACAAAGGTTAAAAAGAAGGCAACCCACGAAAGGTGGAGGGTGCGGATTGCTGGATTTTTTAGATCCAGCGGATTCAGGTTGGATGCTGCCATGGTTGTCTCCTTGAATTTCGTTTTTTTTCGTCCCGACAAAACATGTAAAACACGATTGGTTCGGTAATAAATCAGGAGAGTGCTAATGCAGGAGGCATGCCAATAAGCTTAGTGGTCTGTAAGGCTATTAATTGCAGTAAGTTGTGCTTTTTAAATCGATATGCGCATATCTTTATAAATACATAATTATATATAAATAAGGTTTATAGTACAATATTGATTGGTTGATTATTTCTGATGAATCGGCATTTCAGCATTATACCAGTCGTTTTTGTGCGGAATGGAGATCTCTCGTTATTTGGGTGTCCCTGATAGCCATCATGTTTCCGAATGGTGGTGTGGAGGTTATGCAGTGGGAGTGGACTTTTTTCGGATCTGATTGCGGTGGTTCTTGGTGTGCCCAGATTACGGTGTTGCAGGGGTGTATTTGATGCAAGCCGTGCCGTAGGGACAGCGGCTTGCATGTTTGATTTGTTGTGCCTGTGCTATGCGACTTCGATCAACTGAATATTGCCGCTTTCATCCACCTCGGAAACGTGTCCTTCCGGTTCGGTCAGGAAAGCGGTGGTGAGGAGGGTGAGCAGCGAGCAGATGCCGATCACGATGAAGAACGTGGAATATTCTACGAACGATAGCACGGTGAGGAAAATCACGGCTCCAACGTTTCCATAGGCACCGACCATGCCGGCAATCTGACCAGTCATGCGGCGCTGGATCAGCGGTACCATAGCAAACACAGCGCCGGACCCGGCCTGCCCGAAGCTGGAGCAGAGCATGGTGGCGGCCACGGCCAGGGCAATCGGCCATTTCCCGTCGATCTGACCGAGCATAAAGTATCCGATGGACAAACCTGTCATAAGAATCATCAGCGTCTTGCGCCGGCCCAGCTTGTCAGAAACCCAGCCCCCACCCGGACGGGCGACGAGGTTCATGAAGGCGAAGCCCGAAGCGAACAGCCCGGCCTTGACGGCGCTGAGCCCAAAAATATCCATGAAAAAGAGCGGTAGCATGGAAACCACCGCCAGCTCGGAGCCAAAGGTGACGAAATAGGCAGTATCCAGAATGGCAACCTGTTTAAAGCGATAGTTGATCAGTCCGGCGGAACTGTCTTCCTGGAAAAGGTGTACGTTAACTTTCCAGATTTGATAGGTTTGAAAAAGGAAAAGCCCGCCACAGCCGGCAACCAGCAGGATTCCTGCGGTGGGAGATAGCAGGGCGATTTGGTCGGAGGTCAGTTTCCAGACGAGTACGGCCAGCGCCAGATACATGGGAACGTTCATGCCGATGTAGAAATAGAAATCCTTCTTGCAGGAAACCTCGAGGCCGCCTGCTTTTTTCGGTTTGAAGTAGGACGCGCCTTTGGGCGTGTTGCGGGCGCGGAGATAGAAAATGAGCGCGTAAATGAGCGCGATGGCTCCGGTGGTGCCAATCGCATAGCGCCAGCCGTTTTCGCCCCCGTAGAGCAGGGCCAGCGTAGGTAGCGTCATCGATGCGGCCGCAGAACCAAAGTTGCCCCAGCCGCCATAGATGCCTTCCGCCATACCGACCTGCTTGGCCGGGAACCATTCGCCGACCAGGCGAATACCGATCACAAAGCCGGCGCCCACAAATCCCAGCAGAAAGCGGAACAGCGCAAGCTGCTCAAATGACTGCGCGCCGGCAAAACCGAAGCAGATGGCGGAAGAGGCAACCAGCAGTCCGGTAAACACATTGCGCGGGCCAAATTTGTCCACGAGGATTCCGATTACAATGCGGGCCGGAATCGTCAGGGCCACGTTGAGGATGAGCAGGGCCTTAACCTGTTGCGGCGTCAGGTTGAAGGCCTCTTTGATCGCGCCCATAAGCGGAGCATGGTTGAACCAGATCAAAAAAGTTAAAAAGAAAGCGATCCATGAAAGATGCAAGGTGCGAATCGCCGGATTTTTCAAATCAAGCGGATTAAGATTGGATGACGCCATGTACTCTCCTTGTGCATTGAAAGGTGTAGTCGCTCCGGTTTTCCCGGAGATATTTTATTCTGAAATAGATTTCGACAGCATTGCACAAGGCGTGCCACTCGCCTTGTATGATCCTATCTATCTGTAATGGAGAAGGATACATCCTGAAGCTGGATATTATCGAGGATTCTATTGATACAAATATGTTTGCAAAAATTAAATACTGGACAAATATGGAATGGACAGTCGCTTTTATCATATTTTGGTTATATTTAATTATCTAGTTGCATATGTGAAGGTCACAAAATCAGAGCGTTCAGCTTTGCACGGTGCATACTCCGTGCATTAAAGAGGGTCGATGATTGCAGGTCGGAGTTGTGAGAAACCCCGCCGTCGATCATGGGTTGTTTACACATGGAAGTCAGAGGTTTGCGTTAACGAACCGGTTGACATTTTCTCCAATTAATACACAGTCCACACCCTTTGCGCCTTAATGCGCGCGCGGGGAGTGAGTAAAAAACAGATGCTTGAAGAACATTCAGTCAAAGATCAGTTGGGCCGCCCATTGCGCGATTTGCGCCTATCGGTGATCGATCGCTGTAACTTTCGTTGCACCTACTGCATGCCTGCAGATGAAGTGGGCCCGGATTTTCCCTGGCTTGGAAAATCGGAGAAGCTCTCATTCGACGAAATGTTGCGGCTGGTTCGTCCGTTCGCGCGACTGGGCGTGGAAAAGATTCGTCTTACGGGCGGTGAGCCCTTGTTGCGCACAAAGTTGTCTGAGTTGGTCGAGGGGCTGCGGGCGATTCCCGGAATAAAGGACATTGCCATCACGACGAATGGCATCCTGCTTCCTCGCTTTGCAGTCGATCTTAAAAAAGCCGGGTTGGATCGTATAACGGTCAGCCTCGATGCACTGGATGAAAAAATATTCCACAAAATGAATGGCGGATTCGACTCGCCTTCCAACGTGCTGGAAGGAATTGATGCAGCACAACAGGCGGGGTTTGAAAAAATAAAAATCAATACCGTGGTCCGCCGCGATCTCAATATGAGTGAAGTCGTTCCAATCCTTGATCAATTCAGGAACTCAGGAATTACCGTTCGCTTTATAGAGTACATGGATGTCGGCAACGTAAACCATTGGGAGCGCGATCAGGTCGTTCCCAGCGCGGAGCTGATTGATTACATTTCCAATCATTGGAAAATTCAGCCTGTGGCCAAGGATTATCCCGGCGAAGTGGCCGACCGTTATCGCTATGCCGATGGCTCCGGCGAAATCGGATTTGTTTCGTCCATCAGCCAGCCCTTCTGCCGACCGTGCAACCGCAGTCGTCTTTCGGCCGACGGCAAACTCTATACCTGCCTGTTTGCCACCGAGGGCACGGATTTTCGTTCGCTCGTCCGGAACGGGGCGTCGAACGATGATATTTACGATGCACTATGCGATGTGTGGGGACACCGATCCGATCAGTACAGCCAGCTGCGCTGGGGCGGAAATACGAAGGCTGCATCAAAACACAAAATTGAAATGTTCTATATTGGGGGGTAAATGAAAATTAACATTACATACTATGCCATGTTTCGAGAGGAAGCTGGCTGCAGCGGTGAGATGGTCGAGTCCGACTCTGACAATGCTGTTTCCATCTTTGAACTCCTTCAGGAAAAACATAGTTTCAGCATGAAGCAGTCGCATGTCCGACTCGCCGTAAACGATACTTTTGTAAGTTGGGATACCCCGCTAAACGATGGCGATCATCTTGTTTTCATTCCGCCCGTGGCTGGCGGTTAATTTTGGAGTGGCGACCTCTGTGTCGTCCTACCGCTGCGACGGGTAGGACGGAATGGAACCCGTCCCTCCAGTTAGGAGTAAAATGTTTTCTCTTTCGTCAGATGCGCTCGATGTAGAGCAACTAAAAGCTTCGGCTGAAAATCCGGAATGCGGTGCATTGGTCACCTTCGAAGGCTGGGTTCGTAATCATAACGATGGGCACGATGTTACCTCCCTTGAATATGAAGCATATGAGCAAATGGCGCTCGTTGAAGGCAATCGGATCCTACAGGACGCCATTCTGAAATTTGGACTGAGAGAAGCGGTCTGCATTCACCGCGTTGGGCATCTGGCCATTGGCGAAATTGCCGTTTGGGTTGGCGTTTCCACCCCTCACCGCGATGCTGCATTCAAGGCCTGCCGTTTTATTATCGACGAAATTAAAGTCCGCGTTCCGATCTGGAAAAAGGAGCACTATGTCTCCGGCGATTCCGGTTGGGTGAACTGTGAAGAATGCGCAAAGCATGGGCATAAACCACAGATGGATTACAGCCGTCAAACGGTACTCAAAGAGATTGGTGAAGTGGGGCAGCAAAAGCTAACCGATAGCCGCGTACTGGTTGTCGGGGCCGGCGGGCTTGGCTGTCCGGTGCTGGCCTACCTTGCAGGTGCCGGAGTTGGGCATATCGGGATCGTTGAACACGATCAACTCGAAGCCAGTAACCTGCATCGGCAGTTTCTATATTCGGCCAGCCGCATTGGGGAATCAAAGGCGGTGCTTGCTGAAGAGTGGCTTTCTCAATTTAACCCGGCAATCTCAATTGAAATCTTCGAATCACGTTTTCAAAGTCTGGACGTTGAGCAACTGGAAACCTACGACATCATTATTGAATGCACGGACTGCATGGAAACCAAGTTGCTCGTTAATCGCGCGGCTTTAAAAGCCGGTGTGCCCGTCGTTTTTTCCAGTATCTACCAGTTTGAAGGGCAGGTACAGGTTGTCGCATCCGATTCATCCTGTCTTGAATGTCTTTATGAAGGCGGTGCGCCCACAGAAGTTCCCAGCTGCTCGGTTGCCGGCGTACTCGGTGCGGTTCCCGGTGTGTTGGGTTCAATACAAGCGCTGGAAGCGATCAAGCAGTTACTTCAACTTGATGGTCGTCTGGAAAACCAATTGCTCATCGTTAATTTGGCAGACTACACCATACGGAAATTGACGTTGCCGCGAAACAGCGAATGTCCCGCCCACGACCTAGAAATCCCCTTGCCGGAAAGCGTAGATATTCTTGCCGGCGAAATCAGCACATTGGGCGCTGTGCAGATTGTTGATATTCGAACGAACGAAGAAGTTGCTGCTGAACCGTTGCCTTGCGATAACCTTCATATTCCGATGGATCAGTTACTCAACCAACCGCAGCTACTGGAAAAAGACAGTACGCATTTGCTCGTCTGTGCCGCCGGCGTCCGCACCCAGTATACCGCCAATGCACTTCGCAGTGTTGGTTATAAAAAAGTGTATTCCCTCGTTGGCGGAAACCGGATGCTTGGTTGAATCAGGAACGCTTCTTTTCGTAGCGATCCAAATCCTCTTGCGTATTAATGTTGTGATACCAGTCGGCATCGACTTCAACATAATGGACGTTCAGGGTGTCGAGCAGGGCGTGCATTGACTGTTTATCTTCGGTCATTAATACTTCAATATTTTTCGCAACCGATTTCCGGTAGACCGCAAACAACGGTTGCTTGCGCGCATCCTGCAGAACGGGAACAACCGCATCATAATTTCCGATTTCCCGCAGCATATTCCGTACAACGGGCATGTGAATGTCAGGCACATCGCAGGCGGTTACAAAATTCAGTTCATGTACAGATTCTTTAAGAGTCGAAAGCAAGCCCATCAGGGGCCCTCGGTCGGGTTCGAGGTCTTCAACCACGCGGCATCCTGCAAAGGCATATTTTTCCTTTGCACCACTCACCATCACGGTTTTGAAATTTGGAGTGAGCTGCTCAACAATGTTGGACAGCATCGGTTGACCATGCACGGGCATAACGCTTTTGTCCTGACCCATCCGTCTGCTGTCGCCACCACTAAGTACGATGGCTGCCGCATCTTCCTTATAGCCCCATTGTCCGTTTTCAAATATGAGGTCTTCCGGTAGAATGTCCCAACCGCTTCCGCTTACATTCACCAGCCGGTCGACCCAGTGGGCGACTTCCGCGCAGGAAGGTTTCAGTTCATCGTCACGTTCCTGGATAATGAAAAACAGGCCGGGTTCAATAAAGTTTCGCGAACCGCCGGATTCGACTACCAGGCAGGCGGTCAGCGGATCAAGGCCATCGGTTTCCAGCGTTTGGAACAGGTTATTCAACCCATCTGAAAGGGCGCTTCGGCGGGTGCGCAGCCAGTAAACCTTTTCCGCTCCGGCGCTGTACATCCGGTGCGTATCTTTATTGTCAGCGCCCGGTTCTTCGCGGGTAACGAGAAAGTCACCGTCGATAGAGCGGTAGGTCTTGCTCTTCATCTGATCGGCAAGTACCTCGCCATCGGCATCATCGAACGAGGTGATCTTGATTCCAATGACGGTGCGCAGTTTGCTCTGTGCTCGAATGGCGCGGCAGAGAAACTCGGTCTTGCCCCGGTTCCGGCCGGCAGCGCCAGCCATCAGCATGTTCGGCATCTGTTTCATACAGCGCATTCTACGCGCTGATGTACTAACCTCAAGAACAGATCTTTTCCGGATTGCAGATATGCAGATTATCCATTTCTTCCTCTGAAGGCAGATCGATGAAGATGCGGCCTTCGCGGATTTCAACCGGGAAGGTGGAAATGCGGTAGGTCGGATCATTCAGTCCTTCGCCGGTTTCGAGCGAGAACGATTTCTTATGCATCGGGCAGACGACTTTGGGAAGTCCTTCGACATCACCGAGCAGGCCGCGTGAAAGCACCATTTCGCGTTTATGCGGGCAGAGATTCTGGGAAGCAAACCACTTGTCCATGGCCTTAAAGTTAAAGATGGCAATCTGGTGACGTCCGTATTTCAGCGTATCGCCGCCGTCTTCCGGAATGGCGGAAGCTTCGCCGAAGCAGACCCACTGGGTTGCTGCAGTGTCGGTGGGTTCGGGCACAAGCGGCTCATAGTCTTTCCATGGCACCGGGCGTTTCTGACCCCGTACTTCAATATATTCAAAGTCATCCGTCTTGTCGTCGTTTGCGAAGTGGTGGAACATCTTGAGCTTTTCCGGATTCTTAAGCGTTTCGGCCCACTCACACGTGTAGGTATCCACAATGTGCTGCATTTCGGCTTCCAGCTGATCGTTGATGCCGAGCGAATCGTTGATGACCACGTCCTGCAGATGCTTGAGTCCGCCTTCGAGTTTTTCGAACCACGGGGCGGTACGGGTCAGGCGGTCGGCGGTGCGCACATAAAACATCAGGAAGCGGTCGATGTATTTGATAGCGGTTTCTGAATCCACATCAGCCGCGAGGATATCGGCATGGCGCGGGGTGACGCCGCCGTTGCCGCAGACATAGACAATCCATCCGGTTTCGGTGGCAATCAGACCCACGTCCTTGGACTGGGCTTCGGCGCATTCACGAACACAACCGGAAACGGCCATCTTGAGTTTATGTGGCGAGCGCAGACCCTTATAACGGTTTTCCAGCAGCACCGCCATGTCGACCGAATCCTGCAGGCCGAAGCGGCACCAGGAACTACCGACACAGCTTTTTACGGTGCGCAGGGATTTGCCGTAGGCGTGGCCGGTTTCAAGGCCAGCATCCACCAGATCCTGCCAGATAGCGGGCAGCTGGGACAGATGGGCACCGAACAGGTCGATGCGCTGTCCTCCAGTTATTTTTGTGTAGAGGTCAAACTTTTTGGCCACTTCGCCGATGGCAATGATCTGGTCCGGTGTCAGCTCGCCGCCCGGTGCGCGCGGCACAACGGAGTAGGTTCCATTACGCTGAATGTTGCCCATATATTTATCGTTCGTATCCTGGATCTGCGCGTGGTTGGCCACATAGTCGTTATCGATCGAAGCAATGATTGAAGCGACGGTGGGTTTGCATATTTCGCAACCGGTTCCTTTGCCATGGCTTTCCAGAATTTCATTGAAGGTTTTTGCGCCGGTCACCTTGATGACATTAAACAGTTCGGCACGGGAATAGGCAAAGTGCTCGCAGAGGGAGGTATCGATAACGACGCCTTTCTTCTTCAGCGCGGCTTCGAAAATATCGTTGGCAACGGCAGCGCATCCACCGCAACCGGTACCTGCCTTTGTTGCTTTCTTTACACCGTCGAAGGAGGTGATCCCTTGTTCGTCGATGACGGTCCGAATATCGCCGGCGGTCACATTCTTGCAGGAACAGATGACTTCATCGTCATCGTATTCAATTTCAACGTCGTTATGGTCGCCAGCTTTCACCAGCAGGGTTTCCGGTTCTTCCGGCAGTTCCATGCCTTTTTTGCAGATCTGGCTCAGCAGTCCGTATTCAGAGGCATCGCCGACCAGCACAGCACCTTCGAGTTTTTTGCCGTCGAGGGAGAGCACGAGCTTTTTGTAGATGCCACGATGGCTGTCGTAAACGACCACCGCTTTACTTTGCTCTTCCGGCATGAGCGGTTCGCCGACACTGGCCACATCGACGCCCATCAGCTTGAGCTTGGTGGACATGTCCGCGCCTTCGAAAATTTTCTTTTCGTGGCACAGGTTGGCGGCGGCCACGTCGGCCATGTCGTAACCCGGAGCAACCAGACCATAGATCATGCCGTCAAACAGGGCCACTTCGCCAATGGCGTGAATATGGTGGTCTGAGGTCCGCATTTTTTCGTCCACTTCAATACCGCCACGGGGTCCGACGGTAATATCGGATTCTTTTGCCAGCTCGTCGTTGGGGCGGATGCCGGCGGAAATGATGATCATGTCGGTCTTCAGGTGTTCATCGTCAGCAAAGGCGATGCCGTCGACCCGTTCTTCCCCGGTGAAGTGTGTTGTGATTTTATCGACGAGTACATCAACGCCAAGATCTTCGATCAGGTGTTTCAGAATAACGCCACCGCCGGTATCGATCTGTCTTGCGAGCAAACGAGGGGAGCGCTCAACCACGGTGGTTTTCAAGCCCATATCGTGGACGGCTTTTGCAGCTTCCAACCCAAGCAAGCCACCACCGATTACTGAAGCCGTGGTCGCGGTCTTCGAGTAATCACGAATAGCTTCTAAATCTTCGATGGTGCGATAGACAAAGACGCCAGGGAGGTCGGTACCTTTGATCGGGGGCACAAACGGGCTGGAACCAGTCGCCAGAATCAGATGGTCATATGCGCACAGCCGTCCGCTGGCGGTTGTGATCGTTTTATTTTCCCGGTCAATATCCACGACGCGATTATCAATATGGAGCGTAATATCGTTTTCGCCATACCATTCGGGCTCCACCATTTGGAGTTCATTGGCGGATTCTTTATCATAAAAGGAGGTCAACTGAACACGGTCGTATGCAGGGCGCGGCTCTTCGCCGATTACCGTGATATGGAATCGCTTATTTTTGTCGTATTCGAGCAGTTTTTCACAAAACCGGACACTCACCATGCCGTTACCAACCACGACAACCTCATGTTTCTTCAAACTCATTCATGCACCTCTGTAGAAAATAGAACCAAATTAATTTAGCCCTAAATGCACAGGGTGTGCCATTCGAGTTTTTTGAAAGTATATTATTTGTAAGCTGTTAATGATAAATGAGTAGAATAAATTAGTAATTTGTCGTAAAAACAAACGATAGGCACAAATATGGTAGTTAAATTATAATGTATTACATATATGTACATCGAGAGAGGGCTTTTATCTAGTGTTTTGGAGGGTAGAAAAGGTCGCGCTCTTTTTGAGGAAGGATGGTGTAATAATACATTTGGCGTTGCTGGTAAACGGCTAAATGGTGTTTGAGCTGATGGAGCCGGTTCGGGTGTGATTCAGAAAGATCGGTGATTTCCGCAGGATCCCGTTCAAGGTTAAGCAGCCATTCGCCATCGCGCTCGCTGGTGATGTATTTCCATGGATAGTCGACGATGCCGTGCGATTTGATAATTCCGTGTGAAAGTAGATAGATAAATCCGTTTCGCGGCTTAGCGAGTACTTGCTGTCCTTGAAAGTTGGGGTGATTGGCTTGGCCAAGAATTTCTAGAATAGTCGGGTTAATGTCGATTAAGGAGATGCAGTCTTCTCGGACCTCGGCTCTTGAATTTCCGGGAAGCTTGAAGAGTGTGGTCGTTCGCATCTGATCTTCAAACAGCGACGTTCCATGCGTGGGGTAGCCGCGTTTATAGAAGGCTTCGCCATGATCCGCTGCAACAATGATCAGACTGTTTTCATAGAGGCCGTTTTGTTTGAGGTGTTCGATGAAGGCGCCCACCTGCGCGTCTACATAATGGAGGGCATTGTCATATTTGTTGACGACACGATCAACGTAGTTTTGGTCATAATGGAAAAATTTAAATTCGAAATCATCGGTATTGCTGGGTTGATACGGGCGTGGTGAATCGTTGCGGATTTTGTAGGGAAAATGGGTGGCCTGGAAATTCAGATACATGAATAGGGGACGTGTGTCGTTGCGCTGATCAATAAAGCTGGTTGCTCGTTCACGAACCCGTTTGTCCTCGATCTTTGATTCAATACCGATGTTGTTGCCCAGTTCATCTTTGGAGTGGAAGTAATGCTGCAACTCGGTATGGGCATGGACAAAGTTTTTCATGCCCTGCCAGTCTTCGTTCTGCGCGGAAAAGAAGGCGGTCTGGTAGCCGGTATGCGAAAGGATGTCGAAGAGTAGCGTCTTTGGATAATTTACGTTCTCGAAACGATCGAGTTGTTTCCGCCGCAATGGATATTGAGAGGAATGCGTGCTGGTTTGGGAATAATTGGAATGGTTGGCCGCGGCATACGTATGTGGAAAGACGACACTGTGCCGAGCCAGAGCATCAAGATTGGGCGTTATCGTTGTGCGATGATAACCTGTAAAACCATAGCGATCCCAGGAAACAGATTCGAGCATGATAAAAAATACATTCGGTGTGGAATCCAAGGAATTGGCCGGCAGGTATTCATCCAGTGTGCATTGCGGTTCAAGGACGAGGTCGGCCAAAAAACTTGCCGTCGGAGTTGCTGATGGGAGCAGACCGTCGATGATGGAAAGCGTTAGATATGTGGTGGGTAACAGATCCTGCCGAATGCGGTCGACCGCGTTGTTCGAGGTCTTATAAACGAGTGTAAATCCTCCTGCTCCTGTTGCCAGAAATGCGGCGCAGAGTAGGGCGAATATTTTTAACGAGTGGATGCGCGCCTGATCATGATAACGATGCGTATAGACGGCGCTGACCCCGACGGCCAGTAAACCTATCACAATGAGTTCCGCCGCATTGCTTCTTCCAATGTCTGGAATGATCTGGAGTGTATTGTCAATTGCAACGCGCAGGGCATCCCAGGCAATGAAGGAGTTGATTTCGACATACATAATCTGGGAGGCCACATAGGAGCCCATAAACAGGATGGCGCTAATTGCACAAAGCGTAAACCGCGCCGCCTTTTTTCCGGGCATTGGAAGAAATGAAAACAGGTGGTTGATTCCGAAATGTGCCAGCGAGAGGACGATTACGAGTGGAAACTGCATGATCCATGCAATGGGATACAACAGCAGGTCGTTGGTGCTAAATGACTGCGTTGACAGGGTATAAGCAAGCGTTGCCAGATTACAGAAGGTAAACAGCCCGAGCCACAAATAGAATGTTTTGATGAATTTGAGCATTTTTGCCTATGTGTATGCTTCCAGCATTTTGGAATCGGGCAGAACCTATGACAATAGGCTTCGGGTGGCAACGGAAAATATGATGCTGGAGCGCGTAGCGATTCGAGGGTTTTAAGGGGGCTGCCTGGTGGAGGGGCGATGGCCTCATTGACTTACGCGGGAACAGAAATCCTGCTCTGTCGACCGATTCTCCGAAGGTCAGCGAGGCTGCTGAGCCTCCAGATAACCCATTTCTCTATTAGTGGTTGCAGCTGGGGCCATGCACATGGTCTTGCGCATCTTCAACCACGGGCGCACCATGGCTACAGTTTTCACTATGCACGTGCTCGCCATTTGCTTCGGCCGCGCAGACATATTTGCTGGTGAAAAGTACGGCTAATTGTTGTTGGGCCTGCTCGGGATTCAGAGGCTCGTTTTCGAGTTTTATCAAACGGTTGGAATGGCTGGATCTGTCCGGGTATAATGCCAGATTCTGGCGCGTTGCTTCGATGGCCTCTGTGCGGCTGCCTTGAGCTTCGAACAGAAGGGACTGGATCGTGAGAAGTGTTGAGCGATCGATCAGTGCTTGTTCGGGGTCAGTTTGTTCTACGGTGTTCAATAAGGTTAAAGTTGTAAAAAAGGAATTCATTGCCTGATCGGGTTGATTATTCGATAAATGGAGCCGTCCTTTTTCAAGATATATTTCATAACGATCTGGATTTTTTCCGACCGCCTCTTCAATTACGCCCAAAGCCAGATCCGGCCGACCACAATCCCCGTTCAACCAATAACAGGCGACCAAATAAGGTTCGATATTATGTGGGTCAGTTTTAGTGGCGAGTCTGAGCCACGGCATGATTTCCAGTGTTTCGGCGGCTGTAGTATGGCGGTGTTCAGTGGGATTGATCGCTTCTTTCCATTTCTGGAAGATGCTTTCAAAAGCTTCTTCTTGGTTGGGCGGGGCACCTTTATGAAAATAGGTGTCGGCGCGCTGGTATAGAGTTGCTGAAAGTAAGGAGCGTGCGGGGCCAAGAATATAGGTGCTGCCGGCAGACGATCCCGTTGTGTTTGAAGTCGATTGCGACGTTAGCATCGCACCGACTCCAACGGCGCCGACCCCTAGAGCCAACGCAACAATAAGGGAAAAATATTTACCGCTACTGCTCACAATGCGGCTCCGCGCTTGAAGTGCTTCTTCCTGAAAACAAACCAGGCCAACGCCAGGAATACAATGGTAAGCAGCAGGCCATAAGCAAGCGTGCCGAGGAGAATTTTGAATTCCAGCACCCCCCAGCCATGCAGGAGCCGGGCTCGCATATCGAACAGTTCAAAATGTGGAGATACAAAATAGATAAGCCAAAGTGCTTTTTCGCGCCACCCGGATTCGTAGGTGAGTAGGTTGGGAATGCGCGGTACAAAAAGATAGGCGAGCACCACGGCGATTCCGGTGGCGGTTCCCCCTGCGGCCTGGGTTAGGAAGAGGGAGAAAAACAGGGAGATTGCTGCAATGATTCCCAGCATGCTGGAGTGCAGGCAAAAAACCTGAAATAGGGTGACCGGGCTGAACGCATAGCCCTTGGATAGGGTAATGCCCGTGATAATGAGATAGAACAAGGCATTGGAAAGTAGCAGGCAAATCCAGATGCCACACCATTTGCCCAATAGGAATTCGAGTCGGGAGATCGGTTTGGTCAGGATGGTGAAGATGGTTCCGGATCGTTCTTCATTCGGAAATTGCCGGGCGCTCATCGTAATCGCCAGCGTGATGGAAAGCAGAAAGGCCAGCAACAGACCAATATCCATGATGTACGACGAAGGAACATCCGATCCAAAAGAATCGACCATCGTGAGCATGAGGGTGAGGAACCCCTGGAGGGTTAGTATGATGTAGATATCCTTGCGGCGGATCATTTCCAGGCAGACCGACTGAGCAATCGTGAGTATCTTGGACATGGTTAGACTCCCTCGCTTTGGGTCTGAAGCGCTTCCAAGAAATAGTGTTCCAGGTTTCGCTTGTCGCCAATCAGTTCAGCCACCGGGCCTTGCTGGATAATTTTTCCATTGGCAATCATGATGATCTCGTCGCATACGGTTTCGATTTCAGAAAGCTCGTGAGAGGAGAAGAAAATAGTTTTTCCGCGCGCCTTCAGCTGTTCAATCAATTGGCGGATTTTGAGACGGCCAATCGGATCCAGCCCGTTGGTGGGTTCGTCGAGGATTAACAATTCAGGATCGTTAATCAGGGCTTGAGCGAGTCCGATGCGTTGCAGCATGCCGCGGGAATAGGTGCCGATTTTTTTATGCGCATGTTCGGTTAGTTCGACTTCTTCGAGCAGGGTGGAGATGCGTTCTTTTTGCTGCTCACCTTTTATGCCGAATAGGTTGGCCGTCAGCTTCATGTATTCGAACCCCGTCATGAACTTATAGGATTCTGGATGTTCGGAAAGATAGCCAATGCGGTTGCGGGCACTGGTGGATTGGGCATTTTCCCCGAAGAGGGTAGCCGTGCCGGAGTCGGGTTCCGTAAAACCGAGCAGTACATGCAGGGTCGTTGTTTTTCCGGCACCATTCGGGCCGATAAACCCCACGGTTTTGCCGGAGGGAACTTTGAAGGAAATGTCATCAAGGGCGATGTGTGATTTCCGACCATGCTGGAAGGCGACACGTAGATTTTTTACTTCAATGGCAATAGTCATGAGCAGAAACCTAAATGATTGGTATAAAAAAAACAAGGGCACCGTTAAGTGCCCTTGGATTTTTTTTCTAGTAGGACGAACCTATTAGAGTAGGTGATCAGCCGCCTCAGTAACTGTTGCTTGATTCACACATATTGGATCTGTTCCAATAGCACCCTGGGTGTAGCCAGTATTCCCAATTGGGCAGGTTGGTACAGTTCCCTTGATGTATTCGGCATAAGCGGCGGCAGTATCGCCAACTTTCAGGCCATTCTCAAGAGCGTCCTGTTCCTTTGCGGCGTCAATAATGCGCATGTTGTTAATGCAAGATTTTTCCTGTGAACTTGAACGAGCCTTCTGGAATGAAGGGATACCGATTGCTGCGAGCAAACCGATAATTGCAACTACGATCATGATTTCTACCAGGGTGAATCCTTTCTTGTTCATTTTTTTCATTTTATTTTCTCCATGTGGTTCAATTATTGCTTTTAGGTTGGTCTGCCCCGAGCTCACCTCGTCTTATCGTTCAGACAGGTAGCTATATAGCCATAACCATGCCAACTTTTTATAGGAAGCGATTTTCGCAAATTAGCTTGGGATAAAAGAACGTCATTTCTGTTTGTAAAACCCCTGTAAATAAAGGGTTAAATAGGTTTTTGTCTGATTTAAATATTTTTTTTGCGGTGAACCTGCGTCTATTTTTTAGACCCCTAAAATTCGGCAGTTCTGAGAAGAAAAGTGATCCAAAAGTTGGAATTCCTAGTTTTAGGGGAGTAGAAATACCCGAAGTACTATTTTACCACCCGCTTCGCTAGAGGACACTGAGGGGCACAGAGATAGTGAATAACAACCTCCGTGTTCCTCTGAGTCCTCTGTGGTAAAAAAAAGGATGAACTGAATCGGTACAATGGGAAATTCGGTTCCCCTTAGAGCGCGTATCGGGTTGCGATGTCGTCCCTATTCTGCTGGAGGGACGGGCTCTGTTCCCTGTTGCCATAGGACGACACGGAGGATCGTCCCTCTTTGAGGATGTTTTTTTAGAGCACAAAAAAAGCCTCGCTGAGCGAGGCTTTTGGCAGAATCAGACGATTAACAGGGTTACTGTTGTTGCTGTTCCCCTTCAGGGAGCTTGCGGTAAAGCGTGGCAAGGCTGATATCCAGCTCTTTAGCTGCTCTAGCTTTATCGCCGCCCATCGTGTCGATCACTGTCTTCAGGTATTCCTTTTCCTTGGCGCGCAAGAATGCTTTGAGCGATTTTCCTTTTTCAAACTCGCCGGTTAGTGCAGCGGATTGGGCGCCGGGATTCTCTTCGTAGGAAACAATCAACTTTGAAGGAAGCGTTTCTTTGGTGATCTTACCATCGCGCAGGAAGGTGAGGCAGTGCTGGATTACGTTCTGTAGTTCGCGCACATTACCCGGCCAGGTGTAGTTTTGCAGAATCGAGAGTACCGCATTGTCCATGGTTGGGAATTCGCCATCTTCGACCTCTAGTGCAATAAAGTGTTGTGCCAGCGGCAGAATGTCCGCCGGACGTTGCTTAAGGGGAGGGATTTCGATCGAGATTACGCTGAGGCGGTAAAAGAGGTCTTCGCGGAAGGAACCTTCCTTTACCATGGTTTCAAGATCTTGGTTCGAAGCAGCCAGAATACGGACGTCGACTTCGAATTCCTCGATTCCTCCCACTTTTCTAATCTTCTTGTTTTGAATGGCCCGCAAAAGTTTGGATTGCAGTCCATGGGGGATTGAGTTGATTTCATCGAGGAACAGCGTTCCGCCCTTAGCCGCTTCGAACAGCCCTTCTTTATTTGCGCTGGCTCCGGTAAAGGCCCCCTTGGTATGGCCGAAGAGCTCGGATTCAATCAGGGTTTCCGGCAATGCAGCACAGTTTACTGGGAGAAATGGACCTTCAGAACGGGCACTGAACGCGTGGACAGCTTCTGCAACGAGCTCTTTTCCTGTACCGCTATCACCCGTAATCATGATGGTGGTTTTAGTCGGGGCAACCCGTTTGACCATTTCGCAGACATTGATCATTTCATCGCTTTCGGCGACAATGTTGCCAAAATATTTTTTCAATTCAATGTGCGAATCGCCGCTAATCTGTTCGGAAATGGATTTCTGGTAATCGAGTGCCCGTTTAACGGTTGCGAGCAATTCATCAATTTTGAAGGGTTTTGGGATATAGTCGAAAGCACCTTCTTTCATGGCTTCAACTGCGGTGGCAACGGTGGCGTAGGCGGTTAGCATGATTACGCCAACATGGGGGCGCATTTGGCGGGTCTTTTTAAGGAGTTGCATGCCATCAACCGGCTCCATCTTGATATCGGAGATGAGCAGGTCGAATTGTTCTGATTTAAGGAGTTTTTCAGCGACGCCGCCGTGCTCGGCAAGCTGGACGTCATATCCCTTAGAAACTAGAATCTTATTGAGTAAGCTGAGAATCGTCGGATCGTCGTCCGCTATCAGTATTTTGGCCATGCTTTAAACCTCTCCCTAAAGTATTCAGATGGTCTATATAACCCTGATTTTCCTCAGTGGAGTCAAGCTTAATGATGGATAGAAGGTCGGCCGGAGAGAACTCTGCGAAGTCGACAAAATTCTTAACAACATCGTCCATTCTCTGGGATGCATTCTCGATGTGATCAAACAATTCCTTGCGGTCCTTCCGGCGCGGACTGTTGGGGAGCCAGTCCGCCGATGTTGCTTTATCCTCATAGAGTCGCAATAGCTGTATTGATGCGGAAATGGATGTGAGCGGCGTTCGTATTTCCTTCGCCATTTCCCCTGCAATTTCGGTGGCGGAAGTAATTCGCTCCATCTGTTTGAGTTGGCGATCAGTTTTCAATGCCAGAGAAATATCTGTGAAGGTCAGGAGTGTAACGTCGATTTCTTCATTTGTTCTCGGATTGGGTATGTTTAGTGCGCTTTTCAGGATCCGGAAGTCCTGCGATGAATAGGAAGTAGGGAACGGCACTTCATTTCGATAACCCAGATAGGCCGATTTTTCATATTTCTCTGGAATCGGCTCATTATTCTCCGCACAAAGTTCAAGGAACGTTGTTCCGCTTAAGTGTTCTAAATCAGCGTTCAGGGCAGAACAAGCCGGTTGATTAGCGAAGAGGATATGGCCATCCCTATCCAGAAGAAGGGCCGGAACAGGGATGTTGTGTAATAACGAATCGGCCGTTTCGGTGAGATCAGATTGATGCTTTTGAATGTAACTGCAACGCTTGGCTACATAGACGCTTGCGGCACCAAAAAACACAAATAGAATGGCTCGAAGGAACATGGCGAGTCCAGATACGTGTGTGTGCAGGGTTGTTTCTTCCGGGAGGTACTCAATGAGCATACGGTTGGAGAGCAGTGTGGCCATGAGCGTATATATGATAATGGCCAAGAGCGTAATTTCAGCCGCCTGTTTAGGGGTTCCCACAATACCGGAAGAAAGAATGACCAGGGGATAGAGCAACGTCAGGTCGCTTTGAATTCCGCCCGTAAAATAGACCAGACCCGTAACGAGTATGAGATCGACGATAAACTGAAGCGGTGCAAACTGGGATGCTCGCAGCTTATTTCTAAGCCAGAGCGAGTAGGGGATGGTAATGATGAATGCCACACCCATGAACGCATAGAATGCCGCATCATCGTTAGGCAACAGCAGTGAAATAAATACCAGCAACCATAGGAAACCTAGTCGAGCGAGCAGAATCGCAACGAGTTCGGGTAAAGGTGTGGTTTTTTGCTGTGTAATCATTTCCCATTTTCCCCATGGTTTGGGTTACATAACGATTTCGCTCATTTTGAAGATCGGCAGGAACATCGCTACCACAATAGTACCAATGATGGCGCCGACAAAGACCATCAGCAACGGTTCAATCATAGAGGCCAGACTGTTAACCATGGTCTCCACTTCGTCTTCGTAGAACTCCGCCACCTTATCCATCATTTCCTCAACCTGACCGGTTTGCTCCCCTGCAATGAGCATATGAATGAGCATGCGGGGAAAGTATTTGTTCGGTTCCAAGGCATTTGAAAGCGGTTGGCCTTCCTCGATGGTTTTTTTAGCTTCTGCAATTGAGTCCCCGATCACGCGGTTTCCTGTGGCCAAACCAACGATCTCCAACGATTCCATAATCATGACACCACTATGCAGTAATTGGGCAAACGTAGAGGCAAATCGGCTGACGGCCACTTTGGTGGCCAGTTCTCCAAGGATGGGAAAACGTAGCTTCATTTCGTCGATCTTATATTGTCCTCGATCGGTTTTATAGATGCGTTTGAAGGCGTAGATTAAACCGGCGATCAGGGCTCCGAACATGTACCAGTACTTAGTCAGTAGAGCACTGAAATCCAGCAGGGCAGCAGTCAGTCCAGGCAGGTCTGCTCCGAAGTCTGAAAACATGGCGACAAAAACCGGAAGAATGAACATAATCAAAGCCGTAGCCAATAGAAGGGCAACAATAATTACAACTGTCGGGTACATCATGGCCCCCTTTACCTTGGCGCGTAACTTGTTACTGGATTCGAGGAACGAAGCAACCCGGGCGCAGGTATCGGGCAAAATACCGCCCATTTCACCGGCGCGCATCATACTTAAATACAAGTCGTCGAAAATGCTGGGGTAGAAGGCGAGCGATTCCGAATACATTAATCCACCTTCGACGCGGGTGCGAATGCCGGCAATTACGGGTTGGAAATTCTTATTGCTGGTCTGGGTTTCCATTGCACACAGTGTTTGCACGAGAGGCATACCGGCTGAGAGCATTGCCGAGACCTGCCGCGTGTAAAGTGACAATTCCTTGAGCCTGATTTTTCGTGCTCCCCGAACGACGGGAAGGCCGCCTTTTACTTTGGTTTTTTCTTTGGCCATAACGTCCTCTAATGTTCGCTTGTTACGCGCATGATTTCCTCAATGCTGGTCATGCCTTCCATCACGCGGGAATAGCCCGCTTCTCGCAGCGTGCGCATGCCGTTTGCAATAGCAATTTTTGAAATGGCATCGGCTTCCGGATTATTCAACACGGTTTTGCGGATGTCCTCATCGACCAGCAGAATTTCCATAATTCCGCCGCGGCCCTTGTACCCAAGGTTGTTACATTTCGGGCAGCCGGCCTTTTGGTAGAATTGCGTCTCGGCAAAAATAGCCGGATCGATTCTGTTTTTCTTAAGCGTTTCCAGCGGAATATCGATCTCTTTTTTGCAAACAGGACAGAGTCTCCGGTAAAGACGTTGCGCCTGAGTAAGGAGCAATGAGGACGCCAGCATGAAGGGTTCGATTCCCATATCGATGAGGCGGGCAATGGCACCCGCGGCATCATTTGTATGCAATGTGCTTAAAACAAGGTGACCCGTCAACGCGGCCTCCACCGCAATGGTTGCGGTTTCGCCATCGCGAATTTCGCCCACCATCACAACATCCGGGTCCTGACGCAGTATGGAGCGCAGTGCAGCCGAGAAATTAAGGCCGACGGCTGGGTTGATCTGAACCTGGTTGATTCCGTCGAGCTGGTATTCCACCGGGTTTTCCGTGGTGATAATGTTGGTTCCAACCTCGTTTAATTCCTGAAGCGCGGAATACAGCGTGGTTGTTTTTCCGCTACCGGTCGGACCGGTCACCAGAATCATGCCATATGGTTGTCCCAAGGCGTATGAGAAGTTATCGAGTGATAGCTGATCGAGACCCAAGGATTGCAAATTGGGGGCCAGAGCCGATTTATCAAGAATACGCATCACGATTTTTTCCCCATGAACGGTGGGAAGCATGCTCATCCGAATATCGACTTCTTTACCGAGCGCTTTAATCTTAAACCGCCCGTCCTGAGGAATACGGCGTTCAGCAATATCGAGCTGTGACATAATTTTTAGACGCGAAACAATCGCGTTTTGCAAATTTTTTGGGGGACTGGGCGATTCATAGAGAACGCCATCGATACGATTTCTAAGGCGCACGGTTTTTTCCATGGGTTCGATATGAATATCCGAGGCCCCTTTTCGCAGGGCCTCAATCAGGATCGAATTCACAATACGGATAACCGGGGCTTCGCCTGCATTTTCAAGCATGTCATCCAGGCTTGCTTCGTCGACGCCTTCCTTGCCGACCTCTACATCGCCTTCATCGGCCATGTCTTTAAGTATATCTTCCAATGCTTGGGAAGGTTCTTCCGAGACCCCGTCGATCGCATCAATAATTTCCTGTTCCAGTGTAATGACAGGAACGAGTTCCATCTGGGTGCCCGAAGCAATCGTATCGCGGCTAACAATATCGAACGGGTCGGCCATGGCGATGGTAAGTCGGGTTCCAAGCTTGGAGATGGGAAGCGCTTTAAGTTCTTTCCATCGATCTCTTGGCATTAAATCGAAGAGGTCAGGATCAGGCGTGAAAGACGTAAGCGAGATCGGGCGAATATCCAGATATTCAGCCGTCGCCAAGACCATGTCGGAGTCGGAAACCACGCCTTGCTCGATTAATAGCTTATCGAGCGGAATATTTTTAATTTCCGATTCTTTCTCGGCCTCTTCAAAGAGTTCCGCCTCGATGGGGCGGATTTGCTTCAGGCAATCCATTAAACTTTTTGAACGTGTTGTCATGTTCTGTACGGTTCCGTTAATTCCAATATGTTTGCACCCTTCTAGCATTACCCATGCCGACCAATAGAGAGTGAGTGATTTAGTTCATGTTTAGCTCTCCGTATATATTTATGGAAGATGAGAACTTTTCGTAGCTCAGGGTTCTACAACGAGTGTTTGCAACGAATATAGGAAAAGCAACGAATCAAATGGGCTGAAAACGTTGCCGCATCGCTGAAAATGGGGATTAAACATGGGAAGAGCACGGGGCCGTCGCAGCTCATCGAAACGAGCCCAACATTCGTTGCCACTAAAATCTACGAAGAACCTCATGTTTCCTCAATATTGCGGGAGGTTAATTACCACGGATGCGGAAGGTAACTTCAGCCGTCTTGAGCTTGGGAAGACCCGGTATTTTTTCTCATTCAGTTAAATGCGCATTGATCTGTGTTGAAAGGGTTTCCAATGAGTCGGGGGAGGGGGAATGCATCCTCGAACCGTACTGGCCTGTATTCTGCTTATAACTCATGCGATTTTATAAGGAGACCGTAATGGCAGAATCGAAACATACTAATGAAGATACACTGGCTGACAGCATTGCAATGCTTGAGCAGATTCTTGAGGTCATGCCTCAGGATACTGACGCCATCAGAGCACTGTATAATGCGTACTGCAATGGCGGTCAGTTGGAGAAGGCCTTCGAACATTTAAATAGTCTGGTTAATATTATTTCCGGCGGGGGAGATCCTGAAATATTTGAGTTTGTTCAGCGTCAACTGCCTCGATTCAATGAGATTTTTCCATCCGAAGTGGCAGCCCAGACGGCGCGTATTCGAACCATGGAAGGTTCACTTAATATTCAACCGACTTCTCAAACGACGGCCTCATCCAACGATTCCAAATCGAACGACCAGTCGGCCGAAATCGATATCAGTGAGGAACTCGCGCTGGCGTGGCGGTTGTACGAAGAAGATCAACTATCTCAAGAAGAGTATTCGAGCGTTCTTCACGATCTAACAGAAATCTCATCGAAGGAACTTGATGTGCCGGTGAGTGTATTGCATGTCCTCAATGATCGAGGGTTCACGCAAATGAATCGCATCTTATCCTATTTGTCATCCCGATCAGGAGTGCCCTATGTGTCTCTCAAAAACTTTGAACTAAACGAGACCGTAGTCGGCGCAATTCCGCTTGATTTTTCGGCACATGATGGTGCCTTACCTTTTTCTTTTTTCGGGAATGATCTGTTGGTTGCTGTGTTGAATCCCTTCAACAACATGCTCGTGGACAGAATAGAAACGGAAAGCGGTCACCGCTGCCATACCTATGTAGTTGAGCCTGCTGATTACGATGCCGCCCTTGAAAAGCTGAGGGAACTTGCTGCCAAAGCAGCCTAGTCTTGAACGTCGACGATCAGGGTTTTGGTTTCCCCCATATACTCCACAACAACATCGTGTGAGCGAATCAGCTTTAGTTGGACCTTTCCATCGATCAATTGCCCGGGTTGAATCTGTTTCCCATTAATAATTGCAAAGCCGCCATCGCCTTCGGTTGCGCTTCCAAATCCCGCAAGCTTTAATTTGGGCCATCGAACGGTATCGCTACGGTTCCCGAATAATTTGCTGACGGTTGATTTTTCGGACTTGGCTATTTTTTCCGGCTCCACCGCCGCTGCCTTTTCAGGCTTTTTCAGGTTTGCTGCATAGGATTTACCCTTGGCTATCAAAGCTGAAATGTTGAAAGGAACTTCAGTGATTTCACCCTGCTCCCCGATTTTAGGTGAGCTGTAGTGGAGCATCATTGTACTGGCCAGAAGAAAACCTGAAATGAGCAGCAACATCGTCACCACCATAGTCCAGGGAGACGCTGATTCCTCAATAATGACGGATTCTTCCGGAATGGGGGGGGCGTTACTCAAATCGCTCAATTTTGGCTCCTGCATTGTTCTTCCTATCCGATAAATATCACGGCACATATCATTGATACTAGGTTGATTTTAAGCAAGAGGGAAATTGGTCGTTCATCATGGTATGGCAGGGTCATTTCCTAAAATTCTCCAACTACCTGAACTCAAACAGTTTGAATTTTAGCTAGAAAAACCCACCACCTTCTGCTCCCATAGGATGGATGAAGACTGTAAATCCTGATTGGAAAAAGGC
>JAZGFK010000026.1:0-72945 GCA_036479375.1 Pontiella sp. | reverse complement strand
GGATCAATCGATACCCCCGCAAGATACTGAATTTTAAAACCGCAGAAGAGTTGTTCATTCAGGAGATCGCGGCATGAGATGCATCGGGCTTAGAAAAGTTGGGCATTTTAATTTACAGTCTACCCCATCAAAATTCCTTGCACACAAAACGAAGGGTTTTCCAGATAGTGGACAAAAATTGTATTACATAAAATTATGTCAGTCCAGATCGGAGCCGCGCCGTAGGCTTTGCATGCCATATTTTTGCTTAATTCGGTCGGCGGTTTTGCTGAGACGACTGCGCTTGTCGTGTAGCGTTGTATCAGGTGTTTCGAACAGATTCAGCTGATGGGTTTGCGGCGTATCGGTTTCTGTAAACCCGCTGACGCCGAAACCGATCAGACGAACGGGGCGATTCCGCAGGTGCTCGTTCAGAAGTTCCATGCCTACCTCGCGGAGTGTGATGTCGTCGCAGCAGGGAATCGAAAATCGGGTTTGACGTGTGATGGTTGAAAAGTCGCCCCAGCGTATTTTGAGATGGGCGGTTGTCGCAAAAAACCCGGCTTTACGAAGGCGGCTACCCACTTTATCGATCAGACGTTTGTAGTTGGATTCAATTTTCCCACGATTAATAGCGTCTTCGCTGAAGGTCATTTCGTTGGAGATGCTTTTTTCGTTCACCTCTCCTACCAAACCCCGATCATCCATTCCGTGTGCCAGTCGACTGAAGCCGCGTGCGGCACGGGAGCCAATCGCATTTTCCAAGGCTCTAAAATCGCACGTTTGTAAATGGCCTATAGTTGGAAGCCCGAGCGAGAGTAGTTTTTTCTGCGTAACTTTACCGACGCCCCACATTCGGCTGATGGGCAGGGGCGCCAAAAACTCTTCGATGGCTTTTTGCTCGAACGGCACGATGGTTAAGCCATCTGGTTTATTCATGTCGGATGCAACCTTGGCGAGAAACATATTCGGAGCAACGCCGACGGATGCCGTGAGTTCGGTTTGTTTGAGAATATCCTTACGAATCTTTTCCGCGATTTCACGGCCGGTACCGAAGAGTCGCTGGGCACCTGTTACATCCAGGAATGCTTCGTCAATGGATAGGGGCTGGACGAGCGGGGTGTAGGATTCGAAGATCCGCATGATTTGCCGCGAAACCTCTTTGTAGTTGCCCATGTTGTGCGAAACAAAGATTGCGTGGGGACATTTCTGAAGGGCTGTACGAGAAGGCATGGCCGAGTGAATTCCATATTTGCGCGCTTCGTAGGAGGCGGCTGCGATAACACCACGTTGATCGGGCGGAGCACCTACAACAACAGGCTTTCCTCTGAGCTCCGGATGATCCCGTTGCTCGACGGACGCAAAAAAGGCATCCATATCGACATGTAAAAAAATGGTTTGTCCGTTCTTCATCGTTCCGTCGTTTGGAAATGTACGCGGTGATTATTGCTTTTCATTAAGCGGGATTTCCCTAAACTGGTTTTAAATAAACTAAACGTACGGTAGTTACCATGGAAGAGAAAACACACGGTCAGAAAGGGCGGACGGATTCGCACGACGTAATCCTTGATCTCAACTTTGTACCCCAATGGGCACGCACGCCCCCCGGCGAGAACCACTATAGTAACAAGAAATATACCGATAATGATCGCCCTCGAGGTCGAGACGATCGTCGTTCGCCGCGTGGTGAAGGCCGGCGGGATGACCGTCCCCGACGTCCTCGCCCGGATCGTCCGGATCGCCCTGAGCGCCCACAGGCTCCGCGCGAAACAATTAAAGAGCTTCCAGTTTCGGTCTCGTTTCTTCCTGAACAAAAACGTCTGGCCTCGATGGTTAAACAGATTCATCATTCGCGCCGCGCCTATCCCTTGATGGATCTGGCTAATCTGCTCATTCATGATGCAGAAGGCTATCTGGTTAAAATTGAAGTAAACAAAGATGCTGCAGGCTTCGAATTATTTCAGTGCAAAAAGTGCAAAGCTGTTTCCTCTACCGAAGAGATGGTTAAGCTGCATATTCAATCGAAGCATCTGGCTGATTTCTACGAAAAGGAAGAGATTGAAGCGGAGCCTCCATCGGGAAGTTTTCCGGGTGTAGCGCGGTGCCGTAAAACGGGCATCTTGCTTGGGCCGCCCAATCATCACAGTTATACAGAAAAGCTCAACGAGGTACATCAGACCCGCTTTGCTCATTTGTCGCTTGAAGACTACAAACGCAGCATCGAAATCGTGAAGGATGAAGCGCTCGTTGAACAATGGAAGGAAGAGAGTAGAAAGCAGACGGTCTATAAGCTCAAATCTGATCCAGAGGCTGAACCGGTTGATTTGAAAAGGGCAGAAGTGGAGTTTGCCAAGAAAGTACCTGGCTTAATCGAAACCACTCACCGGGCTGTTTTTCCGGCTAAAGTGGCGCAGGAACTTGAAGACCGGAATATTACGCATGCCATCCGGCAAGTGTGGTCGAAGGAAAGTCGCTTTCCGTTAACCATGTCATTTTCGATGCGCGCGGCCTTTCGTCACATGCACCTTTACTTGTTTAAAGCGGGTAAAATCAATTTCGTGACTCACATAAAACCGAACCCAGTAAATCCCGGGGATACGATCGAAAAGATTGCTGAAGTGCTGGTATTCCTGAAAGAACACCCCGGTTCAACCCGCAAACATTTGCTTGATATTTTACACCCGTCTCTCGATCCTCAATCAAAAGAAGCAAAGGATGCATTGCAACCGCTGGGCTGGCTCATTGAACGTGGCCACATCATTGAATTCTTTAACGGAACGCTTTCCGTTCCGCTTGGTCGAAAGAGACGATAATGGCTATTCGGCCTGCTCATAGGTAATTGCAGGTTGAATGCCCAATTGCTTATAGGTTAGCTGCATGACCTGCTCGATACAGAGTGGGTCATTTGCATAAGCGGGAATCTCGGCCTCCTTAAATTGATAGCCGATGTGTTTTCCGGTCAGGTTTCTTGCTTCTTCTCCCAATGCGGCGCGCACGTATGTTCCTGCCATCTGTTCCGGTGTGATTGAAAACAGTGCTTTGATGGTGTAAATATTTTTAAGCCATTGAGGAATATCGGGGAAGCGCTCCATATCGATCCGTACATTCGCGACACGGATGCAGTTTGCAGTGACCATCGTTCCTGTGAGTTGTTGCGACAGCCAGAGCGTATACATGATTTGTGCAAGTTTGGATTGGTAGTACGCTTTGGGAACAGAATAGGTGCGGTTTCCAAACATTGGATCCTTCAGGTTTACGGTCAGGAATGGGTGAATAAGTAACCCTTTGGATGAAATGTTGATGACTCGCCCTTGTGGGCTGGCAACAAGCATATCCATTAACCGGTCGGCGAGAAGTACCGGCCCGAGGTGATTGGTGAACCAGATTGTCTCGAATCCATCAGGCGTCATTTCGCGCTCAGTTCTGGAAAGGTCAAAGTCTGCGGCGTTATTAATGAGTACATCCACTCCGTCCAGTTCGCGGTGCGCCCAGTCCGTAAACGCCTGAATACTGGCTCGGCGCGACATATCCAGATGAGCAATCGTAGCATGTTCTCCTATTTCGCGTTTTGCGGCTTCAGCCCGTTCAGGATTGCGGCAGGCGAGAACAACACGATGGCCTTGGTGCGCAATTTCTGTGGCGGCGGCTTTGCCGATTCCGGAGTTTGCGCCCGTGATAATTACGGTTTTAAAATTCATTGGATCATACTATGATTAAATAAGCCTGACCGGCAATATTCCGCGGCTTGGAACGTTGTTATCTTGAGTTGGAACTCGTAGTTGCGCTTGACGAATCGAGGGCAAGAAAGCATTGTTTCGGACGATCTGAAAAGGAATCTTTCAATGGTTGGAAAACAGACCAGTTTAATCATAATCGCAATGGTAGTTACAGCAGGTGCTTGCTGTGCTGCTGACACCGAGTACAAGCGGGAGCGGTATGAAGTTATTGTGGAACGATCACCGTTTGGCGAAGACCCACTTAATACAGCCGGTGCATTAGCCGCGAACTCAGCGAAAGAGGCCGCTGCTGCTGACGCAGCCGCGAAGGCTGCAGAAAAAGAGTTGCGGTTGTGTTTCCTCCTGGAGGCTGAAAATGGTGAAGTCCGCGCCGGGTTCCAGAATAAAACAGCTAAGGCAGGCGACCCCAGAAGCGTTATGCTGATGGTGGGAGAGAGCTTCCGAGGGATGAAACTACTGGATATCGATTTAGTCAATTCCAGTGCAACACTGGACCGCAGTGGGAATGAAGTAACTTTTGAGCTGTCTAAGCCTTCGGGTGCAAAAGCTGCTCCAGCGAAAACGACACCCCAACGCAGATTTGGTGGTGGCTTTCGTCAGCCCCCCAAGCAGCCCGCGAAGCCGCCGGAACCTGTGCTGTCACCGGAGGATCAGGCTCAGAAACGTGAGGAAGTTAGGGAAAATTTGCGCCAATATCAAATGGAGGTCATACGTAGTGGCATGCCGCCCCTGCCGATCCCTTTAACGCAGGACATGGATGACCAGCTTGTTGCGGAAGGCATTCTTCCTCCGGAATAAGTTACATCTCATCGTCGAATTCCACTTCTTCGGTCACCCGTAGAATTTCATCGATCGTTGTAACCCCGGCCAATACCTTGTCCCAGCCATCTTCGCGCAGCGTTTTCATGCCTTGCTTCAAAGCGGTTTGCTTGATAGCACTTGCTGAAGCATGCGCAACCACCAAGGGGCGAATTTCGTCGGTTACGGGTAGGATTTCAAAGATGCCGGTTCGGCCTTTATAGCCGTTACCCCGGCACTCGTCGCAACCTACTGCTTCGTAGATCGGACCTTCGTTGGCCAGACGCTCAATCGGGAAGTTGTGTTCGCGCAAGAAAGTTTCGTCCACTTCGATCGGTTGGCGGCAGCTTTTGCAGAGCCCGCGGACCAACCGCTGCGCCACAATGCCCTCGACAGACGATGCCACGAGGAAGGGTTCGATGCCCATGTCGAGCAAGCGGGTAATTGTGCTCGCTGAATCATTCGTATGAATAGTGCTGAAAACCAAGTGGCCGGTAAGGGCGGCGCGGATCGCGATTTCAGCCGTTTCCTTATCGCGAATTTCCCCGACCATGATTACGTCGGGATCCTGACGCAGGAAGGTGCGCAGTGTATCCGCGAAAGTGAGGCCGATCTCTGGGCGCATCTGAACCTGATTAACGCCTGGCATTTCATATTCTATCGGATCTTCTGCCGACATGATCCGTTTGTCTACGGAGTTGATCGTGTGCAACCAGGCATATAACGAAGTTGATTTTCCTGATCCGGTAGGGCCTGTAACCAGGAGGATTCCGTGGGGACGAGTGATCATCTTTTTTAGGTGGATGCTATCGTGTTCGTTGAGCCCCAGGTCGGCCATGGTTACCAATCCGCCGCCGCGCATGAGCAGACGAAGGCTGACGCTTTCGCCGTATACAGTCGGCATGGTTGAAACACGGACATCAATCTCTTCGCCACGGATGCGCACACTGATGCGTCCATCCTGGGGGAGGCGTTTTTCGGCAATATCCATATTGGCCATTACTTTGATACGGGAGATGACGGATGACTGAAAGCGTTTGAGCTGAGGAGGCATTGGCGTTTCATGTAAAACCCCGTCTACGCGATAGCGAATTCGCAAATCCATTTCCATAGGCTCAATATGAATGTCGGTTGCGCGATCTTTAAATGCTTCCCAGATGATCTGGTTTACGAATTTTACGACAGACGCTTCCTGATCGAGATCGCTGAGATCCTGTCGTAATAGACCGTCCTCGTCCTCCAGATCAATGCGATCGTCCTGCATCATGCGGTCGAGAGTTTCTGCGCCGACACCGTAGAATCTTTTTGCGGCCGTATTGATATCGTCGGATGGGCTGAGCACTAATTTAATGCGGCATTCTGCTGCGAGCCTGAGGGCGTCGACCAAGCCGGGGATGAAAGGATCACATGTAGCCACTTTCAGACATCCATCATCATCGGAAAGGGGGATAACGTTGTATTGAAAAATGGCCTTAGGCGGAAGTTTTTCAAGCGTTTCCAGTGCGACCTCAATTTCCTTCAGTCGCTGGAAGGGTAATCCCATTACTTCTGCCAGCTTAGTAAGTAATTGCTCTTCCTTGATCCCGTCAAATTCAAGAGCGGCTTCGCATACTGGGCGACCGTTTTGGCGGGCATTGGTCAGCAGTCCTGTCAGTTGCTCTTGTGCAAAAAGGCCGGTGGAGTCGAGTAGGTCGTGGATTCTTATATTAGTCGTTAACATGGTTTAGCACTTTGCCATTCAGCCTTTGGGAATTGCAATAGATTATTGGGTTTCTGTGGAGTATAACAAACGAGTGGGTGATCTGTTTATTGTATCGTTCTTTTGCCCGTTGGGGTCAAATTGGTTGCTCTGATCCTGGCGAATGGTTATCTCATGAATTAATGAGATCAAGTGAATGATTGTAAATTTATCATTATAGTAGTCCATATCCGCATCTATGTTTATTGCTGAAATATAAAGTCTGGAAGTGAATCGCGAAAAAACGCCCATATTGTTTAGTCGTATTTTTACCAATCTGTGATCTATCGCGTTGTGTGAAGGTCGGACATTACGGTTGCAGTCGTAATTTTATGGGGTAGGGATTTCTGCGGTTCTGACGTTTCAAGAATATTTTTCCAATTTGGGAGTTCGTATATATAAGGATAAAATTTTAACGAGCACAGTGCGATCCATCATAAATTCAGATGTTAGAGTAGAGATGTATTCGTAACTCCTTTATACATAATTTCGCGCAGTTGGGCAGAAAGACCTGAATTCCGTGAATAAATGGTAAGGTAGTAGCTGTAGATGATTTGAGGCCTTGAAAGGCTGATATTTCTCCGAAAAACACGCTAAATGAAGACGAGTGAGATGGGAGTCAAAAATAAAAGATCAGTTACGGATAACCTTGTGGAATGAATGTACACTATTACACCGCGGGAATACTGGGAACATTGGGGTTTATAGCGATTTAACCGGGTCGTCGAATTGAGGATCTTTTTTTTAGCTTGGGGGTTGACACCACTGCGCTTTTCTATAGAGTCCGCCGTCTTATTTGCCAAATCAGAGTGTCCGGCACGTAGGGTATAAATTTGTAGGAACAAGCTCTATGAGTACATTTTTTACCGGTGTGCAACAGGTCTTGTTTGTCTGTTATTTTTTGGATAAACAGGCCCATGTAGCTCAGTTGGTAGAGCGCATCCTTGGTAAGGATGAGGTCAGCAGTTCAAATCTGCTCATGGGCTCCATTTATTCGCATTTGAAAAGTAAGAATTAACTGAGAAATATTCAGGAGGTAAACCAAAATGGCTAAGGATAAGTTCGAACGGACAAAGCCCCACGTGAATGTGGGAACGATTGGTCACGTTGACCATGGTAAAACTACTGTTACCGCATGTATTACTTGCGTACAGGCTGCCAAGGGTTTGGCAGAATACATCGCATACGACAGTGTTGCTAAGGCATCCGAGTCCCAGGGACGTCGTGACTCCACTAAGATTCTGACAATTGCGACTTCGCATGTTGAATACGAATCAGACAAACGTCACTACGCTCATGTTGACTGCCCCGGCCATGCCGACTACGTGAAAAACATGATCACCGGTGCTGCCCAGATGGACGGCGCAATTCTCGTGGTTGAAGCGCCTTCCGGCCCAATGCCACAGACTCGCGAGCACATTCTTCTGGCTCGCCAGGTTGGTGTTCCAAAAATCGTTGTTTTCCTCAACAAGTGCGATCTCGTCGATGACGAAGAGTTGATCGAGCTCGTTGAAATGGAAATTCAGGAACTTCTCGCTAAATACGAGTTTGAAGAAGACAGCCCGATCATTCGCGGAGCCGCCCTTCCTGCCATCAACAACCCAACAGGTCCTGAAGCTGTATGTATTCAGGAACTGATGGATGCACTTGATTCGTGGATTCCGGAACCAGAACGTGTAACGGATCTTCCTTTCCTTCTTCCTATCGAAGATGTGTTCTCTATCGAAGGTCGTGGTACGGTTGTAACTGGTCGCGTTGAACGTGGTGTTATCCACACGGGCGATTCTGTTGAAATCATTGGTCTCAAGGATACGGCTACCACCACCTGTACAGGTGTTGAAATGTTCCGCAAGATTCTTGACGAAGGTCAGGCTGGCGACAACGTTGGTGTTCTGCTGCGTGGTACTAAGAAAGAAGACGTACAGCGTGGTCAGGTACTGGCTAAGCCCGGTTCCATCAACCCTCACACCACATTCAGCGGCGAAGTATACGTACTTTCCAAGGATGAAGGTGGACGTCACACTCCTTTCTTTAAGGGGTATCGCCCGCAGTTCTACTTCCGTACAACGGACGTAACTGGCGACATCACTCTGCCGGAAGGCGTGGAAATGGTTATGCCTGGCGACAACATCACAGTGAATGTTGAGCTGATCACACCAATCGCAATGGAGCAGCACATGCGCTTCGCGATCCGTGAAGGTGGACGTACCGTTGGCGCAGGCCGCGTTATCGAAATCATTGCATAACATTGCTAATCTTATGGGCGAAGGGTTGGAATGTTCCTGCCCCGACCCCGTTTAATTCCAAATAGGAAATAAAACCATGGCGAGAGATATTATAACTCTGGCTTGCACCGAGTGCAAAGAGCGCAACTACACCGGAACCAGAAATAAAAAACTGGAAACGGCTCGTCGTGAAATCAAGAAGTATTGTCCGCGCGATAAGCGGCATACCTTGCATCGCGAAACGAAATAGTTGAACGATTTTGACGTCAGGTCGGTAGTTCAATTGGTAGAGCACCGGTTTCCAAAACCGGCTGTTAGGGGTTCGAGTCCCTTCCGACCTGCCACTTTTTGAAAACTGGAAAGTATAATGAATAAACTAAGTCAGAGCGCAGGCAATCTGAAAACCTTCCTTGAAGAAGTGAAGGTCGAATTACTGAAATGTTCTTGGCCCTCGCGGAAGGAACTGTTTGGGCAGTCCTTGGTGGTCATTGTTTCGGTCATCATTCTGGGCGCTTTTGTCGGTTTGTGCGATGTGGTGAATATGGGCTTGCTCAATTTCATCATTCACTAGTTTATTCAGGGACGTAAATAATATGCCAAAACAGTGGTACATTCTACACGCACTTTCCGGCCACGAGCTGAAGGTTCAAAAGAACATTGTCAGCCGGGTGCAGCAAGAAGAAATGGAAGACATCGTAGGAGAGGTTTTAATCCCCTCCGAAAAAGTTTCAGAAGTTAAACAAGGCAAAAAAACGACGGTTAACCGCAAGTTTTTCCCCGGGTACCTGTTGATTAACATCAACCTGTACGACGAAGGAAATGCGGTGAACGCAGAAGCTTGGACATTTATCCAGAACACGCCTAGCGTGATTGGTTTTCTGGGGGGGGTAAAACCTGCTCCACTGAGTGAGGATGAAGTAAACAGCATCGTTCACCAGATTGAAGAGAAGAGGGAAGCAGTTGCTCCAAAGGTAATGTTCGAGCCGGGCGAAACGGTAAAGATCACGGATGGACCTTTCATGAACTTCAGTGGAATGATCGAAGAGGTCGATCCTGAGCGTGGTAAGTTGAAGGTCTCAGTTTCGATCTTTGGACGCTCTGCGCCAGTAGAGCTCGAGTACTGGCAAGTTGAACGGTCGGCCGAATAAAATTTGATAGAGGATTATAATGGCTAAGGAAATCACAGGGTATATCAAGTTACAGATCCCGGCAGGGCAAGCAAACCCTGCACCACCTGTTGGACCCGCTTTGGGACAGCATGGTGTTAATATCATGGAGTTCTGTAAAGCGTATAACGCAGCAACGCAGGATAAGGCGGGACTAGTGATTCCGGTGGTTATCACCGTATACAGCGACCGTAGTTTCTCGTTTATTACGAAGAGTCCGCCCGCAGCGGTTCTGCTGAAGAAAGCTGCTGGTCTCGCTAAAGGTTCCGGAGTTCCGAACCGTGATAAAGTTGGAAAAGTAACCCGCGCACAGATCGAAGAGATTGTTGAGACCAAGAAAGACGACCTCAACGCTGGTGATATGGACGCCGCCGTACGTATCATTGAAGGTACTGCGCGCAGCATGGGAATTGAGGTGGAATAATGGCTATACACGGAAAAAAATACAGCAATGTTGCGGAGAAGGTTAGCACGGATGCAGATTACAGCGTTGATAGCGCTATCGGCTTCTTCCAGGAAAACCCTACCGCTAAGTTTGACGAAACACTGGAGTTTTCTTTTCGGATGGGGGTTGATCCCTCCAAATCCGACCAGTCCATTCGCTCCACCGTTGCGTTGCCGCACGGAACCGGTAAAGATGTTCGCATAATTGTTTTTGCAACCGGCGATGCCGCCGACGCAGCCCGCGAAGCAGGTGCAATTGAAGTTGGCTTCGATGACCTGATTAAAAAAGTTCTGGGTGGTTGGACAGATTTTGACGCAGCAGTTGCTACACCGGATGCAATGAAAGAAGTTCGCAAGGTTGCTCGCGTTCTTGGTCCACGTGGTTTGATGCCAAACCCCAAGACCGGAACCGTGACTGACGATACAGCGGCAGCTGTGACTCAGCTGAAGGCGGGTCGCGTTGAATTTCGTATGGATCGCAACGGTAACATTGCGGTTCCCTTTGGTAAGCGTTCCTTTGAAAAGGCGGCTCTTCTGGAGAATGCTAAGGCCGTTGTCGATGCAATAAACGGTGCAAGACCATCCAGCGCAAAGGGTACATATATTAAGCGTTGCACCATTTCTAGCACGATGGGTCCGGGACTCCGGGTCGCCCTTAAGGAACTCGCCGTAGTAAAGGGATAGGTACTGATATGAAACCTGAAGAAAAAGGTCTGAGACCTGAAAAGATGGCCATTGCCGCTGAGATCGACGGAAGAATCTCTGGTGCGTTGTACATGATCCTTGCCGACTTTAACGGTATGGATATGCCTATGACGACGGAGCTTAAGACGTCGCTTCGTGAAAGTGGTGCATCATACAATGTTGTGAAAAACCGCATGCTCAACCGTGCGCTACCGCAGGATATTTCGGCTTTGCTCAAGGGGCAGACCGCAATGATCTATGGCGAAGGTGACGTGGTTGAGGTGGCTAAAGTCATAAAGAAATTTACCGCAAAAAATCAAAAGCCTGTAATTAAGGGCGGATTTGTTGAAGGCAAATCTGTTTCCGCCGCCGATGTAGTTGAGCTGGCAAAACTTCCTGCCAAGGATGTTATGCGCGCAATTCTACTGGGTACATTGCAAGCGCCATGTAGTCAGCTGGTGGGTGTAATGCACCAGAAGGTCTCAAGCTTGGTATACGTATTGAGCGCGGTAAAAGACAAAAAAGAACAAGAAGCATAATCCGTTTAATTTGAATCAGATAGCAGTCCAAGGAGGCACAAAATGTCCGAAGAAGTAAAAGATGAAGTAGTACTCGAAGGTAAAATGGCTGAATTCGTTGATTGGGTAGAAACCATTTCGGTTCTCGAACTTTCTCAACTCGTAAAAGCTCTGGAAAATCGTTTGGGTGTAACCGCTGCCGCTCCTGCCGGTGTAGCTGTTGCAGCACCTGCTGGTGATGATGAAGGTGGCGCTGCTGCAGCGCAAACTGAATTCGAAGTAGTTCTGACTGCTGCCGGTGGATCTAAGATTCAGGTTATCAAACAGCTCCGCACCATTACAGGCCTCGGTCTGAAGGAAGCCAAAGATCTTGTTGATAGCGCTCCTACCAGCGTCAAGGCCGGTCTTTCTAAGGAAGATGCCGATGCCATGAAAGAAACGCTCGAAGGTGTTGGAGCTTCCGTAGACGTCAAATAAACCGTTAGTTTATTTGATTAATACAGATTGTGTCATCACCTGATGGCACGTAGATTGTTCCCCTTTGAAACTCAAAGGGGAACAAGCGTTATCCAATATATTGACAACCTGAAGGTGCGGGATGGCTGATAGAAAAAACTTTGGCAAGCTCACTGATGCGCTAGATGCGCCGGACTTGATCGAGATCCAACTTAACTCATATAAGGACTTCCTCCAGCAGGATTTGTCGCCGTCCAAGCGTAAAAAAATCGGATTGCAGGCAGTTCTCGGGGAAGCTTTTCCTATTGAGAGTTACGATGGGCAAATTGCTCTTGATTTTGTTAGTTACGAAATCAAAAAACCGAAACTCGAGCATCTCGAGTCGGTACGTGAAGGTGAAACCTTCTCATCCCCGCTCTATGTAACGTTCAAACTTCGCGAAGGCGAAGACCTGCGCGAAGACACGCTTTTCATGGGTGAAATTCCACTTATGACGGATAGCGGAAGCTTCGTGATCAATGGTGCTGAACGTGTAATCGTCAGTCAGTTGCACCGTTCGCCGGGAATCTGCTTTGAGCAGTCCCAGCACGCGAATGGTACTATGCTGCAATCGTTCCGGATTATACCGGACCATGGTTCCTGGATCGAAGCACAGTTCGATACCAGCGATCTGATCTACATCTATCTCGACCGCAAACGCCGCCGCCGCAAATTCCTGGCTTCGACGTTCCTGCGTGCTTTGGGATATGCTACCGACGAAGAAATACTCAATCTCTACTACAAGTATGCTTCGTTCTCGCTCAGCAAGAGCAAGTATGCAGAGGAAGATCTCGAAAACCTCGTACTCAGCGATGACATCGTTGATGCGGACTCCGAATCTGTAATCGGCCGTCGTTATGACAACCTTACCGTTGACATGATTCAGCGCATGAAGCTTGCCGGCTATAAAAAGGTTTCTGTAGTTAATGTTTCCTGGGATCAGGGAGTTTTCCTCAAGAGTGTTCAGGCTGATACCACCCGCACCGTGGATGAAGCCCTCAAGGACCTCTACCAGAAACTGCGTCCGGGCGATCCGCCCACCACCGCATCTGCTCGTCAGATGATCAAGCGTCTCTTCTTTGACGAAGCACGCTTCAGCCTAAGCCGCGTTGGACGTTATAAAATTCAGCAAAAGCTCGGTATTACCAGCACTTCCCTGACCTTGGAAGTAGAGGACGTGGTTGAAGCGCTTCGCTATCTTCTTATGGTTCGTATGGGTGAAGGTACGTTGGATGATATCGACCATCTTGGTAGCCGCCGTATCCGTACCGTTGGCGAACTGCTGGAAGGACAGTGCCGTGTTGGTTTGGCCCGCATCCAGCGTCTTGTTAAAGAACGCATGACTATTTTCGATACGACCGTTGATCGTCTTTCTTCGCAGAAACTGATCAATCCAAAGGCGCTTTCTGCCGTGATCAAGGATTTCTTTGGCCGCTCGCAGCTCTCGCAGTTCATGGACCAGACCAACCCGTTGTCGGAATTGACGCATAAACGTCGTCTTTCAGCATTGGGCCCTGGTGGATTGAACCGTGACCGTGCTGGCTTTGAAGTGCGTGACGTTCATAGTTCGCACTACGGACGTATCTGCCCGATTGAAACTCCGGAAGGTCCGAACATTGGTTTGATTTCTTCGCTCTCTACTTTCGCGAAGGTCAACGAATATGGATTCATCGTTACGCCGTACCTGAGGTGTGCTAAAGGAAAGGTCAGTAAGCACCTTGACTGGCTCACCGCAGACGAAGAAGAACGCTACGTTATCGCTCAGGCTAACGCGCCTTTGGACGAGAAGAGCTGCTTCATTAATAAACGCGTAATGGTTCGTGTTCGCGGCGACTTCATCGAAGTTCCACCGGAACGCGTTGAATATATGGATGTATCGCCGAAGCAGGTGGTTTCCATTGCTGCCGGACTTATTCCGTTCCTCGAGCATGATGATGCTAACCGTGCATTGATGGGCTCGAACATGCAACGACAGGCAGTCCCGCTGATGAAGTCGGAACGTCCGTTTGTTGGAACCGGTATCGAAGGCCGTCTGGCCCGTGACTCCCGTGTTTTAATCATTGCTAAGGCTGCCGGAAAAGTTGCTTATGTTTCCGCTGACCGCATTGTAGTTTCTGCCGATGGGAAAATGCCCGTCAAGAAAACTGGGAACAGCGATTCTCAGGAATACAAGCTTCGTAAGTTTATGCGTTCAAACGCGGGAACCTGCCTGAATCAGCGTCCGATGGTTAAACTCGGACAGAAGATTGCTGAAGGTGATGTCCTTGCTGATGGATCTGGTACTGACCAGGGCGAACTTGCACTCGGTAAAAACGTTGTTGTGGCATTTATGCCATGGGGCGGATACAACTTCGAGGATGCCATCCTGATTAACCAGAAATTGGTTCGCGACGACGTTTACACTTCGGTTCATATCGAGGAATTCGAATGCGGTGCTCGTGATACTAAATTGGGTGCGGAAGAAATTACCCGCGATATTCCAAACGTTGGAGAAGAAGCGCTTAAGAATCTCTCTCACGATGGTATCATTCAGATTGGTGCCGAAGTGAAACCCGGTGATATTCTCGTTGGTAAAATTACACCAAAGAGCGAAACCGAACTTGCTCCTGAAGAGCGACTGTTACGCGCCATTTTTGGTGAAAAAGCTGCTGACGTTCGCGACACGTCCCTCAAGGCTCCATCTGGAACCAACGGCATCGTTATGGATGTTAAGGTTTCATCGAAAGACAACGCCATGGGTGCCAGTGCCAAGGATAAACCGACTGATGTTAAGAAGCTTCAGGTCGAAATTAAAGAACGCCATGATGATGTCGTAGGACAGCTGACAGAAGATCTTACCGAGGCGCTTTCCAACATCCTGCTGGGTGAAAAGATTCCGCTGGACGTGATGAATACCGAAAGCGGCGATATCATCATCCCGGCAAATCGCAAGATCACCAAGACATTACTGCGCAAGCTGGCAGCCAGCTACGAACATGTTGAAATCGATCCGAGCCCGATCCGTATTAAGATCATGGGAATAATCGATGATTACCGCAATAAATTCACCGAAGCCAAAGCTGACAAGGATCGTTCACTCGACCGTGCCGGTAGTGGCGAGGAAATGGATGCTGGTATTGTTAAGTCGGTTAAGGTCTATATCGCTACCAAGAAGAAGCTTTCGGTAGGGGATAAGATGGCTGGTCGTCATGGTAACAAGGGTGTTATTTCCCGTATTGTTGCTGAAGAAGACATGCCTTTCCTTCCTGATGGAACGCCGGTTGATATCGTGTTGAACCCACTTGGTGTACCTTCACGTATGAACGTGGGTCAGGTTCTTGAAACACATTTGGGATGGGCTTGTAAACATCTGGGTATGCACGCTGCCACACCGATTTTCGATGGTATTTCCGAGCAGAAGATTCGTGAGATGCTCGGGGAATCCGGTCTGGCCGAAGACGGCAAGACTGAACTCTTCGACGGACGCACCGGTGAGCAATTTGAACAACGTGTTGTTGTCGGTGTAATTTACATGCTGAAACTCCATCACTTGGTCAGCGAAAAGATCCATGCCCGTGCGGTTGGACCCTATTCACTTGTTACGCAACAGCCATTGGGTGGTAAAGCCCAGTACGGTGGACAGCGTTTCGGGGAAATGGAAGTGTGGGCACTGGAAGCCTACGGTGCCGCTCATGCGCTGCAGGAAATCCTGACGGTGAAATCCGACGATATTGCCGGAAGAACCCGTATGTACGAAGCGATTGTCAAGGGCGAAAATGTCCTCGACTCCGGCCGCCCGGAATCGTTCAACGTACTAATCAAGGAGCTGCAGGGACTCGGCCTGAATTTTCAAGTGAAGAGCGAGGATGGAACGCCCATCCTTTCAAGCTAGTCCGCGTACCATTACGACCTATATTTAGACTGCAGGAGGAACACCCGTGGAAAAGAAATCAAGCAATGCTGCCGACATCTTCGGAATTAAGCAGCAGGAACAAACCGATTACGCAAATATTACGCTTGCTTCACCAGAGGCCATCCGTTCATGGAGCCATGGCGAAGTTAAAAATCCGGAAACGATCAACTACAGAACATTCAAGCCAGAAAAAGGCGGTTTGTTCTGCGAGCGGATTTTTGGCCCAACCAAGGACTGGGAATGTTCGTGTGGGAAATACAAACGGATCAAGCATAAAGGAGTGATCTGCGACCGTTGCGGAGTTGAAGTAACTCTGTCACGTGTACGTCGTGAACGTATGGCTCATATTGAGCTGGCTGTTCCGGTTTCACACATCTGGTTCTTCAAGGCTACACCTAGCCGCATGGGTCTGATTCTAGACATGACCATGCGTAACCTTGAGCGTGTTCTGTATTACGACAACTACATCGTTGTGGATGCAGGGGATACTCCGCTTAAAGATAAGCAGCTTCTTTCCGAAGAAGAATACCGAGAAGCGATGGATAACTACGGTGCTGAAAGCTTTGTTGCCAAGATTGGTGCTGAAGGTGTTCGCGAACTGCTGACGAAGATTGATGCAACGGAAACCTTGATGGCTTTAGAAGAAGCCATGATGAACACCCGTTCTAAGCAGACCCGCAAAAAGCTCGTGAACCAGATGAAGGTGATGGAAGGGTTCGTGAAGAGCAACTCCCGCCCGGAATGGATGGTGATGGAAGTGTTACCGGTCATTCCTCCGGATCTGCGTCCGCTGGTACCGCTGGAAGGTGGCCGTTTTGCGACGTCCGATTTGAACGATCTGTACCGTCGTGTAATCAACCGTAACAACCGTCTCCGGACCCTGCTGGCACTTAAAACGCCGGAAGTAATTATCCGCAACGAAAAACGCATGCTGCAGCAGTCTGTCGATGCGTTATTCGATAACGGCCGCCATGGCCGTGCTGTTACGGGTCCAGGCAACCGTCCGCTGAAATCGTTGAGCGATATGCTCAAGGGGAAACAGGGCCGGTTCCGTCAGAACCTGCTGGGTAAGCGTGTAGATTATTCCGGCCGTTCCGTAATTGTGGTTGGACCAAGCCTTAAGCTGAACCAGTGCGGTCTTCCCAAGAAGATGGCTCTCGTTTTGTTTGAACCGTTCATTATCCGTAAACTTAAAGAACGCGGTGTTGTGCACACGGTTCGTAGCGCCAAGAAGATGATCGAGCGCGAAGTCGAAGAAGTATGGGATATTCTCGAGGAAGTAACGAGTGGCCATACCGTCATGCTTAACCGCGCACCGACCCTGCATAGACTTTCTATTCAGTCGTTTGAACCGATTCTTATTGAAGGTCAAGCGATCCAGTTGCATCCACTCGTTTGTACGGCCTATAACGCCGACTTTGACGGTGACCAGATGGCTGTGCACGTACCGCTTTCTGTGGAGGCTCAGGTGGAGTCTAAGAGCCTTATGCTCGCGACCAATAACATCTTTTCACCTTCGAGCGGAAAGCCGGTTATGACCCCGACGCAGGATATCGCCCTTGGCATATACTATCTAACGTCCGAATCGCAGTCCTATCTGATGGCCCGCAAGCACGGAAAGAAAAAAACCGGCAATGAGCATCTGCGCATGATGAACGACATCATGGAAGTGCACACGGCTTACGACGAAGGTGTCATCAAGTTGCATGACCGAATTCGCTTCCGTAATCCTGACTACCAGCGCGAAACCCGTAATGGCGATCAGGAACGTTCCGTTATCAGTACCACCGTAGGTCGTGTCTTCTTTAATGAAGTATGGCCTGACGGACTCGGTTTCGTGAATAAAACGGCATCCAAGAAAGTGGTCGGCATCTTGATTGAGCAATGCTACGAAATTGCCGGTCATGCCGAAACCGTTGTGGTTCTCGATGAACTGAAGAGTTTGGGTTACGAGAATGCCACCTTGTCCGGTATGTCCATTGGTTTGTGCGATATGATCATTCCGCCGGAAAAGAGCGAAATGATTGCGAAAGCCCGCGGCGAAATTGATGACGTTGAAGCGAAGCATCGCAAAGGTCTCATCACCGAAGGTGAACGCTACAACATGATCATCGACATCTGGACCGACACGAACGACAAGCTGACCAACAAGCTGTTCGAAGTGCTCGAGAACAATGATGACAAGATGAACGTGCAGTCGAAGGATGAATTGAATCCGGTATACGTGATGGTTGATTCCGGTGCCCGTGGTTCTCGTCAGCAGATTCGTCAGTTGGCCGGCATGCGTGGTCTGATGGCCAAGCCGTCCGGTGAAATTATCGAACGTCCGATTCTGTCGAACTTCCGTGAAGGTCTATCCGTTCTCGAATACTTCATTTCGACGCATGGTGCCCGTAAGGGTCTTGCCGATACCGCGCTGAAGACGGCCGACTCTGGGTACCTTACCCGTAAGCTTGTCGACGTTTCACACGACATCATTATCACAGAAGAAAACTGCCACACGCTGAATGGCATCGAAGTTTCCGCCATTACCGAAGGGGACGACGAACTCGTTTCACTCGCAACGCGTATTATCGGTCGTACAGCGGCAGAAGATATCTGCAACCCGCACACGCTCGATATCCTTGTGGCTGCCGGAGAGTTGATCGACAAGTATTCTGCCCGCAAGGTGGAAAGTGCTGGCGTTGAACTCGTGGTTATCCGCAGTGTTCTAACGTGCGAATCCCGTCGCGGTGTTTGCGCCAAGTGCTATGGTAAAAATCTCGCAACTGGTAAGCCTGCTCGGTTAGGGCAGCCTGTGGGTATTATTGCTGCACAGTCGATTGGTGAGCCGGGTACACAGCTTACTATGCGTACATTCCATATTGGTGGTACGGCCAGTTCGGTCTTTAAACAGCCGAAGATTTCTTCCAAGTCTGCAGGTTTTGCCAAGTATGAAAGCATCCGTTCTGTAAAAGTCGATGACAAGAACGTCATCCTCAATAAAAACGGAAGCATCCTTATTATCGATGAAGAAGGTCGCGAACTTGAGCGCTATCAGCTAGTTATCGGTGCACTCGTATCCGTTGATGACGGCGGCGAAGTCAAGGCCGGCGAAACCTTCGTCGAATGGGATCCGTACTCCGTTCCGATTCTTTCCGAGCACGATGGTAAGGTCGAATTCCACGACTTTATCGAAGGTGTAACCGTCCAGAAGGGCGTCGACGAATCCACCGGTGTTGAAGGCCTCGTGGTCATGGAGCATAAGGAAGATCTCCATCCGCAGATCGTGATCCGCGACAAGAAGGACAAAAACAAGGTTGGCTACTATTCCATTCCGGCCGGTGCACAGGTCATGATCAAGGAAAAGGCAACCGTTGGCGCAGGTTTCACGCTGGCTCGTACGCCGCGTAAGACAATCCGTACCAAGGATATTACCGGTGGTCTGCCGCGTGTGGCTGAACTGGTTGAAGCCCGTACGCCGAAGGAAGCAGCCGAGATCGCTAAGATTGAAGGCATTGTTGAACTCGGAGGAATCGCCAAGGGTAAGCGCAAGCTCATCGTTCGCGACACCGTTACCGGTGCTGAGGAAGAACACCTGATTCCAATGAACAAGCACGTGATTGTGTTCCCGGGTGACTTTGTTCACAAGGGACAGCAGCTGACCGAAGGTCCGATCGTTCCGCAGGAACTGCTCGAAGTCTGTGGTCCGCAGGATCTACAGGAATACCTCGTGAACGAAGTTCAGGCTGTATACCGTTTGCAGGGTGTGGAAATCAATGACAAGCACATCGAGGTGATCGTTCGCCAGATGCTGCGCAAGGTTAAGATTACCGATCCTGGCGACACGGAATTCCTTTGGGGTGAGCAGGTCGAAAAGCAGACCTTCCAGGAAGTCAACCAGCGCGCTGTGGCCGAAGGCCGCCGTCCGTCGGAAGCCTCCCCGGTACTGCTCGGGATCACCAAAGCTGCGCTTGAAACTGAAAGTTTCATCTCTGCGGCATCGTTCCAGGATACCACTCGTGTACTGACCAAAGCGGCAACGCTTGGCATGGTCGATCAGCTTCGTGGCTTCAAGGAAAACGTCATCATGGGTCGTTTGATTCCTGCCGGTACCGGATTTCCGATGTATCGCGATATCAAGCCGGTCAAACTGGGCGAAGAAATCTCAGTTGAAGATGTGCTTGGCGATCCGCTGGCCTTTGACAAAGAGACCGAAGAAGTCTAGCGGTTGTTCAGCAACCACTGAAGAAGGCGGAGCCGCAAGCTCCGCCTTTTTTTATTCAAAGATTGCGCTGATTTTAGAGGAATATTTAATCGCAGATAATCTGCGAAATCGGTGGGTTTGTTTCACCGCAAGAATCGGGTGGGCGGTATCTGATTGACGTGGCATATTGCACCCATGACTGACTACGAGCGCATTGCCAAGGTTATCCGTTATATGGATGGGCATCGGGAGGAACAGCCCGACCTCACGACTTTGGCGAAGCATGTTGGACTTAGTCCTTCACATTTCCACAGGCTCTTTTCCGTTTGGGCAGGCATTACGCCAAAAGATTTTTTGCAGTGCCTAACCTTATCCCACGCCAAGAAATTGCTAAAAGAAGGTGACAGCGTTCTTGATGCCGCTTTAGGTTCCGGCCTTTCGGAGCCGGGGCGGTTGCATGGCCTTTGTGTTAATCTCGAAGCCGCGACACCGGGAGATGTGAAGACTGGCGGGGAAGGGTGGACGATCCTTGCTGGATATGCGGAAGCACCCTTTGGAACGTGTCTGATTGCCGAGAGTCCGCGCGGTCTATGCCATCTATCTTTTGTCCAATCAAAGGAAAATAAAGCGACATGGTCTGAACTCCAGGCACATTGGCCGAAAGCAACCCTTGAACGAGATGATACGCTTGCGCTAAATCTGAGTACGCAAATATTTGATCGAAATGTATGTTCTAATGCACCGCTGAAAGCATATGTGAAGGGAACTGCGTTTCAAGTGCGCGTTTGGCAGGGGCTTCTGCAGGTACCTCAGAACACATTGGTCAGCTACGGACAACTTGCCAGTCTTGTTGGAAATTCTGCTGCCGTGCGTGCTGTGGGAACTGCAGTTAGGCGAAATAAACTTGCATATCTTATTCCCTGCCATCGTGTTATAAGGGAAACTGGGGTCATAGGTGGTTACCGATGGGGGGAGACTCGAAAAAAGGCTATTCATGCATGGGAAAGCTCCGGAATTTTTATTGATTTCGATAGTTCCAATCATTGAAAGATTTAACTCGATTTTGTCTGTCGGTTCCCTATGGTGTCCCTCCTTTCAATAGAAATCGTTACTTTGAGCCTTTTTAGGGCGATGAGTTTAGAGTTATTCGAAAGGATGTAATAAGTGAATAAAGTTGAATCTTTCGCTTGCAGAATGCGTGGCGGATCTTTACTGTCCGCCGCTTGTATTTTTTAGGAAGGGATAAATATGCCTACAATCAATCAATTAGTAAGAAATCCACGTGGGGTTGCTCGTAAGAAGAGTAAATCCCCTGCATTAGTGAACTGTCCGCAGCGCCGGGGAGTCTGTCTGCTTGTTAAAACTCAGACACCTAAAAAGCCTAACTCGGCTTTGCGTAAAGTTGCACGTGTTCGTTTAACAAATGGCCGCGAAGTTAACGCGTACATTGGTGGCGAGGGTCACAATCTTCAGGAACATAGTATGGTTCTGGTTCGTGGCGGTCGTGTGAAGGACTTGCCGGGTGTTCGCTATCACATCGTTCGTGGTGCACTCGACTGTTTGGGAGTGGATGGACGCAAGCGCGGTCGTTCGAAGTATGGTGCGAAGCGCCCGAAATAAGGATTTAAACTATGGCCAGAAGACACAGAGCTGAAACACGTGAACTGATTCCGGATCCCCGGTACAACAATAAGACCGTTGCGTACATGATCAACTGCGTGATGGAGCGCGGCAAGAAATCAGTTGCAGCCAAAATTGTTTACGGTGCACTGGAAGATATCCAGACCCAGTTGCCAGACGAAGATCCGGTACACGTATTCACCATTGCGGTTGAAAACGTCTCTCCGCGTCTCGAAGTTAAGTCCCGCCGTGTTGGTGGTGCAACGTATCAGGTTCCGCTGGAAGTGAAGCCTAAGCGTCAGACTGCCCTCGCAACACGCTGGTTGATTCAGTTTGCAAGCAACCGTAAAGGTGTGCCAATGCGCCGTGCGCTCGCGAATGAAATGATTGATGCTTTTCGCGGACAAGGTGCTGCTATCAAGAAGCGTGACGACACGCATAAGATGGCACAGGCCAATAAAGCATTTGCCCACTATCGCTGGTAAGTATCCAGCGTGGATGAAATATAGGAAATCCCCAATGGATGGGGGTCGCCCAAGATGGAAGGTTCCAATCAATGGAACCTTCCAATCGTCGGATAGAAAGAGATGTCAATAGTTGTGAAACAGCAGAGTAACAAAGGAGCTAAGGATTCAGATTCCCCCCGGGAAGCTGAAGGCCGTGGTCGTGCTTTGTCTGCCATTCGCAACATCGGCATTATTGCCCACATTGATGCGGGCAAGACCACAACTTCCGAACGTATACTATATTATAGCGGTAAGGTTCATAAAATTGGTGAAGTGCATGACGGCACGGCCACGATGGACTGGATGATTCAGGAGCAAGAACGCGGTATCACGATTACTAGCGCGGCAACCACTTGTTTCTGGAACGATCATCAAATCAATATTATCGACACACCCGGCCACGTGGATTTCACGGTGGAAGTAGAACGCTCACTACGCGTCCTTGATGGAGCAGTGGGCGTTTTCTGTGCGGTGGGTGGTGTTCAGCCTCAGTCTGAGACCGTGTGGCGCCAGGCTAAGAAGTACAGTGTGCCACGTATTGCTTTCATTAATAAGATGGATCGCATGGGTGCCGACTTCAACAAGGTGCTGACTGAAATTCAGGAAAAGCTCAACGCTCCTGCTTTCCCTATTCAGTTGCCAATCGGTGCATCCGAAACCTTTAACGGTGTGGTTGACCTGATCAAAATGCAGGGCATTATTTTTTCTGAAGATGATAATGGCTCGAATGTTGAGTACATCGATATTCCAACAGATATGGCTGCAGAAGCTGAAGAAGCGCGTGCAAAGCTAATTGAGAATGTAGCTGAAGTAGACGAAGAATTGCTTGAAGCCTACATGGAAAACACCGACGTTTCCGAACAGGCGCTGGTTGACGCGCTTCGTCGCGCAACGATCTCAAACCACCTTGTTCCGGTGCTCGCCGGTTCTTCCCTGAAGAACAAAGGGGTTCAGCCGCTACTCGATGCGGTTGTAGCATATCTCCCTTCGCCTTGTGATATTTCTGCCGTAACGGGTATAGAACCAAAGACCGAAGCGGTACTTTCCCGCGAAGCATCCGATTTTGAGCCGTTGACTGGTCTTGTCTTTAAAATGGCCAATGATAAATTTGTTGGAAAGCTGGCTTTTGTTCGCATTTATGCCGGCCAGTTGAAAAAGGGTCAAAATATTTTCAATCCACGTACGCGTAAGCGCGAACGCATCGGTCGTCTGTTGCGTCTGCATGCCAATTCACGTGAAGATGTAGACGTTTTATATGCCGGCGAAATCGGCGGTATGGTTGGACAGAAGGCGTTTACCACGGGTGATACTGTCTGTCTGGAAAATGAAATAATTGTTTTGGAAAATATTGAATTTCCCGAACCTGTAATTTCCATGGCGATCGAGCCTAAGAGCACGGCCGACAAAGACGCACTGGTTGCAGCACTGCAAGAGTTATCCGAAGAGGATCCCACTTTCATCACGAGCATTGATGACGAAACCGGCCAGACCATCATTCAGGGAATGGGCGAACTTCACCTTGAAATTATCCGCGACCGTATTTTGCGCGAATACAAAGTGCAGGCAAATGCCGGCAAGCCTATGGTGGCCTATCGCGAAAGTGTATCGAAGACCGGAACGGGTAGTTTTACATTCGAACGCGATATCGGTGGCGAAAGTCACTTTGCGAGCCTTACGCTTCAGGTTAAACCAAAAGCATCCGGGGCTGGCAATACGGTAGATATTGATGTGTCTTCAAAAATTATTCCGAACGAATACCGAAAAGGTATTAAAGAAGGTATTGAGGATGCGCTTCTTACGGGTGTGCTTGGTAATTTTGCCATTATCGATACTGAGGTTAAAGTAATTGGCGGACAGGCGCATGCAACGGAGTCTTCTGAAATGGCATTCCGTTCCGCCGCAGTAATGGCCCTGCGAGATTCGGTTAGAAATTCAGGCCCCATTCTTCTGGAGCCGATTATGCTTCTGGAAATCGAATCCCCGGATACTCATCTGGGTGACGTGATGGGTGATTTGAACAGCCGCCGCGGCCGTGTCCGCGAAATTAAGGCGACCAATGATTTACAAGTCGTGCAGGCGGATGTTCCGCTTGCTGAAGTTTTTGGTTACGCAACGGCGTTGCGTTCCTTAACAAAGGGTAGAGCGAGTTATTCGATGGAACCGCAAGCGTTTGAACCGGTTCCTGCGAATATGACGGGTTCTATCCTCAACCGATAAGTGAGAAAAATATGACGAATCAACGTATCAGAATTAAGCTGAAGTCGTTCGACCACCGTGTGCTCGACGTTTCCGCTTCTGAAATTGTCGAAACGGCACGTCGCACTGGAGCCCGCGTTGCAGGCCCCATTCCGCTACCTACCCGTATCGAACGTTTCACCGTAAACAAAAGTCCTCACGTGAATAAAAAGGCGATGGAACAGTTTGAAATCCGCACGCACAAGCGTCTGCTGGATATCATCGATCCTACCATTAAGACCGTCGACGAACTTAAAAAGCTAAATCTACCAGCTGGTGTAGATATCACCATTAAGATTTAAAAAGGAGGGTATCATGAAAGGTTTAATTGGAAAAAAACTAGGAATGACTTCCGTCTATAATGAAGATGGTGTTGCTGTTCCGGTAACGGTTATTGAAGCAGGTCCTTGTGTTGTTACGCAGCTCAAGGGCAACGAGAAAGACGGCTATGCTGCGGTTCAACTGGGCTATGAAGACCAGAAAGAACAACGCATGACCAAAGCTGAGCTCGGTCATTTGAAAAAAGCAGGGGCAAGCGCCAAACGTGTTCTTAAGGAATTCCGTATCAAAGGTGTTGAACTTTCTCTGGGAGACATTGTTGATGCCAGCGCATTTGCTGATGTGAATTATGTTGATATCACAGCCACAGGTAAGGGTCGCGGATTCCAGGGTGTAGTGAAGCGCTACAACTTTGCTGGTGGTCGAGCGAGTCATGGTGGTGGATGGCTTCGTCGTCCGGGTTCAATCGGTATGTGCGAATTTCCAGGACGCGTTTTTAAAGGCAAGAAAATGCCGGGCCAAATGGGCGACAAGCGTGTAACCACTCAGAATCTCAAGGTGATTCAGGTACGTCCTGAAGAAAACCTCATTCTGATCAAGGGTTCCGTTCCGGGTGCTAAGGGCAGCATCGTTACGATCAACGAAGCTCTCAAAAAGAAGTAAGCGAGGAAGATCATGAGCAAATTACCTTTAAAAAATATCAAGGGAGACAGCGTCGGTGACTATGAAGTTGCAGACAACCTCCTCGTTCTCGATCGGGGCAATCAGGCCGTACATGAAGCGATTGTTGCATACAACGCTCATCAGCGCGCCGGAACAGCTTCCACGAAGAGCAAGCGTTATGTTGCCGGCAGCGGAAAAAAGCCTTGGAAGCAGAAAGGCCTTGGCCGTGCACGTGCCGGTTACAAGCAGTCGCCTGTGTGGCGTGGCGGTGCTGTAGCGCACGGTCCTCATCCTCGCAAGTACACGAAGAAACTTTCGAAGAAAGTGGTTCGGTTGGCTTTCCAACGGGCATTCAGTGCCAAGGTTGATCAGGGTGAAATTACCGTGATTGAAAACCTGACCTTTAGCGCGCCGAAGACGAAAGAATTCACTGCGGTTCTGAAGAACCTTGGCCTCGATCGTGGCGGGCTATTCATCGTGGATGAAGCCAGCGATAACGTGGTGCTGGCATCCCGCAACCTCCAGCAGGTGGAAGTGTCCACCGCTAAACTGGTAAACACCTATCAGATGCTTCGTCACAAGAATGTAATCGTGACTAAAGCCGGTATGGAAGCGCTACAAGCGCGCATGGCATAAAGGAGTCGATGAAATGAAAAGTTCAGCCGATATTATTAAGAAGATTTTGTTGACCGAAAAAGGAACGCGTCTCTCCGAGGAGCAGAACAAGTATCTGTTCAGCGTTTCTACAACCGCCAACAAGCTAGAAATTAAGCGAGCTGTGGAAGAGCTCTTCAATGTCCGTGTTATGGCCGTCAATACGATGCGCCGAAAAGGCAAGAAGAAGCGCGAACGCACAGCTCATTTCGGAATAACCGCGGCAACCAAACGTGCCGTAGTTACTATACATGCAGATGACAAAGACAAGCTGAGTCTTGTTTAAGGAGTTAAGTTGCAATGGGTTTAAAAACACATAAACCGACAACGCCGAGCCGCCGGCATATGGTGTTGTCTGACTTTGCCGATATTACCAAGTCGAGCCCTGAGCGCTCGTTGGTTAAGGGAAAGAAAAGTAATGCCGGTCGTAACAGCGCAGGGCGCATTACGGTACGTCACCGAGGGGGTGGACATAAGCGCCGCTACCGCGCGATCGATTTCAAACGCAATAAGTTTGGTATTCCTGCCAAGGTTGCTACGATTGAATACGATCCTAATCGTTCCGCACGTATCGCTCTTCTGCATTATGCAGACGGTGAAAAGCGTTACATTATTGCGCCTGCCGAACTGAAGGTTGGAACGAGCGTTATGTCCGGACCGGATGCCGAGCCTGCTGTAGGCAACGCACTTCCGCTGAGCAAGATTCCGCTGGGTATGACGGTGCACAATATTGAGCTCGTTGCAGGTCGCGGCGGTCAGATTGTTCGTTCTGCAGGAACATCGGCGCAGCTGATGTCCCGCGAAGATGAATTTGCACACATCAAAATGCCTTCCGGAGAAATTCGTCTCATCCGTATCAACTGTCTGGCTACAATTGGCCGTGTTGGTAACGCTGATCACAACAACATCGTAATGGGTAAAGCCGGGCGTAAACGCTGGCTGGGCATCCGTCCGACTGTACGCGGTGTTGCAATGAACCCGGTTGATCACCCGATGGGTGGTGGTGAAGGTCGTACTTCTGGTGGAGGACATCCGATGTCGCCGTGGGGACTGCTCGCGAAGGGCAAACGCACTCGCAACAAGCATAAGCAGTCGAATAAATATGTCGTTGAACGGAGGAGTAAATAGTATGGCACGTTCACTGAAAAAAGGTCCTTACGTCGATCTGAAATTGGTCAAGAAGGTTCGCAAAGTAGAAGATTCCGGTCGTAAAACCGCAATCAAAACCTGGGCTCGAAATTCCATGATTGTACCGGAATTTGTGGGTCAAACCTTCAATGTTCACAACGGCAAGGTTTTCGTTCCGGTGTTTGTTACGGAGAATATGGTCGGGCACAAACTGGGTGAATTTTCACCTACCCGCGCGTTCAGAACCCACGGAATGGCAACAGATAAGGGGTAGTCTTTAATTTTGTTAACGAAATCGCTGGATTTCGAAAATCAAATGCATAGACTGCTCGGCTTTTCCCCCCTGTGGATAAATCGAGAGTGAAAACACCATGGAAGTAACAGCAATAACTAAATATGTGAAGATGTCGCCTACGAAGGCACGTGATTTGGCAAACCAAATTAAAGGGTTGTCAGTTGCGGATGCATTGCGCATTACTGAGTTCAACGCTCGCAAGGCAGCACTACAAATTGGCAGAACCCTTAAATCGGCGATTGCAAATGCCGAAAATAATGAGGGTCTCGCCGTAGACAGCCTGATTGTGAAGAACGCTATCGTAGATGGTGGACCGATGCAGAAGCGTTTTCGTCCACGTGCACGGGGTATGGCCAGTCCGATTCAAAAGAAGACTAGCCATATCACCATTATTCTAACCGACAACGCGAAGTCGTAAGGAGACTATTTTGGGTCAAAAAGTAAATCCAATTGGAATGAGACTCGCTTTAACCAAAGACTGGCGTTCGCGCTGGTATGCGGACAAGCGTGACTTTGCTACGATGCTTAAAGAAGACGTCGATATCCGTGAACTCGTTGCAAAACGATTAAAGGATGCGGCAGTATCAGACATCTACATTGAGCGTTATGCCAACCGTATTCGTATTACCATCAAGACAGCTCGTCCTGGTTTGGTAATTGGTCGCAAGGGCGAAGATATTGATGGCCTTCGTGAAATCATCGCTAAGATCACTAAGAAAGAGATCTATGTCGAGATTGCCGAAATCAAGAAGCCGGATATGGATGCAACACTTGTTGCTGCCAACGTTGCTATGCAACTCGAACGCCGTGTTTCCCATCGTCGTGCCATGAAGCGTGCGCTTCAGATGGCTATGGATAATGGTGCCCTCGGTATTAAGATTCTTGCTTCCGGCCGCCTGAACGGTGCTGAAATTGCACGTTCGGAGAGCTACAAGGAAGGGATGATCCCGCTGCACACGTTACGCGCCAATATTGATTATGGCACTGCAGAAGCCAACACGATTGCCGGCATCATCGGCATCAAAGTATGGGTCTGTAAAGAAGCCGAAAAGAAAGCTTAGGAGTTGAACCATGCCTTTGATGCCAAAGAGAGTTAAATACAGAAAGGTTCAGCGTGGTTCGCGCGGAGGAAATGCGCAGACCGGTAATACGCTGGCCTATGGAGAGTATGGTCTCCAGTCAATGGAACGTGGATGGATCACAGCGATTCAGATTGAAGCGTGCCGTGTGGCTGCGAACCGTGCCATGAAACGTAAAGGGAAACTGTGGATTCGCATCTTCCCTTCAAAACCAATTACGAAAAAGCCATTGGAAGTTCGTATGGGTAAAGGTAAAGGCGCTGTTGATCAGTGGGTTGCCGTTGTTAAACCCGGAACGATGCTTTTCGAGCTGGATGGTGTGCCGGAAACGCTGGCGAAAGAGTGTCTGCGGCTTGCAGCTACCAAGTTGCCGCTTCGCGTACGCTTCGTTCAGCGCCACGCTCATGACTAAAGGAGAGAGTGTGCAATGAAAATCAAAGATTTATATGAAATGACGAATGAAGAGCTGGTACAGCAGCTGGCCGAGATCAAGAAGGAGCAATTTAATCTGAAGCTCCAGCAAGTTACCGGTCAGTTGGAAAATCCGGCTCGTATCAAAGAACTGCGTCGTAATGTCGCTCGTATTAGAACCATCCAGAATACAAAGAAAGTTGAGGGCTAGAGGTCATGGAAGAGACTAAAAGAAATCTCAGAAAGACCCGCGAGGGTACCGTAAGCAGCGATAAAGGCGACAAGACGATCGTCGTTGTGGTTGAACGCCGTGTGCGCCATCCCCTTTACGGAAAGGAAATTCGTCTTTCGAGTAAGGTTCATGTTCATGACGAAGAAAACAAAGCCAAAGTTGGTGACGTTGTCCGCGTTATGGAAACCCGCCCGATCAGCCGCCTGAAGCGCTGGCGTTTGCTGGATATTATTTCGGAATCGGCTAAATAAGGTAAAGTACGATGATCCAAGAACTAACACGTTTAAAAGTTGCAGATAATTCGGGAGCACGCAATATCATGTGCATCCGGGTGCTCGGTACCAAGAGCAAAGTCGCCCGTGTTGGCGATATTATCCGATGCAGTATCAAAGAAGCACAGCCCAATGGTGCGGTTAAGAAAGGCGACGTCTGCAAAGCAGTGGTTGTCCGTACCCGTAGCACTATACGCCGCTCCGATGGTTCGTGCCTTCGGTTCGACGGAAACGCAGCGGTGCTTATTGACGACAGCAATAATCCGCGCGGAACCCGTATTTTTGGGCCGGTTGCCCGTGAGCTACGCGAAAACAACTTTATGAAAGTCGTTTCGCTGGCTCCAGAAGTACTTTAAGTGCAGTTGAGGAGTTTAAAATGAGTAAAGCCAAAATCAAGAAAGGCAGCACAGTAGTTGTGATTGCCGGAGATGACAAAGGCAAGTCCGGGAAAGTTCTCCAGGTCGCACCCGATGGTGGGCGCGTACTAGTAGAAGGAGTTAACTTTGTGAAAAAACATATGCAAAAGAGCGAGGACAATCCGCAGGGCGGAATCGTAGAACGGGAAGCCCCGATCGCGATATCGAATCTGAAGGTGTCCGTTTAACCGTTCCAAGCATTGGAACCGTAATTTTGGAGGACGGGTTAATGACCCCAACACTAAAAACTAAGTATAAAGATGTGGTAGTTGATGAGCTTATGAAAAGCCAAGGCTACTCAAGCAAAATGCAGGTTCCCGCAATCAAGAAGATCGTATTGAACCTCTGTGTTTCGGCCAACCATGACCGCGACACCCTGAATGCTCTCGCCGATGATCTCGGCAAGATCACAGGTCAGAAGCCGATTATTACCAAGGCTAAGAAGAGTGTTTCGAACTTCAAATTGCGTGAAGGCATGTCTATTGGTGCGAAGGTTACCCTTCGTAGTGACCGTATGTATGAATTCATGGATCGCTTGGTCAACGTAGCGTTGCCGCGCATCCGCGACTTTCGTGGGATTCCCTCCAACTCGTTTGACGGGCAGGGGAACTACTCAATGGGCTTGCAGGAACAAACCGTTTTTCCGGAAATCGATCCGGATAAAGTTAAACTAACACATGGTATGGACATTACGTTCGTCACTTCCGCCAAGGAAGATGGAGAAGCCAGAGCGCTGCTCACCATGATGGGAATGCCGTTTGCAACGGGCAACTAGAGGAAGAGGTTAAGATGGTATTAACAGATCCAATCGCTGATATGTTGACCCGTATTCGCAATGCGAACATGGCGGAAAAGAAGGTTGTGCAGATGCCTCACTCTAAAATAAAGAGTGAGATCGCACGCCTGCTGAAAGCCGACGGGTTTATCAAGGACTACACAATGGAAAATGATGAGGGCAAAAGCGTCCTCAAACTTTTCCTGAAATACACAAATGACCGCGAGCCGGTCATCCAGGGGCTGCGCCGTATTAGCAAGCCAAGCTGCCGTAAATATGTAAATGCTGAAGAAGTACCGCGCGTTTTGGGCGGGATTGGCATTGCGCTATTAAGCACATCTTCGGGTCTGATGACCGATAACGAAGCCAGAACAAATAATGTCGGAGGCGAAGTCCTCTGCTACGTCTGGTAAGGAGACTGGGGTTTATTATGTCAAGAATCGGTAAACAACCTATTTTAATACCCGACGGTGTAACCGTTGAGGTGAATGGACAGTCTGTCGCAGTTAAAGGTGCCAAGGGCGAAAGCTCATACACGGCCCCTGCATGCGTGGCGGTTCAGATTGAAGATAACAATGTCGTCGTGTCCCGCACGGACAATTCCAAGTTTGGCAAAGCCATGTTTGGTACAGTTCGAAGTCTGGTAGACAACATGATCGTGGGTGTAAGTCAGGGTTATAAGAAGGAACTGATCATCGAAGGTGTCGGATATAAGGCGCAGATGAAGGGTCAGGAAATTGTTCTTTTCCTCGGTTTCTCACACGAGATCAATTATTCGATTCCAGATGGAATTTCGGTGGATGTTAAAGACAACACCAAGGTTTCCGTCGAAGGTATCGAAAAGCAACTGGTTGGCCAGGTAGCAGCGCGAATTCGCGACTTCTCACCGGCTGAACCGTACAAGGGCAAAGGCGTTCGCTATGCTGGTGAACAGATTCGCCGTAAGGAAGGCAAGGCGGTTGCATAATCATGAGTATTAAAAGCAAAAGAGATTTAAGAATTCGTCGCCACTTACGTGTGCGTAACAAGGTCCAGGGAACAGCTGCGCGTCCACGCATGGCTATCTTCCGCTCCAACAAGCGCCTTGAAGTTCAGTTCATCGATGACGATGCGCGCCTAACCTTGGCCGGTGTTTCCTGCCAGGGTAAGAATGCTGAAGCAGCAAAGGCGCTTGGCGCCAAAGCTGCAGAAGCTGCCAAAGGCAAAGGTATCGAAACCGTCGTATTCGACCGTGGCGGATTCGCTTTCGGTTTAAACCTTAAGACTCTCGCCGATAGCGCTCGCGAAGCCGGTCTTAAATTCTAGGCATATTCAAGGAGTTTACTAATGGCAGAAGAACGTAATGAACGCAGAGGCCGCAAAGATGGTGGCCGTGGTCGCAAGCGTGACGATAGGAAAGTAGTCCGGGAAAAACCTGAATTCGAAGAACGCGTAGTTCACATCAGTCGTAATTCCAAAGTGGTTAAGGGTGGACGTCGTTTCAGCTTTGGCGCACTGGTAGTTATTGGTGATCGTAAGGGACGTGTTGGATACGGACTGGGCAAAGCCGCAGAAGTTGCTGAAGCGATTCGCAAGGCGGGTGATTCTGCTAAGCGCAACCTGCAGACTGTAACGATGCGTGGAACCACGCTTCCGCACGAAGCATTGGGTAAGTTCAGTGGCGCACAGGTTTTGATTCGCCCAGCCTCTAAAGGTACTGGAATTATCGCTGGTGGTCCGTGTCGCGCTGTACTGGAACTCGCAGGAGTTCGTGATGTACTGGCGAAATCACTGGGCAGCAACAACCACGTTAACGTAACCAAAGCAACGCTGACGGCTCTGGGGCAACTACGCTCCAAGGAAGAAGCACTCGCTATCCGTAAAGGTTAGTTTTAGAAGGAGAATTTATCATGGATTTGCATTCATTGCAGCCAGCACCAGGTTCAAAACATCGGAAGATCCGCGTAGGACGCGGTCGCGCTTCTGGTAAGGGAAAAACAGCTGGACGTGGCCATAAAGGTCAGATGTCCCGCGCAGGATCGGGTCACAAACCTCTATTTGAGGGTGGCCAGATGCCGTACTACCGTAAACTTCCTAAGCGTGGTTTCACGAACTTCACTCGCAGGGAAATTATTCCGGTTAACCTCGACGCGCTCAACAAGCTCGACGATGGCACCGAAGTAACAATTGAACTGCTCTGTGAAAAGGGTTTGGTTAATGGTCGTTTCGATGGTGTTAAGATTTTAGGCAATGGAACGTTGGAAAAGAAACTGACTGTTAAAGTCAATGCCTTCTCTGCGACGGCCAAGGAAAAAATCGAAGCCGCCGGCGGCACTTGCGAAATTGTTTAGATAAACAAAAGGCCCTATTGCCATGCTTTCTGCATTCGTCAACACCCTTAAAATTACCGAGTTAAGACAAAGAATTTTATTTACCTTTGGTCTTATTTTTATCTGTCGTTTAATTGCTGCTGTTCCGCTTCCGGGCGTTGACGCGGTTGCCATCCGGGAGGCTGTTGCCGCGATGGGTGGAAGCGGCGGCGGACTTTCGGGCATTCTGAACTTGTTCAGTGGTGGTGCTCTTATGCAGTGCTCGATCGGTACGTTGGGCATTATGCCTTATATTAGCGCATCGATCATTATACAGCTGATGACCGCGGTTATTCCACATTTGGAAAAACTGAAGCGCGAAGGTGATACGGGCCGACAGAAAATTACGCAATATACACGTTATTTGACGGTCATTATTTGTGCCGTTCAGGGGATTGCAATGGCAACGGCGTTGCAGACCGGTGGATATTTTGGCCTGCCTGCTGAAGTGGTGCGCATTCCGGGTTTCGGATTTGCATTGCTGACGATGCTAAGTTTAGTGGCCGGTTCGATGTTGCTGATGTGGATTGGTGAACAAATGACAGATCGAGGTATCGGAAACGGTATTTCACTCATTATCACGGTTAACATTTTAAGCAGTATGCCGATGGCTATTAAAACGTTGGCTGATAAGCTAACGCCCGTTGATGGGATTGCAGAAATTGGTATGTTCCACCTTGCTCTATTGATCGCACTCATCTTCTTTGTAATCCTCGGTGTTGTTGCGGTAACGCAGGCTCAGCAGAAAATCCCCGTGCAGTTCGCCAAGCGAATGGTTGGCCGCAAAATGATGCAGGGCGGAACTTCCCACCTGCCGCTACGGGTTAACTATTCGGGCGTTATGCCGATCATCTTTGCATCTGCAATTCTTGCGATTTTCCCTAAGCTTGGAAGCTTCCTTCCATATCAATGGGCTAAGGAGTGGGCTAACAGCTTTGCTGCTTCCGGCTGGTTCATGTTCTGGTTTGGACTCATGATTTTGTTCTTCTCATATTTCTGGGTGGCAACGCAGTTCAACCCAATTGAAATTGCTGACGATCTAAAACGACGCGGTGGATATATTCCGGGAATTCGTCCGGGCCGCCCAACGGCAGAATATCTCGATCGGACCATGACTCGACTTACCTTGGCCGGCGCAGTATTTCTAACGGCAATTGCAGTGATGCCTAATATAATGACTGCTCAGTTTAATATTCCCTGGATCGTTGCATCATTCTTTGGTGGTACAAGCTTGCTCATTATCGTGGGTGTAATGTTGGATACTATGCGTCAGATTGAATCGCATATGCTGATGCGTCACTACGATGGTTTCCTTAAAAAAGGCAAGATGTCCGGAAGAAAATGAACGCAGTAGTACTTTTGGGACCGCCCGGTTCAGGAAAAAGCACTGTTTCAGAGGTTCTGGGAAATAAAGGCTACCAGCATGTTTCAACGGGAGACATGCTTCGTGACCAAATTCGGCTCAAAACCCAACTGGGTATTAAAGCCGGTAAGTTGATAGACCACGGCCGGTTTGTTTCTGATGAAGTAGCAGTGGGCATGATTCAGGAATTGTTGGAAGGGTCTGATGCTTCGGCCAAATTTCTTTTTGATGGGTTCCCGCGTACGTTGAGTCAAGTTGATAGCCTGAATACTATGGCTAAGCTATTTGAGCTCCAGCTGGATAAGGTCATTTTGCTGGAATGTCCGGATGAAGTCATTATAGACCGACTTTCGGGACGTCGATCCTGTGACACGTGTGGAACGGTTTACCACATTAAATATAACCCGACTGCCCGCGATGGAGTCTGCGACATTGACGGCGGTAATTTAGTCCATCGAACAGACGATACAGAGTATACGATAAAGAAGCGGCTCAAGGTCTACAGCAAGCGGACCGCACCGTTAATCAATTATTACAAAGCGAAGAAACTGATTCATACGATAGATGCAACCATGAGCATCGATAACGTACGAGACGCTGCGCTAGAACAATTGAACTGATAAATCCAATGATAATTATAAAAAAACCATCGGAACTGGAGGCTATGCGTGTCGTCGCGAAAAAGACGGCTACGATTCTTCATAAAGTTGCGTCCAAAGTTGCGCCTGGAGTTACCACGAAGGAACTTGACGACTACGCTGCCGAGCTTGCCCTCAAAGAAGAAGGGCGTTGCGCGTTCTATGGCTACCACGGATTTTCCGGCCATATCTGCTCTTCGGTGAACGAAGAGGTGGTACACGGTGTTCCCGGCCGCCGGGTTATTAATAATGGCGATGTGGTGAGTATTGATTTCGGCCTTGTTTTTGGAGGTTTTGTCGGAGATACCGCAATTACCGTTGCAGCAGGGGAAATAGATCCTGAATGGCAGCGTTTGCTGGATGTCACACAGGATTGCCTAGCCTCAGCAATCGGTAAGGCAGTTGAGGGAAACCGATTGTCTGACATCTCGAATGCGGTTCAGATTGTGGCCGAAGAGGCCGGTTTTTCGGTGGTACGTGAATTTGTCGGACATGGCATTGGGCGCGAGCTGCATGAAGATCCACAGATTCCCAATTATGGACCACCCGGCCGCGGTCCTGTACTCAAGGCCGGAATGACTTTTGCCATAGAACCAATGATTAATCTGGGCGTTCATAAGACGGAAACGCTAGGTGATGGTTGGACGGTGGTAACCAAGGATCGGCTACCTTCTGCGCACTTTGAGCATACAATCGCTGTGGGGAAGGAGACGGCTGAGATTTTAACGATCCCGGATATGGATCCGTGACGGACAAAAAAGAGACAATTTTACTAGACGCTCAGTTAATATCTGTGATAGACAACTACGCTTTTGACGCAGAACTGCCTAATGGGCACCGTTTTGTTGCGTTTTTAAGACGCAATAGCCAATGCAGTCATGTACCGCAAGTTGGTGTGCGTTATAGAGTTGAGATGTCGCCCTATGATATGTCAAAAGGGCGTCTGGTGATAGACCAGGAGCAATAAGATGAAAGTACGAGCTTCAGTAAAAAGAATGTGTGAACAATGTAAGGTAATCCGGCGCAAAGGTGTGGTTCGCATCATTTGCACGAACCCTCGTCATAAACAGCGCCAAGGATAATTAAGGAGTTTTATTAATGCCACGTGTACTCGGTATAGACATTCCCGGAAGAAAAAGACTGGAATATTCCCTACGGTATATTTACGGAATCGGCCCAACACTCGCTAAATCAGTGTGTGAAAAGGCTAAGTTGGATCCAGCAAAGAAAGCAGACGACATGACAGATGATGATATACAGCGTCTCGTTGCTGTTCTGCAGAACGACTACAATATTGAGGGTGACCTTCGCCGCGAAGTTTCGGCAAATATTCGTCGCCTGATTTCAATTGGTTCCTATCGGGGCATGCGTCATCGCCGCGGTCTACCGGTTCGCGGACAGCGTACTAAAACCAACGCCCGTACCCGTAAAGGTTCCAAGCGTACGGTTGGTATCATTCGTGGTAAGGATGCCCGGTCCGCAGCCAAGGCTAGTAAATAGGCCAGACTACTGATTTAAAAAGGATTATTCCCATGTCAGAAGAAAAGAAAGAAGTAGAAGAAGTGGTTGAAGCTGCTCCAGTAGTTGCAGAAGAAGCAGCTCCGGTTGCCGCTGTAAAAGCTGCGCCTGTTGTCGCTAAAAAAGCAACTCCAGTAGTCGCCGAAGAAGCTGCACCTGTAGTGGCTGCTGAGAAAGCTCCGGTTAAAGCCGCGGCACCTGCAGCAGCAAAAGCGGAAGAAGTGGTAGAGGAAAAGAAATCCCGCCTACCAACTGCAGCTGACCTGCTTGCTGATGACGTCATTGAGCCGATCAAGCGCAAAAAGGGTTCCAAGAACGTACCGTTTGGTATCGCATTCATTAAGACCACCTTCAACAACACCATCGTTTCCATCACCGACATGCGCGGTAACGTAGTTTCCTGGAGCAGCGCCGGTCGCTGTAATTTCAAGGGATCACGTAAGAGCACTGCTTTCGCGGCAACTACGGTTGCACAGGACGCGGCTCGTACTGCAATCAGCCACGGGATGTCCGAAGTTGAAGTACGTGTCCAGGGACCGGGAGCCGGTCGTGAATCTGCAGTACGTGCAATCCAGGCAGCTGGTTTGGCGATTACTACGCTTAAGGACACGACAGCCATTCCGCATAACGGATGCCGTCCACCAAAGCGCCGTCGCGTTTAACAACGTTTTATTAATTACTAACACCATATGAACCGGTTAATGCCCGGTTCTGGGAGGAGAATATTATGGCTACACGACTCGCTCGTTTTGAAATGCCGAAACAAGTTGTCAAAGAAGACGACGTTTCAACTGATAACTACGGCAAATTTTATGCTGAACCATTCGAAGGCGGCTATGGCCGCACTATGGGCAACTCGCTTCGCCGGGTATTGCTTTCTTCACTTGAAGGTGCAGCAATTTCATCGGTAAAAATTAAAGGTGCTCCACACGAGTTCTGCAGTCTTGAAGGCGTAGTGGAAGATGTCACCGACATCATTCTGAATGTTAAACAGATTCTATTTAAAAGCTTCAGCCGCGATTCACAATCCGTAACAATCAAAGTTGAAGGTCCTGGCGAAGTTACGGCCGGTGACATTGTCACTTCTGATTCAATCGAAGTGCTTAATCCTGATTTCGTTATTTGTACTCTTGCTGAAGGCGGTGTGTTCGAAGCCGAAATGGACATTCGCATCGGTCGTGGATATTGCCCGGCTGAGCTGAATAAAAAAGAAAATCAGGAAATCGGAATTATCCCGATCGACTGCCTTTTCTCCCCGGTTCGCCGCGTTAAGTATTCTACTGAAGCCTGTCGTGTTGGACGTCGTACGGACTATGACAAACTCGTTATCGAAATCTGGACCGATGGCCGCGTCAGCCCTGACGATGCGCTCACCATGTCCGCTGCGATTCTTCGCCATCACCTCGACGTATTTGTTTCTTACGACAAGGATTTGATCGAATTCGAAGAAAGCGAAAAGCAGATTGACCTCGAGAAGGAAGAACTGCGTAAGAAGCTGAATATCAGTGTTAATGAAATCGAACTTAGTGTTCGTGCTGCGAACTGCCTGAATAATGCTAACATCACGACTGTTGGCGAATTGGCGCAGAAGACCGAAGCCGAAATGCTGAAATACCGTAACTTCGGTAAGAAATCACTTAACGAAATCAAAGCGAAGATCCAGGAGATGGGTCTGTCACTTGGAATGACATTCGATTCGGACCTGCTTAAGGGTTCGTTCATCGAAGACTAATTTTTAAATTATCCCGAGGTTGGAACAATGAGACACCGTAAGAGAACAGTTAAACTTGGCCGCACCAGCGCGCATCGCAACGAATTGCTTGCAAATCTGGTTTGTGCCTTGATCGACAACAAGCGCATCAAAACAACCGGACCAAAAGCTAAGGCCGCCCGTGGTTTAGCTGAAAAGATGGTTACGCTTGGAAAGAAAGGCACACTAGCTACTCGCCGTCAGGCCATCGCTACGCTGAAGCAGGAAAAGTCTGTTAGAGAACTTTTCGACAACGTTGCTCCAACGTTTGCTGATCGTCCTGGTGGATACACACGCATCATCAAGCTTGGACGTCGTATGTCAGACAGTTCAGAAATGGTATTGCTTGAGTGGGTCGATGCTGTCGCCGCCCCTGCTGCAGTTGTTACAGAGGAAGCCACCGCCGAGTAAATCGTCGATACGCATGTTCTGATAAACCCCGTTGCTATCCAGCTGCGGGGTTTTTTTATGTCTCACACCGGATTCGCGTCAATGAATGAGTTAACCCCCTTTAAAATTACGGCGTTTAACGCAAAATGCCGACATGCAGAAGTTCTAATTATTGAAATCCTGTATAGACAGTTCAGAAAGTGTGATTTGGGTTGCGCTATAATGCGCAAATGATACTTTTTCCGGAATATTTTGAATTATGGGATTCTAATAAGATAAAGAACGGGGAATTTTGGCCATGGGAAGAAGTGTTTTTATTCAGCAAATCATTGATGCCGCAAAAGTTAAAAAGCGTAACATAGTATTGCCGGAAGGGTGCGATGAACGCGTGCGCGAAGCCGCCAATACCATCAATGCGGAGGGTATCGCTTCCGTCACGTTATTGGGGAATGAACAACAGATTGCAGAAATATTCTCTTCAAAAGGCTGGAACCTTGATGGCATCACGGTCATTAACCCGGAAACCTCCGAAAAACTGGAAACATATGCCTCGGCATTCTATGAGCTGCGTAAGGCCAAGGGAATTACCGCCGAGCAGGCTCTTAAGCATGTTAAGCGGGTTAATTATTTTGGTATGATGATGATGCAAGCGGGCGATGCCGACGGGCTTGTTTCAGGTGCGGCTCACTCTACTGCCGATACCGTGCGTCCCGCGCTTCAAATTATTAAAGGGTCAAAGCCAGGAGCAACGGTTTCGAGTTTCTTCATCATGGATGTGAACGATAAGACCTTTATATTTTCCGACTGCGCGCTGGTGGTTGATCCCACGGCCGAACAGCTGGCAGAAATTGCGGTCGACAGTGCCATCTCCGCAATGGCGTATGACATTCCACCGAAAGTTGCTTTGCTTTCCTTTTCTACCAACGGCTCAGGCGGCACGTGTCCGATGGTCGAAAAAGTTCGGACAGCGGTTGAACTAGCCAAGGCCAAGGTCGCTGCCGAACATGCTGATAAGGGTATTGTCATTGATGGCGAGCTACAGGCCGACGCGGCCATTGTTCCGGCCGTTTCCCGTTCAAAAGCACCCGACAGTCCGTTGGGTGGCGAAGCCCGGGTCCTGATCTTTCCCGATCTGAATTCCGCAAACATTGGCTATAAACTTGTTCAACGTTTGGCGGATGCAGGGGCATACGGCCCCGTCCTGCAGGGGTTGAAAATGCCCGTAAACGATCTTTCCCGCGGTTGTTATATCGAAGATATTGTTGGAACTGTTGCACTGACCGCTTTGCAGTCCGATCACTAATTCAGGAAACTCCCCATGAAAATTTTGGTACTCAACTCCGGCTCCTCATCAATCAAGTTTAAGCTCTATACGGTAACTCCGGAAACGGATCAGTTTTCTGCGCTGTGCGAAGGGCAGGCTGACCGAATCGGGATTGCCGGTTCAACAATTGTCATCAAACGCAATGACGGTGAAAAGGATCGGCAGTTTATCGAAGTTCCGAATCATAAAACGGCCATTGATGAAATCTTGAAACTACTCACTGCTGGTGACCAGCCTATTCTCGGGAGTCTGAACGAGCTGGGCGGCGTTGGACACCGCGTGGTTCACGGCGGCGAAGATTTTACCGAATCGGTAGTGGTGAATCGGCCGGTGATTAAAGCAATCGAGCGCAACTCCATGCTGGCTCCGTTGCACAACCCGCCAAACCTGATGGGAATCAAGGCGATGGCATCTCTGTTGCCAGACGTGCAGCAGGTGGCCGTATTTGATACCGCCATTCATCAAAGTATGCCGAAAAAAGCTTACCTGTATGCGTTGCCGCGTGCCCAGTATACGAACTATAAAATCCGCAAGTATGGTTTTCACGGAACCTCGCATGGCTATGTAGCCGAAAAGGCCGCAGAAGCCCTTGGGAAGCCGCTCAAGGAACTGAAGCTGATCACCTGTCACCTTGGTAATGGAGGATCCATTGCGGCGTTTAAAGATGGAATTTCTATCGATACCTCCATGGGATTTACGCCGCTTGACGGCATCATGATGGGGACTCGTTGCGGATCGGTCGACCCTTATATCCCGCTTCACATTATGGAGTCGCAGGAGCTCTCGGCAGCACAGGTAAGTACCATGATGAACAAGCAGGGGGGATTGTTGGCTGTAACAGGAAAAAGTGATATGCGTGACATTGTCGAAACCGCCGCAACGGGCGACAAAGACTGCATCGCCGGCATCGAAATGTTCTGTTACCGCATCCAGAAGTTTATCGGATCCTATGCCGGCGCAATGAATGGGGTCGACGGCATTGTATTTACTGCAGGTGTAGGGGAGAACAACCCGCTTATCCGTAAAACCATTCTGAAAAACTTTACCTTCCTTGGCGTTCATGTGGACGATGAACGCAATAATGCCAATGAGACGATCATCACGACGGATGATTCAACGGTGACCGGGTTGAAGATCCACACCAACGAGGAACTCGTTATTGCGCTCGATACCTATCATTTGATCAAAGAATAGGTGGTCCCTGAAGAACACGGATAAACACTGAGTTTTGAAAAGGGGCGCTTACTGCCATCCCTTTTCTTAGGTTCATCTCCCATCTGTCGGGAAGAGTCCATTGGTGTAGCCGTAATCCACGATCGCGGTTCGGAGGCAAGGGGCGCGATGCGGATGCGGGGTCTCGGCTCCCCCTCCCTACAAATTGTCGTCCCCGGAGATGGGACATGAACCTTTTTTTAGCAGGTATTTCAATCCGTGTTGATCTGTGTTTATCTGTGGCCTCAAATTTACGGAGAGCAGGGATGTCTGAAACTACACTTAAAAAATCGAAAGCGTATGCATGGTTCGATGCCGAATTTACCTCGCTGGATCTGGATAACGCCCGCCTGCTTCAGGTAGCTGTTATCATTACCGATACCGAACTCAATCGCATTACATCTCCGGCAGCCGACCTGAATCTATGCATCAAGCTGGAGGAGGGGGAGCAGGTCAGCCCGTGGGTCGAAGAGCATCTGTCCGGGCTAGTTAAACAGTGCCGGTCTGACAGTGCTGTGACGCTTGAAGAAGCCGATCGTCAAATCGCTTCGCTGCTGGATCAAACCTGTGGAACGCCGTGCGATTCGATTGCGGGCCGCCCCATCCTAGCGGGTAACAGTGTGCACAATGATTGGTTCCTGTTGCGGAAATTTCTTCCTGAGTTTCAAAGACGGTTGCACTACCGGCTGCTCGATGTGTCGACCTTGAAAATTCAGTGGCAGGATTGGGTAGGGAAGGAGCCATTCGATAAAGAAAGCGTCGAACAGCTGAATCAGTATTTCCCCGGCGGCGGTATCGACGCTGCCAACGCCCATGACGCCCTTTTCGACATCAAGGCCTCCATCGCCGAGCTTGCCTTCTATCGTTTAAATCTGAAGTTTTAGGCGGAGGCGGTCATCCCGCTCCTTTTTGTTGCTGATTTATTTCATGGGAAGATGACTTGTAGGGTAGAGGGCCGATACCCCGCCAGTACGCACCGTGTACCTTGCGACCAATCCGTGATCACGGCTACCGTCTGTGTATTCTGATGTTCCCCGCAGCCGGTACAGTAAAACACTATTTTATCGGTAAATATCCCAGCCCGAATCGTTAGCCATAACAAGAAGGATATTAGGTTTTTTTCAGAACCCAAGTCGGGTTGTTTTAGGATGCAGATTCGAAAGAGTAAGCTCGAAATTAAATGGTCTGGGTTTGTTATGGAGCCTTCCTCCCTCTTGCTGTAGATGCTGAAAAAGCGTTTTTCCTGCTGTTTCGGAGCGCAATGTCCGACCAGACGGCGAATTCATTTCCGCCGGGTTCGGTGAACTGGAAGCGGCGGCCACCGGGGAAGTCGAAGATGGGTTTGACCACGCTTCCGCCGGCCTCCGTGACCTCGGCGAGGGTGGCTTCGAGATTGTTGCTGTAGAAGGTGACGAGTGCACCGCCATTCTCCTGAGTGGATTTGAGGTCACCTTTATAGAAGCCGGTCATAATTCCGCCGTCGGGGGAATCGCTGTATTCGGGCCCATAATCGGTAAAGGACCAGCCGAATACCTGAGTAAAAAAGGTTTTAGTGGCATCCATATCGGATGCCGCAAATTCCACATAATCAATCTTTTCGTGCCTATCCATTGCTACCTCCAGAGCTTAAATCGCTAGTGAACACTAATAAATGCGAATGCATAAAACAAGAATGGTTGGATCGTGGAATCTGGGATTTGTTTATATTCAGTTATTTGCGTTAATTTGCGCTCATTAGCGGTTCCTTTGGTTGATTTGGCAGGGGGGCTTCCTCTATATTCCTCGAATGGCGAAAACAAAGAAAGAAGAGCCCGTTCGATCGGGTTGGCGCGAGATCGCAGGAATTTTGACTGGAACAGTTGGGCTGATGCTTCTATTGGGTGCTTTGTCGTATGATCCTGCTGATATTTCTTTATTCCGAAATGAGCCCGGATCCCATAACTGGATCGGTCCATTTGGTGCCGTTACAGCTTTTAAGATGTTCATGTATTTTGGTGTGGCGGGTTATATCATCCCGTTTTGCATTCTATGGATCGGCGTTTCATCCGTTTTCTGGTCTGCGCGTAAAATTTATCCCCGTCTGCTCTGGTTCATTCTTGGACTATTCTGTCTGGCTGGTTTGCTGGATATGAGTGATCAGTTTTGGATGGGAATGGTGGAAAGCCATAATATCGGTTCAGCGGGTGGCCTGATGGGCGAGGTGCTGGCGCAGCGGTCGCTGGGATACTGGATCGGTCATACCGGAGCCGGCATTGTATTTGTTGTGCTTTTTTCGATCTCGATTGTACGCATGCTTGATCTGCGGGTCGTTGAACTGGCGAAGCTTCTATGGGAATGGATTAAAACACTCAAACTGCCTGAGCCTTCGGTCGAAGAGGTATTTGAGGAGAAGGAAGTTGTCGCTCCGAAAGCCAAACGCAAACGTGCTCCCCGAAAAGAAAAAGTGGCTGAGACGACCGTGGAAGCAGCAACACTTGCGAAGGGCGCTCCTGTTGATATTCGTGCAATGGTCGAAGAGCAGCAGAAGAAAGCAGAAAAGAAAACTCCGGAACCCAAGCGTAAACCCGCTCCGGCAGTTGATAAGTCCGCATGGGATAAATCGAAGAAAGAAGCCCCGAAAAAAACCGATGCCGCTACCGATCCGGAATTTTCTGTGAATGTTGATACCGGATCCCAGCAGGTTTATAAATTGCCTTCGATGGATCTTCTAGATGCATCCGTTCCTCAAGCAAAAGGCATGTCTGCAACCGAAGTGGCGAATACGGCTCAGGTTCTGCAGGATGCATTGGAAGAGTTTGGTGTTGAGGCCAAGGTTACGGGAGTGCAACAGGGTCCCGTGGTTACCTGCTATGAAATTCTTCCGGCCGCCGGCGTGCGCGTCGAACGCATCAAGGCACTCGCCGACAATATTGCGCTGAAGATGCATGCCGAAAGCATCCGTATTCAGGCTCCGATTCCCGGGAAAGGGGTCTGCGGAGTGGAAATACCTAATATGGCGCGCCAATCCGTATTTTTCCGCGACATGGTCGAAAGGGACGAGTTCCTGGGAGGTAAGAGTGTATTGCCATTAATCCTTGGAAAGGACGTCAGCGGTGAATGTATGATTTATGATCTGGCCAAAATGCCGCATCTATTGATTGCCGGCGCAACCGGAGCGGGTAAATCGGTCTGTATGAATTCGATCCTGACCGGATTGCTGATGAAGCATTCTCCGGACGATTTGCGAATGATTTTGGTCGACCCTAAAACGGTCGAATTCCACAGCTACAACAATCTGCCGCATCTGGTCGTACCTGTAATTACCAATGCCAAAAAGGTCGCGTTGGGACTTAAGTGGGCGATCGACGAGATGGAACGCCGATTCAAGTGGTTCCGTCAGGCCGGAGTTCGCGATTTACCGGGCTTCAATTCACGCATCATCCAGAAGCAGGAGGAGCTATTCGGTGGTGAAGTGGAGGCCGAACCCGAAAAGAAAAAAGACAGCATTCCCGATAAACTGCCCTATATCGTTATTGTGATCGACGAGCTGGCCGACCTGATGGCCGTTGCGCAGGCTGAGATTGAAGCCGGCATTGCACGGCTCGCCGCCAAATCGCGCGCGGCCGGAATTCATATGATTCTCGCCACACAGCGCCCGGATGTAAAAGTCATTACCGGCACCATTAAAGCCAACTTCCCCGTGCGTATTGCCTTTAAGGTTTCTCAGAAGGTGGACAGCCGAACCATTCTTGATCGAATGGGAGCTGATACACTGCTGGGCAAAGGCGATATGCTTGTGCTTCCTCCGGGCTCGGATAAACTGATTCGTTCGCAGGGCGCATTCACCAGCGATGGCGAAATCGACAGGGTAACCAACTTCTGGAAGGATCAGAGCAAGCCCGAGTTTATTTCAGAAATCCATGAGAAGATTGAAAAACCAACCACCGACCTTCCTGAAATGGATAGCGGTGAAGATGACGATATTGTCGAGCAGGCTATGGAAGTTATACGACAGACCAAACGAGCTTCGACCTCGTCGCTGCAACGTCGGTTGCGCATTGGCTATACACGCGCCGCTCGCGTGATGGATCTGCTGGAAGAGCGGGGTGTAATCGGTCCGCCTGATGGCGCAGGGCCACGGGAAATTTTGGTAGATCTTGACGGGGAAATTCCTCAGAACACGGGAGTGACAGACGATGGAGCAAACTAGTTTAAATATCGGAACAATCGGGCAAAAGCTGGAATCAGCCCGGCAGGCCAAAGGGGTAACCGTTTCGGAAGCGGGACGCGCCACGAAAATCCTCTCTAAATTTATCGAGGCCATGGAGGCCGACGACTTCGGCGTCCTCTCCGCGCCGGTATATGCGAAGAGCTTCATTAAAATGTATGCCAAATATCTTGGGCTCGATGCCCGCCCGTTGGTAGAGGAATACGTGGTTCAGCATTCTGACATGGATGTGCCGCAACTGAGTAATGAGGTTCGTCAGAATCTGGCAAATGTTGATAACCTATCTGCCGATGGAAGTGCGGCCCCTTCATCGAACGTTAACTCCGGTAATATTTTTGGAAATGTAAATGAGGCCATCACCCGGCTTTCAGGATCGGGTTTTCCGCTTAAAATGGTTCTTTCCGCAGTCGGTGCCATCATCTTGTTATCCATCATTGTTTTCAGTGTAACCCAATGCGCGGACGAAGAAGCTGAACCTTCCGCGGCCGGTGGTGCTGCCTCTATGGAACGCCAGTTGATTACCGATAGTATTCCCAATGCCTATCTGGTTACACGCGGCGTGGTGGAAGTAGAAAAATAGAAAGGTAAAGGTATGTCGCTCCGCCTTCAGGCAGCCATTCCGACGAGCCGCCTGAATGCGGAATTACATTCTTTATCCAAAGGAAATTATGAAAAGCCTCCCGAATCACTTGACCATTAGCCGCTTCTGGATGACCGCCGTAATGATGGTCTGCATGAGCATGACGTTTCCCTATGCGCTGATAATTGCGTTGGGAATTTTCATCGTGGCCAGTATCACCGATGCCCTTGACGGATACCTCGCCCGCAACTTTTTTGGATGCACCTCTTTCGGCAAACTTATGGACCCGCTCGCCGATAAGGTGTTGATCTGCGCGGCTTTTATCGGATTCATTGAACTCGGCAGCCTTCGTGCGTGGATGGTTGTGCTGATTATTGCCCGTGAATTTATGGTGACGGGAATGCGACTTTTAATGATCGAGAAGGGCATTGTGATGCCGGCCGGTATGTGGGGAAAAGTGAAAACTACGGTGCAGATGCTCGCCATCTGTCTCTACTTCTTCGGCCTGATTTGGGAATCAAAATATCTTCCAATGCCAGGAACCGTATTTGCATGGTGGCTGGGTCTTGGAACCGCTTTGCTGACGGCCTGGACGGGCATCGTTTACTTCTGGCAACAGCGTCACACGATTTGGGAAAAAGACACAGGTTCGTAGACGCGACGCCCTCGTCGCGTTCTCTGTGCGCGGGTAAGCGACGGGGACGTCGCTTCTACGGTTAAAGGATTTTATTATGGGTCGCGAAAACATTGATAACTGGAGTGTGCGTAAATGCGCCAAAGCGTGCACAAAATGCGAAAAAGAATTCGCAGATAAGGAAGTCCTGTTTTCCAACCTTTCTTTTGAGACGGGTGAACATCAGCGCAACGATTTCTGCAAGGCCTGTTGGGATAAAGATAATCCGGGGTTAAGTTCCTGGAAGACCATTTTCATTGTGCCGCCGCCTCCGGAAGAGGAAGCGGTACGGAAGGAAAATGCCGAATCGCTGCTGCGTAAGCTACTGGCGAAAGAAAGCACGGAAAACCTTGATGCCATCTTTATTCTAACCGTCATGCTCGAGCGCAAAAAAATTCTGGTCGAGCGCGCAGCGCAGCGCACAGAAGACGGCCGCAAGCTACGCATCTACGAACATAAAAAGACCAATGAAAGTTTCATGGTGATCGATCCGGAACTTAAGCTTACCGAGTTGGCGAGTGTTCAGGAACAGGTTGTGGCGTTGCTTAGTGGACATCCCGCTTCTACAGGGGAGCAGACTTTACCGCTGCGAAACAGAACCGTTCCGGAAACGGCTGTTCAGCGGCCGAAAATGTGGAAGCGGTATCGCTATAGCATTCGGTATTGCTACTAGGCGCTTGATCCCATCGAATAGCCGCCCAGATCAAGCGTAACGAACTTGTATCCGGTTTTCTTAATGGCGACGACGATCTCAATCCGCTCGTTCATTAGCTTTTCAAAATCGGTTTGATTAATTTCAATGCGGCATAGGTCGCCGTGATGACGAATGCGGTATTGGAAATACCCTCGCGCCCGTAGAATCGCCTCGGCTTTTTCCACCTGAGACATCGACTCCAGATCAATCCGCGTGCCGGTTGGGAAACGGGATCCCAAGCAGGCAAATGATGCTTTTCCCGCCGTTGGAAGTCCGCGCCGTTCACTGAGAACGCGGATCTCCTTTTTATACAGTTCGGCATTTTGAAGCGGAGCCACAACACAGTGGTTTGCGGCCGCCTGCGTGCCGGGACGGACATCACCTTTATCATCCTCAATCGCACCGTACACGAGTACGACATCGCCAAACTCCGATTGAATCATTTCCATCTTAGTGAATAACTCGTCTTTGCAGTGAAAGCAACGGTCGCCTTTATTCTCCAGATAAGCTTCGCTGAGATGCTCCCCGGTTTGAATGATTCGGATATTCCAATCGCGTTCGGTTGCCATATCAACAGCCTGTTTAAGTTCTTCGCGTGGGATGGAAGGGGAATCAGCAATCACCATCATCGCCTCGCATCCTAGAACCTCATGTGCGCAATCGGCAAGATAGGTGGAATCGACGCCGCCGGAATACGCGACAGCCAGCGTGCCATAAGATTTTAGTTCCTCGAGCAGAGCCTGTTCTTTTTCTTCGATCGAATTCATGATGTGCATCATAGCGGATTGGATTGTCTCGACAACCCGGTTTATGTCATCGTCTTCGCATTGATTAAGGAGATTTTATATGGACGAAAAACGAAGGGCTCAGCTCAAGCATAAGTTCGAGATGGCGCACCAGAAGGAGCGCGTCGATAACAAAATCGCCGCGGCCACTGAAGAGCGGGGAATCGTGATTGTCATTACTGGAAACGGGAAGGGGAAGACGACCTCTGCATTTGGGATGATCATGCGTTGTTTGGGTTATGGGCATAAAGTTGGGCTTGTGCAGTTTATAAAGGGCGTTCAGCAAAGTGGCGAAGAGCTATTTATCCGGAACAACTATCCCGACCTGCCTTTTTATCAGATGGGAACAGGATTTACCTGGAACACACAGGATCGATCCGGCGATATTGCCGCCGCGAAGAAAACCTGGGAATTTTCCGCAAAGCTATTGAAAGATGAGAGCCTTCATTTGGTTGTTCTCGATGAGCTCACCTACATGCTGGGTTATAAATATTTGGATGAAGAGATGGTGATCGATACCATCCGCAACCGGCCGAAAGAACAGACCGTTGTGATTACCGGGCGCGGGGGCGGAAATGCCATTCGGGAACTGGCCGATACCGTATCCGAAATCGAGAGCGTGAAGCACGCCTTCGAGAGCTGCGTCAAAGCGCGTGAGGGGATTGATTATTGATGCAGGGCATCATGTCGGAGGTTCTTCCTGGCGGAATTTCCCTGGATCATACCGGGGAGCATATTCGTATTGAATTCGATACGCCCCGCCGGGTTCTTAGTTCGGCGGTTCTGAATGGTGGCGCCGTGCGAGCCAGTCATCTCCTGAATCTCAAGGTGAATGGGGATTCTCGTGCGATCGAACCGCCGGAAAAAACGCTGGCGGCCTATTGCGTCGATGCCGGTTGGCGTGGAACCACCGTGGGTATGATGACGGCGACTTCCATGGATTCGCTACGCGTCGCGAAAGAGTCGGCCGATGGGATAGAAATCGCGGTTCTTGCGACATCCGGTCTGTCGAATCCGCGGCGGGCGGGGGATCGGGCCGAATGTAGAAGGATGGTCATGGAATCCGAGCCGGTCGGAACGATTAACATCATCGCGATTACCTCGGCCATCCTGACTGATGCGGCAATGGTGGAAGCGCTGATGATCGTGACCGAAGCAAAGTCGGCCGTGTTGCAGGAAGCGGATGTCAGAAGTCCGGTTTCCAGCGGTATCGCAACCGGAACCGGAACGGATGCCATCGCGGTGGTTAGTGGCCATGGCCCGCAGGAGGTTCGCTATTGCGGTAAGCATGTGCTGTTTGGAGAAATTCTGGGTAGGTTGGCTGCTTCGGCGGTACGTTTATCGATCAATTATAAGGCCTCAGCGGATTGACTCCTTGGGGAAGGACGTGTCCCTTTCGATTTGTTCCAGCAAGGTCGGGTCGGCCTTGTTGGTCGTTTCCCATGTATCGAAGCGGATCAGTTCTTCTAATGGAAGCCGGGGCAACCAGCCCGCGGTTTCGAGCTCGGGTTTTTTTTGAAAGTGCGACACCTTTCCGATGCACAGGTAGGCGATAGGGACGACGCGATCAGGAAGCTCCAGAATCTCTTTGAGTCGTCTTTCGCTGAAGATGCTCACCCATCCGATGCCGAGCCCTTCGGCACGGGCCGCAAGCCAGAGGTTCTGCACGGCGCAAACTGTGCTGTAAGTATCCATGGCGGGATTATGTGTGCGTCCAATAACGGTCGACCCGGTCCGTTCCCGGTCGCACGTAATGCAAATATTCAGGGGCGACTCGAGGATGCCTTCCAGTTTCAGGGCCCTGTAGGTTTCGCGCTTTTCTTCCGGAAACATATCCGCCGCTTCTTCATGCGCTTTGGTGAAGGCTTCATGGAGGTGTTTGCGAATGGATTTTGATTTGATCAGGATAAAGTTCCAAGGTTGCATGAAGCCGACCGACGGGGCATGGTGCGCGGCATGCAGAACGCGGCTCAGTACAGCAGCCGGAATGGGATCGGGTAGAAATTGAGCGCGAACATCTCGCCGCAAAAAGATAGTTCTGTAAAGTCCCTGACGATCATTTTTGGATAAGTGGTTTTTATTTTTTGGGTCTATGGTCATGGGTAGTCCTTGTTATATCAGGGTCAGTAGGCCAAGAAATACAGCCGAGGAGCCGCACATCTGAATCAAGCGCAACGCCCGTTCAATGTTCGCTGGTCCGGCTTCGGGCGAACCATCACCCAGCCAGGATTTTTCTTTCCGTTCTCCATCATAAATAGAGGGCCCGCCGAGTCGAAGGCCGAGTGCTCCCGCGACCGAAGCTTCTGCATGGGCCGAATTGGGCGAAGCATGTTTCAACCGGTCGCGAAGGCCAATCGCCCATGCCGCTCTCCAATCATTGGAAGTCAGTTTGGCCGCGATCGCAATCAACGGGATGCTGAGGCGGGCGGGAATAAAGTTGAGCACGTCATCGAGTTTTGCGCTAATTCGTCCCAATACCCGATACTCTGCGTTTTTGTACCCGACCATTGAGTCGAGCGTACTGACCACTTTGAAAGTCAACATCAGAAGAACGCCACCTTCCACGGTCCGGAAAACCGCCGCGCCAACCACGAACCAAAAAAATGGGGAGAGGAACCCGTCCACGAAGTTTTCCGCAACCGATTCGATCGCCGCGCGGGCTACACCGTGGGCATCCAGTTCGGCCGTATCGCGTCCGACCATCCATTGAACCGTCTGACGGCTTTCTTCCAACGACCGATATTTGAGCGCAAATTCGACCCGGTGGGCATGCTTTAGCAGATCTCCCAAAGCGAGCAGGGAATAGGTCAGGTAGAGGTTGAACAGCCATGCCCATGTTCCGAGTAGACGGTGGGTTAGTCCATAGCAACATCCCGCAACAGTTATCGCAAGGAGCGGAAGCAGGTTCGATGCGATAGTCAGTTTTTTGCAATGCTTGCGCAATGGCTTTTCTAATACCTGGATAAGCTGCCCCATCAGTCGTGCAGGATGGAATGGATAGACGGGGTCGCCTATGAGTAAGTCCAGGACAAATGCGGTCAGCAGAATGAGCGCAGGGTTATTCATGCCGATGCTAACGCTTTAATCAATAGTTTATTTTCTTCCGGCAGACGGATGCCGAGTCGAAACCAATTTTCTTCCAGACCCCGGAAATTCCGGCAGTCGCGGACATAAAGGCCTTGCTTGAGCAGGTGCCGCAACAGATCGTCGAGATTTTCCGTTCCCGTCCATTGGGCGAGCAGAAAATTAGCGGCGCCGGGAACCGGCTTAAACGAAGGGTGGTTTTCCAATGTTTGGAACATCCGTTGTCGCTCGGTTCTAATCATTGGAACAAGATCGCGTTCGTAGTCGATGCAATTCGCGAGAGCAACGGCCACGCGTTCTGCGATCCGGCTTGCCATCCATGGTGCGCGTTTTGAAGTCAGTTTTGAAATGGTCTTTGGGGTGGATATCGCCGCACCAATACGCAGACCGGGGAGGGCATAAATTTTCGTGAGCGAATGGAAAATCACGATGTTGTCGCGTAACCGATCCGAGCGCAAAAGGGTAAACGGATCGGCATCTTCCACAAACTGGATGAAGGCTTCATCTACGAAAAATAGGATTTCGGGAAAGTGGTCGGCCAGTTGAAGCAGGTCTTCGGAAGGGATGATCTTTCCGGTCGGATTATTTGGGTTGCCGATAAAATATGCATCGCACCCTTCGAGTTGGTTCAACTGTCCATTAATTACTTTCGCACCGCTAGCGCGGCAGGCGCGGGCGTAGTCATTGAACGTGGGTTGGGGAATGAGGGCGTGTTTAATATTCAGCATGCGAGGAATATCGTAGATGAGATCGATTGATCCGTTGCCCGGTAATACGCACTCCGGAGGAAGACCGAATCGGGATTCGTAGAATTTTTTTACGCCCGCACCATTTTCGGAAGGATAGGATTCGGATTCCTGCAGAAGACCATTCCATATTTCCTTTACGGCTTGAGGTACACCCAACGGGCTGATGTTCACGCTGAAGTCCAACACCGCGCGCGGTTCAACGCCGAGCCGTTCAAATGCAAATTCAGGATGTCCGCCGTGCAGATGCATTATTCGGTTCCTATAATCCGCCGCAGTTTTTCCATATCGAGGTGTTGTTCGAAATGTTCGGCGAGCAGGTCGTATTGCGTTTGCTTGAATTCGCCGCCGGCTTGGGCGTCTTCGGCCGGGTAATCAGGGTTTAGTTTTTTTAGATAACGATTGCGGAAATCGGGGAAGTCAAACAGGCCGTGGAAATAGGAACCTTCGATTCTTCGATCTGCGGAAACCGCACCGTCGAAGTCTTTGACGGTTTCCTGATTACGGCTGATCACTGAAACCATCGGCGTTGTGTTTTTACCGAGCACAGTTCGTCCCATGTGGATTTCATAGCCATCGATGAACGTGCCATCGGCTAGTCTTCCCTGAGAGCGGGAAAGTACTTTTTCTTTTTCAAGTGTGGTTTCGATATCGAGCAGCCCAAAGCCCGCGGCACTCCCGGGGTTACCCTCGATGCCGTGTGGGTCGTGTACGTATTTTCCGAGCACCTGATAACCGCCGCAAACACCGAGCATCTGGCCAGTGAATACACCTATCGGGTTTCCCCAACCCGTGTCCTTGAGCCACTGCAGGTCGAAGCGGACGTTTTTGGTGCCGGGAATCAATAGTGCATCATAGCCATCGAGCGAGCGGGGTTTCGAAAGATAGTGGAACGAAACGTGTTCATTGCGAATCAGGGGGTTGAAGTCGGTAAAGTTCGAGATGTGCGGGAGCCGCAAGGCCGCAATGTTAATCTTGCCCGGCAACGGCCGTGTCGGCGGATCGATGACGGTTTCCAGCGGCATACCGTCTTCGGGATCAATCTCGATATGACGGTAGTAGGGGATGAGGCCCAGCACGGGCAGGCCGGTCTTTTCTTCGAGATATTTAATGCCGTCATCGAAGAGGGCTGCATCACCTCGGAACTTGTTAATGATAAATCCTGCGACGCGCTTGCGGTCCCGTTCGGGGATGACCTCGAGTGAACCGACGATTTGTGCGAATACGCCGCCGCGGTCGATATCGGCGATTATGATGACCGGGGCGTCGGCCGCGTGGGCCGTCTCAAAGTTTACGAAATCGCGGGAGCGCAGGTTGACCTCGGCGCATGAGCCGGCACCTTCGATGAGGATCAGCTCATGCTTTTCTTTGAGCCGGGTGAGACTTTCGTTGGCCTTGCCGAATAGGTACTGCGTATCCTTGAAATATTCGGCCGCCTGAACGTTCCCGATGGCGTGACCCTGCAGTACCACCTGCGAGCCAAGGTCGGTGTTGGGCTTGAGCAGTACCGGGTTCATGTCCGTATGTGGATCGAGTTTGCAGGCTTCGGCCTGCACGACCTGCGCACGGCCCATTTCGCCGCCGTCGAGGGTGACGTAGGAGTTGTTCGACATATTCTGTGCCTTGTACGGCGCAACATTGAAACCCTGATTTTTGAAGATGCGGCACAACGCAGCCACCACGACGCTCTTTCCAACATCGGAGCCGGTGCCCAGCAGGCAGAGGGCTTTGGATTGTTTCAGCATAAAATCAGCGCTCCCGTCATTACGGTGATTTCGACAATCTCATTTGTCGCGCCCAGCAGGTCTCCCGTGATTCCCCCGACTCGTTTTTTGCAATATATTCCCCAGAAGAAGGCGGCGGCCAATCCGAGAGGAAGGAGCCAAAGATTCTTGAAGCCGATGGTCACCAGCAGGAGAGCGCATAGAGCAATCGCAACGAAGAGATGATTGTTGGATGCATTCTGTACGGCTGCAGCGGCGGTGCCGTTGGGGCGCGCGTATGGAAGGGTGACACATTGGAAAACCTGGGCGGTGCGGGAAATCACCATCGAGGCGAAGACACCCGAAACCGCGTTAATTTGAAGTAACGAATAAATAAGCGTGAACTTCAACAGCAAGGTTAGCATGAGAGCGATAGAACCAAATGCACCAACCATGGAATCCTTCATGATTTCAAGCGACCGGTCCTTCGTGTAACCGCCGCCGAAACCATCGGCAGTATCGGCCACGCCATCGAGATGAAAGCCGCGAGTGAGCAGGGTCTGCGCGCCGAGCACAAACGCGGCTACCACCATCGTTGGCGACCACTGGCTGCTTCCGGACAGCAACCAGAGGATCCCGCCTAGAACCGCGCCGACGAGGGGAAATGCGAATAGTACGTCCTCGTATTTTTCGCAATCCTGTCCCGGCACAGGGATGGCCGTGAGGGTTCGCATAGCGGAGATGAAAGAGTTCAGCATGTTGGGTTCCTAAAGTTCGATTCCGGCTTCGCTGAAGGTGGCCATTTCATTGTAAATTTTGATGGAGGCATCGATCAACCCCATGGCCAATGCGGCTCCGGTTCCTTCGCCAAGGCGGAGGCCAAGATCGAGCAATGGTTCCGCGCCGATTCGTTCGAGGAATACGGTGTGTCCGGCTTCGGCCGACTTATGGCTGAAGAAAAGATAATCCTTCACTTCCGGTTTCAATAAGCAGGCCACAAATGCGCCCGCGGATGAAATGAACCCATCCACTACCACCGGAATGCGGGCTTCGGCTGCGCCGAGGCACAGGCCGCAGATGCCGGCGATTTCCAGCCCGCCCACCGCGGCGAGCGCGGATAGTGGATCGGCAAGTTGTTCAGCATTCACATCGAGCGCTTCGCAGATGATTTCTTTTTTGCGTTTGATCTGCTCGTCGTTAATACCCGTTCCGCGCCCCGTTACGGTTTCGATGTCGGCGGGAAGCAATGCCGCGAAGAGGGCGGAGGCAGGGGTTGTGTTTGCGATGCCCATTTCGCCCGTTCCTAGAAGATCGATGCCTTCTTCGGCCGCCTGCTTCGCCAGCTTCGCTCCGACGAGAATAGCCTCTTCAGCTTCCTCGATGCGCATGGCCGGTTCTATCCGGAGGTTGGAAGTTCCCATGCGCACCTTTTCGTGAATCAAGCCGGGCAGTTCACCAAAATTGTGATCGATGCCGATGTCCACGATTTGGTTTTCCACGTCTGTGTGGCGGCTTAGAACATTTACTCCCGCTCCACCGCCGAGCATGTTCATCACCATCAGTTGCGTTACCGCTTTGGGTGCAATGGAAATATTTTCCTCGGCTACACCGTGGTCGGCCGCGAAGGTATAGATCCGCTTCTTTTCCAGCTTGGGCTGTGGGGTTTCTCGAATCAGGCAGTAGCGCAGGGCGTTCTCTTCCAGCCGACCCAGGCTTCCTGGAGGGTGCAGGAGATCGTTGAGATGGGCGGTGATTTCCGGTTCAAGGTCGCGACTGACCGGTTCGATGGAGGACAGGATTTGTTCAAGATTTGTGTTCATGGGATTCCTTATGGATCGGTTGAGGTGGAGCTGATCCGCTTTTTTATTTGCCCGGTCCTTTGAGCGTTAGCGGAAGCCCGCAGACCACGAGGTAGACTTCGTTCGCGATATTGGCGATGTCCTGGTTGAGCCATCCGGCGAGGTCGCTGTAGGCGCGCGTCATGGCTTCGTGCGGGATAATACCGGAGCCGACTTCGTTGGTTACGATGACGACGTCGCAGGGTGGTTTTTCCAATGCCTGGATAAATTCGCGCACTTCTGGATAGGGTTCAGACTGGACTCCTTTCTTATGTACGAGGTTGCCGAGCCAGACGGTCATGCAATCGATCAATACCACGTCGGTTCCTTCGGGAATTTGTTGCAGGGCTCCAGCGAGATCGACTGGTTCTTCCAAGGTTTGGAAGCGATCACCGCGCTCGGCCTGGTGGCGGGCGATGCGGTCTTTCATCTCGGAATCGATGGCTTCGGCGGTGGCGAGATAAATTCGCGTTGTATAGGGCTCGGCGATGCCCAGAGCATGGGCGGTTTTTCCGCTGCGGCTTCCGCCGGTAACGAGGATAACTTTAGGCGAGTTCATGGAGCACCTCAAGGGATGGGGTTAGATGTTTTTCGCCGAAGACTTCAATGCTCACGACCCGGTCCGCTACGTCAGGTTGGGCAGCCACGGAATTTATGAAACGTTTTAGTTTTTGAATCGGAACATGATTCAATCCTCGGTGGTCGCGCACGTTGTCAAACCCGTGCAGATGAAAGCTACGTGCCTTTGGCAGCAGCGTTTTAATAAACCAATCTTCGTCATAGCCGCGATACCAGCAGTGTCCGATATCAAGACATATGCCAAAGCCTGTTTCGTTGACCACAGGCTCCGCATATTCAAATGGGTATTCCAACGTCTCCAATCCGACGAGCAAAGGATCTGCACCGCCAGACTTCAGTTCCTCCAGCGATTGGAAACAGGAATCCTGCCAAGCCGCCAGGTCGTGAATCGGATTGGTTTGCGAACCCTCATCCGGCTCTAAGTGCAGATCCCATGCATGCGGATTCAGCGGGCGGGTCGCATCAATGGCGCGGAGGAATGTGGCGACATTCTTTTTGCGTAACAGAATATCGCGTGTTCCGAGATGGATTCCGATGGGCAGGTGGACGGTGTAGGTCAAATCGTGATCGGCTGCCACAGCATTTAATTCCGCAACCATTTCGGGGGAGGGATAGTTCGATTGTTCATCGGGTTCAAAAACGAGGAGTTCGATATGATCCACCTTGTCTTTCAGATAGTGGACATTCGGAAGGATGTCATCGCGCAGGATAAACGAGGTCGTGCCGAGTCGAAATGGAAATTGGTTTTTCATGGGGCCAGGCTGCGCCGTGGTTTTTTGGTATGGGGGAACCGGTTCCACCCGGTCTTCACTGGGTAAGGTTTCGCTCATAAGTCTAGGGTTCCTTTTTTGTTGAGCAACAGCGCAATGAAGAATGGTCCGCCGAGCAGGGCAGTGATGACGCCGACGGGCATTTCGACGGGGGCAATGAGGGTGCGCGCCAGCGTGTCGCATATGACAAGAAAGATGCCGCCGAAGAGGAGGGTAGCCGGGATCAGCGTACGGTGTTCGCAGCCGATCATCAGGCGGCAAATATGTGGTGCCATCATACCGACAAATCCGATCGGCCCGCAGAAGGCCACGACGCCACCGATCATAAGAGAGGCCGCAGTGAATAGGATTTTCTTGGTGCGGTTGACGTTTACTCCGCGGCTGGCGGCAATGTCGTCGCCGGTCATGAGCAGATTCAATTCATTAGCGGAGAATAACAGAGCGACCACTCCGGTGAGTACGAAGGGGAGCATGTCGAGCAATCCGTCATAGCCGGTGAGGTCGACTGACCCCATCATCCAGCGCATGATGCGGAATGAGTTAGCAAAGCCACTCATGTAGTGGATGAATAGGATCAGGCTCGAAAAGAAAAAGCTGACGGCGACGCCCGCGAGTAGCAGCGTGGCAGTAGAGAATCCGGATTTCAAGCGAGTGAGTCCGTAGACCAGTCCGACGGCCAGCAGGCTTCCGGCAAAGGCGGCAAAGGAGATGCCGGCGATTCCGAAGAGGGAGAAGGCGAGGCCGAAGCGGATGTACAGCGCGGCACCGAGCGAGGCTCCGCTGGCCGTACCGAGCGTGAAGGGCGTTGCGAGCGGGTTACGGAACATGGCCTGAAACGTCATACCGCTCAGTGCTAGTGCACTGCCCACAAGGAACGCGGTGAGGGTGCGCGGAATTCGGATATCCCGCAGGATGTTTCCATTCATGCTTTCGGCATCTGTCCAGAGTGTGGAGATCGGGATGAACTCCATGCCGATCATCGGCGTGGCGAACAGAGCCAGCAAGGCGACCAGGCTAAGGGCGGAGAGTATGACTGTTTTCTTCATGTCCGACCCTCCGCAAGTGCAATACGTCCGTTCCCAGATGGATGCGCTGCAATGAGGAAGGGCGTATCATAGAGCGCTTCGAGCCGGTCAGTATCCATTGCGATTTCCGGCGGTTCGAAGAATTGGAACTCGCCCTCCTTGAGCGCCATGATGCCTGTGCTTTGTGCACAGGCCGCATTGATGTCGTGGCTGACGGATATAATGGTAATGTTGTTTTCACGGTGCAGACGGCTGAGCAACTGCATGACTTGCGCCTGATGGCTATAGTCGAGGAAGGATGTGGGTTCATCGAGCAACAGAATGTCGGCACCCTGCGCGAGTGCAGCAGCAATAAAAACCATTTGCCGTTCGCCGCCGCTAAGGGTATTGAGGCGGCGGTCGCTGAAGGGAATCAGTCCGGCTTTTTCCAGCGTCTCGAAAACGATTTTTTTGTCGTCGGCACCGATTGAGGTGAACGGGGAGAGGTGCGGGTAGCGCCCCATCAAAACAAATTCAAAAACGGTGAAGGGGAGGGTTCGGCCTTCCGCCTGTGGAACATAGCTGAGTTGCCTTGCCAGTTCTCGCTGGGAGAATTGGCCAATATCCTTGCCGTTGATTTGAACCGTTCCGCTCCAGTTGGAATAGATGCGGCTGATGCATTTGACCAATGATGTTTTTCCCGCGCCATTTGGTCCGATGATGGAAATATATTCGCCGCGATTTATTTCCAGAGAAACCTTCCGGAGGATTGTCTTCCCGGAGAGGCGGAGGCTTAGATTTTTGATTTGGATGGCTGTGTTGGTCATAAATTTGGCTCCGCGGGAAGGCGAGGTGATGCGAAGCGAGGGTGGAGAAACGAAAGCAACGACCACAGGGAGTGGCAGACTCGCCCCTGTACTTTAGCACGCTCGACCGGTATCACTATTCTGCCCCCACATTATTACCGCTTCGTGTCTGCCTGGTTTTATCCGTGCGAAAGTATTCAGGGTAGATGGCGCGGGCGATGTTTTCGAAGGTGAGTACGAAGCGGGGTCCGGGGATGCAGACATAGTCGCCACCGAATACGTGGACTTCTCCGTTCTTAACCGCAGTCACATTTTTAAGGATATTCCATTCCTGACGTACTTCATTAGGCTTGAGGTTAAGCGAAGTTTCGAGGTCGGGAATTAAGTCGATGATGACGTCGGGGTCGAGCCGCATAATGGCCTCGTGCGAGAGCTTGGCATATTCCATGGAGCCGGAGTAGACGTTCTCAGCACCGATTAATTCGAGCATTTCATTGTAAAGTGTAAGTATGCCGGCCACGTAGACATCGGTCAGGCCGCCCGATCCCATGTTGCGTCCGATGGAGACGAGCACTTTTCGTTTAGGTGCATCTTTTGTGATGGTCTGTATTTCGGAAATTCGTTGCTGGAGTCGTTCGATTTCCATTTCGGCCACGTCTTCCGTGTGGAACACGGTGCCCAGCGTACGCAGGGTTTCAAATATGGCGGGGATGGTGGAGGTATCTACTTTGATGTGCGGAATTCCCAGTGCGCCGAGCCGTTCAGCGGCGGCATAGTGTTCGTGAAGCATAATGGCGACGTCGGGCTTGAGGGTGTAGATCATCTCATAGTTGGCATCGGTGTACCCGCCGATTTTCGGCAGGGAAACCGCTGCATCTGGAAAGTTACAGAATTTGGTAACACCGACCACGCGGTCGCCTGCACCTATGGCGAAAATGCATTCGGTAATGCTGGGTGCCATGGAAATTATCCGTTCCACCGTTGCAGGAATGGGCTGGGGTTCCGGTTGTTTTCCGCAAGAACAGAGCAACAGGGAGAGCAGAAGCATCAAGGATGTGGTTCGGTTAATAATCATTGGTCAGTTTGAAATTAAAGGTTTGGGTCAGGGTGGAAGTATGGGGTTGGCCAAATCGGATAGCGGGGGCGAATTGCGCATTGGAGAGGGCTTTGATGGCGGCTTTGTCGAGCCGCGTATGGCCGGAGGATTGAACAATTTTAACATTGGAACCTTGACCCGTTGAGCTGACCTCAACGGTTAGAATAACCACGCCTTCTTCTCCACGTTGGCGGGACATGCGTGGATAGATAGGGCTGTATTGGCTCTGGGTTTGTGCTGGCGAAAATGATCCCTTGTCTTCTTCGAGCGATCCATCCTGATCGATCGCATTTACACTTTCTTGCATACTGGGCTCAGGGATTTCCTGAACGGGTTCCGGCGGGGTTCCTTCGGGGGGGGCTGTTTGCTGGACGATTTCCGGTTCAATGGCTGTAAGAACAGGGGGCGGGGGTTCGATGGCGGGTTCGACCGGGGTCGCTGATTCTGCGGGAACTGGCTTGGTTGCGGCGACGGACGCGATCGATGGAATAAGGGTTAATTCGACTGAAACAACACCACGGTCAAATTGAGCTTCAGCAGGATGCTGGATGGCCTTTACGCCGAGCAGGCTCCCGTGCAACAGCAGGGAGGCAACGATGCCGAACAAGAGTCCGGGGCTCAGGACTGTGATTGTTTTTTGCATGTGAATGAGACTTTTTCGATGCCCGATTTTTGCAACAGATCCAAAATAGTTATGGCAATTCCGAGGTCGGCGGCTTGGTCGCCTTCGATGTATAGCGGCGTGTTAGATCCCTTTTCTTTGAGGTTAGCCGTCACCAGTGGAAGCAGTGCCTCTATCGTGGTTTCAGTTCCGTCGAAGAGAATACGATTTTCGGCCGTGATGGTAATGTTGAGATAGTCGCTGGAATCGAGCTGCGTGTTTCCTGCTTTTGGGAGGTCCACCTTGAGCCCGTGATGTAACACCATCGAGAGCATGGCGTAGATAAAGAAGACCAGCAGGAGGAATACCACATCGATCAGCGGCAGCATCTCCACTCGGGCCTTTCTATTCTCATAGCCTGTTTTGAATTTCATTTTTCTATGAAAGAGATCTTTTTTCCTCACCCTTTTGGACGGTGATGGCGTAGTGGGTGCACATTTTTTCAAAATAGTGAGTTACTTTTTCTACCTTGCGAATGAGTGCGTTGTAGGGGATGAGGGTAATGATGGCGATGGTGAGTCCAGCTGCGGTGGTGATAAGTGCCTGGGCGATACCGCCGGTAACGGCTTTGGGATCTTCAATCCCGGAATCGCCGAGCAGGTCGAACGAAATAATAATTCCGGAAACCGTTCCAAGAATGCCGAGCAGGGGAGCCAGCGTGATGATTGTATCGAGAATGCTGAGACCACGTTTCATGGATGCAATTTCCGAGCCCGCTGCCGCTTCCAGATTTTCTGCCAGCCCATAGTTCCGGTGGGCGAGCCCATCCGTGAGAATCCGGCAGGTCATGCATTTGGATCCGGTAGCTTCCTGGATAGCCGAGTCAAAGTCGCCGGCCTCGGTGAGTTCGAAAATACGGTTTACTAATTTGGGGTTATTATCCGTGCTTACCTTAAGCCAGAAAATCAGCCGTTCGATCACAATTGCGACCATGACCAGTGAGCAGGCCAGTAATGGCCACATTAGTACGCCGCCTTTTTCAATCAATTCATGCATGGTCAATTCCCGTTAAACTTTTACATGATACCGTATCGTAGTCATTTGGTGAAGCTCCTTGGCGATTCTCAAATGGCTGCTCTGCGGTCTTCATTATTTTTGAAGACCATAGAGCCCAGGGCGAAGGTTCTTAGAGGGTTACTTTTATACCCGCATAACCACCAATACCGTCTTGATTGTAGGTGTATGCCGTCTGGTAATCTTCATCAAGCAGGTTATCGATTCTGCCATAAATTTGGACATTTTTTGTCAGTTGGTAACGGGCAGCAATATTGACCAGCGTATATGGATCATGCGTTATGATCGTCGCCGGAAACGTAGAGAAGTCCTGATCGTTTCGCTCGCCGGAATAGCTGATGTTCAAGTTGATGTTCAACTTTCTGGTCGCCGCATAGTTCAGGTCGAGATCAACCTTGTGCGTTGGTCGGCGAAGAAGGAAGCCGATGTCTTCGCTATCATTATCTAAATACGTGTACCCTCCACGGAAGGCCAAATTATGCAAAATGGCGGCGGATAGATAAACTTCGGTACCGTCCGTTATGCCATCGCCAATGTTGTTGTACTTCGAGGTGTTGAAGTCGTATTCAATCAGATTACTGTATTCGTTCCGGAATACTGCAATCCCTACATCGAGTCGGTTAGTGATGATCTGTTGCTCAAGGCCCACTTCCACGCTTTCGCTGTTTTCTGGCTGGAGGGAGGGATCGCCAAATGCCGAGTAGAGCTGATAAGACGTCGGTGCCTTGAAACCTGTGCCCCACGATGCTTTCAGTCTTGTGCCGGTTGGCTGAAATTCATAGGAGCCGGATGCTTGGTAGGTGGTTTCGTTTCCGAATTCACTATGCGTATCGTTTCTAATACCCAGATTTGCGTTCAGAGAACTGGATAATACGGCTTGGTAAGCTCCGAAAACACCCAGGTTTTCCAGGTAGCCGTTCACGGTTCGAAATTCATATTCATCGCGAGACCCATCGATCCCTGCCATGAGGGTGTGGTCTGCGGGAAGATAGATTATGTTAATCCAGTCTGCGGAATAGGTCTTGGCCTCGAATGGCGTCTCGTCCAATGGTGTTATGTTGACACTGTAGAGGTCGACGTAAGAAGCGCCTACCGTACTTTCAACCAGATCATCAAACACGCTGGCAGAACCGCTTAGGCGCGTGGACAGCTGTTCGTCCGCGACGTGGTATCCGATTGGATCTATGAAGCCGTCGTAGTCTGAAAACGCGTCAATATAGCGAAGGGTGAAATCAAGAGATGTTGTGTCGGTCGGTCTGGTGCCGAGTCGGGTAGAGAAGGTTGTATTCTTCGTGCCATCTGTTTCATCATTCGTATTCTTGGCCGACTGCCCCAGCCGCTCGTAACGTTGTATGGATGCGCTGTAATCTAAAAGGTCGTCGCCTCCGCTTACGCCGGTGGCTGCGCGCCACGTTCCGTATGACCCTCCCTCGATATCTATATAGGGGACGGGACGGCCAGATCCTTTTTTGGTGGTGATGCTAATTACGCCGGCCATAGCGTCGGATCCATAGAGCGTGCTTTGCGGTCCCTTGAGAATTTCGATTGTATCAATATCAAGTGTTTGAAGATGGGTCATGTCGTAACCGCTTAAACCCAACTGACTATTCATGCGAACGCCATCGATCAAGACGAGAGTATGCTGTGGTTTTGCTCCGCGAAGATAGATCGAAGACGATTGTCCCGGCCCTCCGTTGCGTGCAATAGAAACGCCGGGAACTCTCCTTAATAGATCTGAGACCGTGGCGGCTTTTGAATTTTCAATATCCTTGCTGGTAATAACATTAACCGTAGTGCCCATTTTTTCCAGAGGGGTCTCGATACGGGTTGCCGAAACGATTATTTGATTCGAGGTGTTGGTTTCGCTGGTTTGAGCGGATGTAAAAGCGGCAACAGTACATGCTGCCAGTAGGATCTGGTATTTCATCTTATTCCTTGTCTGCCCTTGCGCGGGGCGTTTAATGGTAAACACACGTTTTCCTGCGCGGAAGGAGGAGGATGGGTGCGGGGCCCAAAAGGTCCATGCGCCATTTCCCCAGATCGCGAAGGAGAACAACAAAACAATCGGTGTTTGTGTTCTGGCTCACAGCACATTGGGCTGATTACAGTTGCGCGACAGCGCCCGAATCTAACGGGACTTTCCAAAACTTCCAATTGAAGCGCGGATAGTTGCTTTTTGATTATGGGGAGTCAAGTGGGATACGGGAGTAGAATGTATTTAGACCTGATGTCAGCAAGGTTGGTGCATAAAGCGCTCTGGCCGCCGGTATTGATTTATAATCGTAAGTTCTTTGAGCTAGATCTTGATTATTGGTCAATAAGTACACAATCTCAAACATTTGAGGTAGAAGGTTATGGCAGTGAGTCAAAAGCAGATTGCAGAGCGGGTTGGGGTATCGATTGCATTGGTATCCCGCGTTCTTTCCGGGAAAGCGCGTGAAGTCGGGATTGCCGATTCCACTATTGTGCGGGTTATGAACGTTGCTGCAGAAATGGGCTATGTACCCAGTGCGGCGGCACTCACGCTAAAAGGGAAAGCCACGAAAACGATTGGCGTGGTGGTCTATGATTTTAAGGATCCTTTTTTCGGTGCAATCATTGAAGCACTTCAGGCTCAGGCGCATAAACATGGTTATTCTCTCGTGCTCTCAGGATTCAGGAAACGTGTACCCGAAGCGGTGGATCTGGCGCCGCTGCACAAGCACGCGATTGACGGGCTTATTATTCTGGGATCTGAGGATAAGGCGGAGTGGCTAGATGGGTTCCGTACTATGCCTGTATCGCGCATTGGTCATGGAAGTTCAGATGAGAATAGTGTCCGCGTTGCGATTGATGAAAATCATGCGGCCGATCAGGTTCTTCAGCATCTCGTAAACAAGGGACATAAAAATATTGTCTTTATTGGAGAGAACTTTCTGGCTCATCATCTGCGGTTTCAAGCCATGGAAAAGAGAGCGGTTTCATTGGGATGCAGCATTCGTTGCATTACCTCATCAAGTTGGGCATTTGCCGCCGGCCTGGACGGGACCCGAAAGATTCTGGAAACCGAAGGTGTAGATGCGCTGATTTGTGCAACGGACAAGATTGCAATGGGAGCGTTGCATGCGCTTCACGATACAGGAACTAAAATTCCTGTAACAGGTTTTGATGATATTCCCGCCGCCGTTCAGTTTATTCCGCCGATCACCACGATGCGGCAACCTATTGAGGAAATGGCCAAGCTGGCATTCGAATCGGTGATTCATTCGCGTACTTTCGGGGACATTCTTTTGAAGGGATTACTGATGGTCAGGAACTCCGCATAAAATTCATGATGCGGATTTTATACAAGTAGTAAATCAGGGTATACAAGCCGGTCTTCCTTCGTTCGGCTATAACTTAAACCCTTGCAAATAGAACTTTCATACGGAAGGGTGGTGTTATGACTAAGAAGAGTTCCTCAATTTCGCGCAGAAGCATGTTGTGCAAATCTGCCGCGGGTGCGTCGGCCGCTATTTTGGCCCCGACGGTTATTCCTTCCAGCGCATTGGGTTTTGCCGGCTATACCGCGCCCAGTAATCGTCTTACTTTTGGCATGATAGGCCATGGTCTGATGATGAGAGGGCATTTCAATAATATGCTGAATCGTGGGAACGTGCAGATTCTTGCCGTTTGCGATGTTGATCGGGCCAAACGAGAGCGGGCCAAGGATCAAGTGAATTCCAAATACAGCAATAAGGACTGCGCCAGTTACAACGAACATGAAAAGATTGTCGAACGTACCGATATCGATGCCTGTTTCGTGGTGACCCCCGATCACTGGCATGTTCCGATTTCACTGGATGCAATTCGCTCCGGAAAAGATGTTTATGTTGAAAAGCCCATGAGCCTGACGATTAAGGAAGGTCGGATCCTTTCCGATGCGGTTCGACGCCACGGGGCCATTCTACAGGTGGGCAGCCAGCAGCGCTCCGAGAAGTCGTTCGGCAAAGCGGTTGAAATGGTGCGGAATGGATGGATTGGTAACGTCCACACGGTCTATGCCAAACTCGGACGTTTTCCCGATGGGAATGTGTTGAAGGAAGAGCCAATTCCAGAAGGCTTCGATTATGAACGTTGGCTCGGTCCGACGCCTTGGTATCCGTACAACAAGAAGCGTGTTGAAGGTAACTATGGCGGTGGCTGGCGCTCTTACTGGGAATATGGTGCCCGTAAAAATGGCGACTGGGGCGCGCATCACTACGATATTATTCAGTGGGCGCTCGGTAGGGATCAATCCGGTCCGGAGTTCTTCTTCCCGAAGGGGTATGATGATTCAGGATGCCAGGGGTATAAATATAAAAATGGTCCGATTATTTACCGCGACTTTTCGAAGCGAAAGTATAATTCGATGATCGAGTTTTATGGCGATAAGGGCTCGATTGGAGTTGGTCGTAATGGTGACCTGAAGACGGATCCGGGTGAACTGAAAAACCAGCCGCTTTCCCCCTCTGAAACTCATCTCATGGGAACGGAGAGTCATCACGATAATTTCCTCAACGCGATCAAGACGAGGAAACGGACCATCGCCGATGTGGAGGTTGGGCACCGGACGGCAACGATCTGTCATCTCAGTGCGATCTCCGAACGGCTCAATCGAACGGTCAAATGGGATCCTTCCAAGGAAGAGATTATCGGTGACGCCGAAGCGTCCAAATGGCTCGATCGTCCACGTCGCGCTCCTTACACCCTTTAAAGTGGAAAACTTAGCTATGTTCAAAAACACACTAATTACCCTGTTGCTATCGGTTGCTGTTTCACACGCTGCTGTAAAAGAGCTGATTCCGAACCTGACATCGGAGAATCTGAATACGCAAACGCAGGCTCGCCTCGACCTTTTGGCAGCCTGCTCCATCGCTAGCAGTCCCGATGGGTCGGAAGCAGAGCGCAAGGCGATCTGTCTTGAAATCTGCCAGATACTCAAAGGAAATCATCCGGTCATCTCGGTCATTCAGCCCATGCTGAATAACCTTGAGCGCATCGGTGGTGAAGAGTCCGTGCCTACATTGGTTAAGCTGATGAGCCATAAGGACGAACAGATTCGTGACGATGCCCGGCGAGCGCTGCTTGTCAATCCGTCACTTGCCGCTGCACAGGCGCTCGGTGCCGAGCTGAAAAAGCGTAAGGCGCGTTCCGTCAGGACAACTGCGGGGCTCATCTATGCATTGGGAGAACGAAAGCAGGAGGGTGCTTCCCGTCTTATCATCGGTGCTCTGGGCTCTCCGGATCAGGAGGTATTCATTGCCAGCGTCAAAACGCTGGGGACTCTGAATGAAGATGTTGGTGTACAGGCGCTGTTTGAGCAACGTGCCGAGGAGCAGGGTTTTCGCCGGATGCAAATCGAGGCCGCTTTGCTTTCAACGGGGCGCAAGGCCATTTTTGAAAAACTCCAAAACGGGTCGGAGTCAGATACAGTTCGTTCTGCCGCATTGCTTGGATTGATCCTGAATGGTGATTCGTCTATCGCCGCCGGAGCAATGGCATCGGGTAAACCTGAGCTTCAGGTTGCGGTCATCGAAGCAGCACTACAGGGTAAGGATGCCAAGGTCTATGATGTCGTGGCAGTCAACGTCGGGAGTCTCCCTCCGCACCTGCAGTTGCAGGCGCTTGGGGCTTTGGAGTTCAGTGGAAATCGGACCTATGCGAAAGCGGTTGAACCATTACTTAAATCAGACGATACACTGGTTCAGGATAATGCTTCACATGCATTGGCCAGGATTGGAACCGCGGAGTCCATTTCGGCTCTGATGACCCATGGCCGCGCAGCTGCAAAAAAATCGATGGGATTGATCGATGATGAAGGGGTTGATTCGGCCCTTGAGAAAATTGCCGCCACTTCTACGGACGAAAATAAGCGCGCTATTGCAATTGATGCGCTGGCTATTCGTGGACGTCGTGATCTGCTATCGACTTTCTTAACGTATGCAGCAGACGAGAACCGCAAAACCGCAACGGCGGCTGCCATGGCTATTGGTTCAATAGGAGAGATTTCGAATTTGGATCCACTGATCGATCTGATGATTGCGCAGGAAACATCGCCGGTTTCCCGTGATCTGCTGAATGCTTCAGTTGCTATTATGCGCCGTTCAGATGATCAGGCTAAGGCCGTTGGGGTTTTAGTTGGGAAAATGGAGGGTGCATCACCGCGTAGTCAGGCCAATATTCTACAAGCTCTGGTGCAGACCCAAAGCGAAGCAGCCCTGAAGTCGTTGGCAGAGGCCTGCCGATCTTCGGATGAAAAACTTCAAAAGACAGCTGTAAAACTCCTCGGAGGGTGGAAAGCCAGTAATGGGATTCCGACAATGTTGGAACTTGCAGGTGATGATTCAGTATCGCTTGCGAACCACGTTGTTCTGATGCGTGGAGTTTCCCGGATGCTTGCTGCAGAGAAGCCGAAGCGATTGAACAAGAAATTGGCAGAACAAGCGATTGCGACCTGTCGGCGCGAAGAAGAAAAGCAAGCCATTCAAGCCACGCTGGATAAGGCGAAATAGTCGACTTTAAGCAATCGCGGAGTAGAGGGTGTAGATCAGCGTTGCTCCACACTTCCGGCAAATAAGATTTGAATTCCGCTGTTGGGCAGTTTGTGTCCAGCAGCGGTTTTCGCATGTAACACTCCAGCGCGGTGGAGCAAATTGAAGTTTATGGGTGCGTTCGCCCGTGCATCCAATCTCGTGGGCCTTCGCCTTCCACACCGCGTCGTGGTTATGTTTTCTTCCTGCCAAAGCATGCGCAATTTCATGCAGGATCGTATCGCGGATATCCTCATCGGATCCTGAACGTGCGAGCTCGAAGGCAATGGAAATCATTTTATCCCGGTAGTTGCAGCAACCGGCCCGCCGAGTGGAATGGTCGAACTTAAACCGCCATTTCTTCAAGCCATGCAACGCGATGAGTTCCTGCGCGAGCATGAGCACGTTTTTGAATCGTTCTTCCCGATGATCGGTGTTTTCAGCAGTCTGAACTAGCAACTCGTAAGGGACGGTATATTCCTGCCCATCCACGAGCACCACGCCGCGTTTGGGATTGCATCGGGCCAACGTACCTTCAATGGATTTATGCCGGTACTTAAACCGAATTACGTCATTCGGTGAAAAGCGCGCTCTGAGTTGGTCTGTTGCATTGAGCATGGCTGAAAAGGCGTTGTTTTGGGTCTTCTGCTAAATTTGTGGGTCGACCCTCGTTTGCGCGGGACTTCGAAATACCCGTTCTACGGATTGGTGGCGATGGCGATGCGGTCGAGGCCGGCGAGGTCGTGTTTGATTTCAATATCAGCGTACCCAAGTTTGTCCAGGCATTGGAATACGGATTTCCCCTGGTCGAATCCGAACTCGAGGAACAGTATGCCACCGGGGATGAGGACATCACGTGCCTGTTCCGCCAACTGGATGATAAGTTCCATGCCAGAGGGGCCGCTATCCAGCGCAGACTGTGGTTCATGGTCGCGAACGGAGCTGGAGAGTGCGGCCCAATCAGCGGAAGCAATGTAGGGAAGGTTGGCGACTACGCCATTGCAACTTTCCGGCGAAAACCCTTCGAGCAAATTGTTTTCTTTCCAGACAACCCGATCTTCCAGAGCGTGGACGCGGGCATTTCCCTTTGCCAGATCAAGCGCATTTGGAGAAATGTCGACGGCGGTGAAGTAATCGTCAGGGCGTTGCTTCGCGAGTGTCAGAGCAATACAGCCGGTTCCGGTTCCAACGTCGATCACCGTTGCGGGTTTGCTTTTCCAGATCGTGGAATTCAGTACTTCTTCAACCAATAGTTCGGTTTCGGGGCGGGGTATGAGGGCGCGGGGATCGCATTTTATCTCCAACCCCCAGAAGTCGACGTGACCGACGACATACTGGAGTGGTTCGCCATTTTCAATACGTTTGGCCAGCAGTTCTAATAGGTGAAATTTATCAACGAGAAGAGGGACGGTATGTAGATAGATTTCCAGCGGCTTGCAGTTGAATACATGCGCCAGCAACTCTTCGGTTACGCGTTTAGCGTTATCCACGCCTTCCGCTGTAAAGCGCGCCTCATACGACTCGACTAATTGGAAAATTTCCATGGACCATGTTGGGGTCGAAGATCCGAAAGTCGATTGCTTGTTGGCGCGGACTTTAGACCTTCGGGCCTTTGACTAGCAGCATTACTTATAGTTCCGCGGATCAATCCCGAGGTTTTTGATGCGATAGTTGATGATGCGTTGGGTGGCCTGTAAATAGCGGGCAACGGCGGCAGCATTTCCCCGGTATTTCTTGAGGGCATCAATCAGAAGTTCGCGTTCGTAGGCTTCGACCATCTGCCGGAGGTTTGCACCGTTTTCCGGAAGAAGGTTCGTGTGCGTTTCATCGCTGGTTTGCAGTGATGGTGGCATATTGAATCCATGAATTACGCCATCGGAGGAGGTCAGCACGGCGCGCTCAATACAGTTTTCGAGTTCACGCACGTTACCGGGCCAATGATAGGCCATCATCATATTAATGGCCGAGGTGGAGATCCGCTTCATATCCTTGCTATACATGCCTCCATATTTTTGAAGGAAGTGGTCGGCTAGCAGGATGATGTCTGATTTACGCTCGCGAAGCGGAGGCAAAAGGATTGGAAAAACATTGAGGCGGTAATAGAGGTCTTCGCGGAATGTGTCTTCTTCGATCCCTTTTTCAAGGTTGCGGCTTGTTGCAGCAACAACGCGTACATTGACCGTGATGGTTTCGTTTCCGCCAACACGTTCAAAAGTTTTTTCCTGAAGCACACGTAAGAGTCGAACCTGAACAGCAGGGGAAATATCCCCGATTTCATCCAGGAAAATGGTGCCTCCATTGGCCAGTTCGAAACGCCCTTTTCGCTGCTGCTGTGCACCGGTGAAGGCTCCTTTTTCATGACCGAACAGTTCGCTTTCGATCAGGTTTTCAGGAAGGGCGGCGCAGTTGACGCTGATGAAAGCATTATTTTTTCGAGGGCTGTTAAAGTGGATGGCGCGGGCAACAAGCTCTTTTCCGGTACCGGATGCGCCGCGAACGAGAACGGTGGCCGCGCTGTTGGCAACTTGAACAATCTGTTCGTAGATCAACCGCATCGAATTGCAATTTCCTACCATGTTGTCAATGCTGTATCGGTCACCCAACTGGCGACGCAGCATTTCGTTTTCGGATTCCAGTGCGTTGCGTTCCTCGATTTCCTCGCGGATGGTCGAAACCGCGGAAGCCAGAATCTGGGCCACATGCTCCAGAAAGAGGGAATATCCATTAAGTTCTTCTTCTGCGCAGGTAGGCAGGTCAATGCTCATGGTTCCGATGACTTCTTTGTAATGGATGATCGGAACGCAAATGAATGCATTTTTCTGGTCGCCGCGTGCTTTGGTGCGATTCAGGAAGTCGGGCGATTCGCTAATGTCGGGTACAAGCTCGATCTGTCCTGTCTGTGCGACCCGACCGGTGATGCCTTCACCAAACTGATACTGACCACGGCGTATTTCGCTATCTGACAGACCGCTGGACGCCTCAATTTTCAATACTTCGGTGCCCGCTTTGCGTAGGGTTAAGGTGCCGCGCAACACGCCCATGTCGGTTCCCATGGTTTCGAGTACTTCATTGAGCAGTTCCGAAACATTGTGCTGGCGAGTCGAAATAGTCTGCGAGATTTTATATAGAACGTTAAGTTCCTTTTCGCTTTGATTCATATTTTGCATCCTCATGCTGACTGATAGATTTTTGCATCAATCCGTAATACAAAAATGTATCGAACGGGGTAGGGGGGACACAAGAGTGATTTGGAAGTAAATTAGTTACACGTTTGGCAGGTTGGGTTTTCTGGAGCCCTTTTCCTTGCCAGCGTTCTGATTTTCAGCCCCGTTTTTGCGTTGTTCGCTCCAGTATTCGAGTAAATCCTGATTTCGCTTATGGGCTTTTGCGGAAAATTTGAAGTACAGAAATGCATCGAGAAACCCACGGCTTTGCATGAATCGCTGGGAACGACGGCCCTTGGTTTTATGGAAGCGCAGCTGATTGCTCATAATATCCGAAACTTGGAATATCACATTTTTGGGAACCTGCACATTTTCGCACATACCTTTCAGGTGGCTATGAATCGCATCACGAGCAGCATCATGCGGAGAAGCACCCGCCTCGATCTGCTTTTCAATAAGGAATTCATGGTACTCCCCAAATATGAGAGCAAATAGCAGGGCCGGGTGGACGCGAAGTTCGGCTTTGCGCCACCGATCCATTTGTTCCAAGGTATGGATTACCCAATCGTGCCGAGCTTTGTCTTCGTCGATCCAAAGCGCAAAGTCCTTAAACATAGGATGCAACAGGTCGGTTTTTTCCAACCATTGGAATACATTTTTGGCATGGCCGCAAAAAAACAGTTTCTGTACTTCTTCATACATGCGCGACGGTGCCGCATGAGCCAGTAAGGTATTATTGCGGCAGATCGAATCGTATGCGGCGGGTTCAATCTGAAAATCAAGCGTGCCGGCAAATCGCGCTGCACGGATCATTCGCACAGGGTCTTCGGCAAAGCGTTTGTCGGGATCGCCGATGACGCGGATAATTTTCTTTTCTAGGTCTTCCAGTCCGCCTGCATAGTCGATCACACTGAAGTCGGCAATGTTATAGAAGAGCGCATTGATGGTGAAGTCGCGCCGCATGGCATCTTCTTCCGGGGTTCCGAAAATATTGTCGCGGGTCACCATGCCGGTATCGCCGGTCTTGAAGGTGTTGTCGCAAAAGTCGTCTTCGTCTTCAGGAACCGGGGCGCGGAAGGTGGAGGTTTCAATGATTTCGCCGCGGAAAAGAATGTGGGCGAGACGGAATCGGCGACCGATCAGCCGGCAATTGCGAAAGATTTTTCGAATCTGTTCCGGCGTGGCGTTGGTCGCCACATCGAAGTCTTTCGGGCTACGGCCAAGAAGAAGGTCGCGTACGCCGCCTCCAGCAAGGTAGGAGGTGTATCCTTCATCTTTCAAATGGTACAGCACTTTGACCGCAGCAGAGCTAATGCCTTTTCTGCTGACATTGTGATCGGGTCGTTTGACTACAATAGGTTCCATATAGAAATTTACTCGTCCCAGGCTTCAGTCCCAAAAACGAAAAACCGCTCTGAAAGAACGGTTATCCTATCATTGGAAGAGATGGGTTTATGTGTCCAAGTGCTCTTCGATCCATGCCAGAATTGCGTCTACAATGGTGCTGACTTCGTCCTCGGTCAGTTCACGTCCCATTTCGTATCCGAAAAATTGTTCAACACTTTCTCGGTCATTACAGCCGCATGCATGCTGTGCAATGAAAACAGGATGACCCTTGGTTGGCGTTTGGCGGCCGTCATTCTTCGGGTTGGCCGGAGCGAGCCGTTTGTTGACAAAGTCTGTGGCGTGCAGTCGCAGGATGTCCATGCCACGGGATGTGACATACTCCTGCTCCGGTTCGCCAAGGATGAACTTATTAATGCGTCCATCCGTCTCAAGCTTTTTTTTAAGCGTGCTCCATTTATTATCTAATTTTTTAGCCACAGTAGTATCCTCTCTCGAATTTCGACCTTACTGCTACAGCATAAATAACCTGATTGGAGAGAGCAAGCTTGGGATGGCAGGAAATACTACTTTTTAATTTGATCCGCTGAGGGAGGATCAGGTTACGTCTTCCTCGATGAATCGCATGCTGCCCTCCATCGGGCCGCTCGTACCGATTAACTTCTTAATCGAGGTTTCTCGGTACCGTTTATTGAAG
>JAZGFK010000025.1:0-27428 GCA_036479375.1 Pontiella sp. | reverse complement strand
TGAGCTTGCGCAGCGCCGCATGTGTTTTATTGGCGGGCAGGTCGTCGAAGCGCTGCCGGAAAACGGACTCGGAGGCGACCGCCTTGAGGCCGTAGGCGTTCATAAAAACCTGATCCTCGCGATAGAGGTCGATGCCGATGCTCCTATTCTAGTTTGTGGTGAATTGAAGAAAGGTTCATGCTGGCATGGGGCACTCGATTTCCAAACTGGGCATTTTAATTTACAGTCTACCTTTCCGGTTGAAAAGATAGATCAGTATCCATGCACTAACGATTTTGAGATCGGGTTCTCTCCATGGACGTATTACACAGACGAACTGGACTGGGTTCTTAATTCGGGCGCAACCCCGTCGGGTTCCACGGGGCCGTCGTCTGCCTATGAAGGGTCCCGCTATGGGCATATAGAGGGAACTTCGCCGAATCACCCGAATAAAACCGCCGTTCTTCAGGCCGAGTTTGACTTCTTCGGCGTTGTAGATCCTAAGATTGACTATGCCTATCACATGTATGCAACGGACTCAGGTATGGGCTCGCTCTATTTTGAGGTTTCGACAAACTCGGGAAATAGTTGGGCTACATTGTGGTCCAAGAGCGGTAATCAGGGGGATGCGTGGAGTACCAACCAAGTTGACTTATCGGCATATGAAGGTGCCACAAGTGTTGCTCTGCGTTTCCGGGGCGTAACGGGGAGCAACTTTACCAGTGACATGGCGCTGGATGAAATTGTGGTTTCAGGCAATACATTCGATTCGGATAGCGATGGCATGCCGAACGCTTGGGAAACGCTCTATTTCGGTGGTCCGACCAACGCAACTCCCGGCGGTAATTCAGATGGCGATAGTTTCAATAACCTGCAGGAATATATTGCCGGATTGAATCCTACAAACAGCGATTCGTTTGAGCTTTATAATCTGAATCCGGGTTCCAGCAACTGGTTTGAATGGTCCGCAATGACAGGCAGGATCTACAGCGTTTACTGGACGGACATGCTGGGTGTAAAACCATTTGCCATGTTGCAGAGTAATCTTACTTCGGGAGTCTTCACCGACTCGCTACACTCGGCCGAGACAGAAGGATTTTATAAACTCGAAGTCCAGGTGGCTCCTTAGTTCCAGATAGCCTTGATGATTGCCTGCGCATTGCGTTCGAGATCGTTGACAAAGTGCGCGGGATAATGAAATGGCGGAGGCGTGCGGTGACCCCTGTTCTGCAGCTTGTCGTTGACAACAGTTTGTTGCCCTCACAACATGGCTGCATGAATGAGTCATGCCAAACCGTCGTGGTGCTGGGCGCGAGCCCGAAGCCGGATCGATATTCGAATAAGGCGATTCGTCTTTTGCTCGAGTATGGGCACACGGTCATTCCGGTACACCCGGCAATTACCGAGATTGAAGGGCTGGAAGCGAAAAGTTCATTAGGGACGATCTCGGAATCGGTAGATACGCTCACGATGTATGTGTCTCCCTCGATTTCCAATTCAATGGCTGAGCAGATTATCGGGCTGAACCCGAAGCGTGTAATTTTTAATCCCGGAACTGAAAACCCGATTTTGAGCAGAGCGCTCGAATCGGCTGGAATTGAAACGGAAGAGGCCTGCACGCTGGTTCTGTTGAATACGGGGCAGTTTTGAAGACGGCCGCGCAATGGATCGAAGACCTTGAACTAGCGCGCCACTCGGAAGGCGGCTGGTTCCGGCGGGTTTATGAATCGGAATTGACTTTCGACGGCTCCCGGCCGGCAATGACGTCGATCTACTATCTGCTTGAAGGAGATGATTTCTCGGCATTTCACAAGCTGAAGTCGGATGAGCAATGGCACTTTTATACCGGTTCGCCCATTACCATCCATGAGATTGACCGTAGCGGAAAATATGAATCGCCTACGCTCGGGCAAGGGCGTTTTCAGCATACCGTGAGGGCGGGTAATTTGTTTGGTGCAACCGTCGAAGGCGACTTTGCGTTGGTGGGCTGTACGGTTGTTCCGGGGTTTGATTTTTCCGATTTCGACCTGCCTCCACGTGGGGAACTTCTACAGGCATATCCGCAGTATTCAGACCTGATTTTGCGTCTTACCCGTTAAATAAGCACCCTCTATTTAGACAGATCAACATTTGACAGCCTTGTTATTCGGTTTAAAATCTCTTTCAGAACGAAAGGAGTTAATTATGCCGTTTGACCAAACAAAAGATGTCCTGAATCAGGCTCGCAAGTTTCATCATAGGCTCAGCGAGTTTTATGAAGACCTAAAGGAGTCGGCCAGCCGGGAACGTACGCGTGCGTTGCTCGACTATATGAGTCGGCACGAGCAATACCTTGAAGACTGCCTGAAGGAGTTTCAGGAGGACGTCGACAAGAACGTGCTGGATTCTTATTTCCAATATGGCTCTGACGCCTCAAAGCTTAGTGGGATCACAAACTTTGAGATCAAAGACGAAATGGAAATTGAGGATGTGGTTGCTGCTGCAATGCATTTCGATGCCTGCCTGATTAAGTTCTATCGGGAATTGGCGGAGAAGGCTCATACCGCCAAGGTTCGGGAAGTTTTCGAAAACCTGCTGGTCATGGAAGAGCACGAGCAGATTGAACTGAGTAAAACCACGCTGGAACTGGGGCTACTGGAAGCCAGTCGTACACATTAAGTTCCAATTGGTGGAAACTTTGCTACTATTCGTTGCATGATTTACACATTTAATGACCGTGAACCTTCCTTGCCGGAGGAATACTACGTCGCCGATAACGCCTCCGTTATCGGCGACGTTATTTTGCATAACCAGTCCAGTATCTGGTTTGGGGCGGTGCTTCGCGGAGATATCGAGCCCATCATGGTCGGGGAGCGCAGCAACATTCAGGACAACTCCGTTGCCCATACCAGCGATGGGAATCCAGTGATTCTCGGTGATGATGTCACGGTTGGTCACAATGTCATCCTGCACGGCTGTAAAGTGGGCAATAATTGCCTGATTGGAATGGGGGCTATTCTGCTCGATGGCTGCGAAATCGGCGATAATTGCATCATTGGAGCGGGTACGTTGGTGAGCGTGAACAAGAAAATCCCATCCGGGTCGTTGGCCGTAGGTACGCCTGCGCGGGTTATGCGATCGCTTACAGAAGACGATATCGCGGATGTCAGGAGATATGCCGAACGGTATGTCGTCAAAATGAACCAGTATCGGAATGGGGCTCTTAAGCCCATTTAAGCCCGTAAATTGCCGAATTTTACGAGAGGCTTAAAAAGGCGAATCTTAGCTCCAAAGTCTATCTTGCGCTTCACAGGGCAGTTTTGTCGGTTTTTCGGCGATATAGGTCAAAATAAGCCCCTTCTTCTATTGCTCTGTATTTATCGAATCTGCTAGTTTGTCTGGATTAATTCCACCGAAAGGAAAACGACAGCTATGTCTGACGAACAAAACGATCTTACCGCTGAAGAATCGACGCAAAACCGCGCCGCTGATAATCCCGATGCCGTTGGCTACGGTGCCGACCATATTACCGTTCTCGAGGGCATCGAAGCCGTCCGTAAACGTCCGGCCATGTACATTGGCGATACCGGCTCGCGCGGCTACCACCACTGCGTATACGAAGTGGTCGACAACTCGATCGACGAAGCGCTTGCGGGCTACTGCTCCAACGTCGATATCTGCCTCAACGAGGACGGATCGCTGTCCGTGGAAGACGACGGTCGCGGCATTCCGGTGGATATGCACCCCACCGAGAAAAAGCCAGCGGTTACGGTGGTTTTGACCGTTTTGCATGCGGGCGGAAAATTTGATTCCGACACCTATAAGGTATCCGGCGGTCTCCATGGCGTTGGCGTTTCCTGCGTGAATGCGCTGTCCGAGTGGCTTGAAGTCGAGGTCAAACGCGGCGGCCAGATCCACCATCAGCGCTTTGAGTGCGGCGTGGAAGTGACCGATCTGGTCACGATTGGTAAAACCACCGAAACCGGCACGAAGGTCACCTTCATGCCCGACCATAGTATCTTCTCGCACGATAGCGGCTTCCAGTGGGACATCCTGACCGCCCGCCTGCGCGAAATGGCCTTCCTCAACCGCGGCACCAAGATCACGCTGAGTGAAGAAGCCACCGGTCGCGAGGAAGTCTTCAAATACGACGGCGGAATCCAGGAGTTCATCCAGCACCTCAACCGCAACAAGTCGCCGATGCATCCTGACGTGGTCTACTTCGAGCGCGAGAAAGAGGATGTCGTGGTTGAAATCGCGATGCAGTACACCGAGGCTTACAGCGAAACGATTTTCACCTTCGCCAACAACATCAACACCATCGAAGGCGGCACGCACCTTTCCGGTTTCCGCTCCGCCCTCACCCGCACGGTCAACGCCTACGCCAAGAACAACAAGCTGATCAAGGACGAAAAAGACGGAATGGGAGGCGATGATATCCGCGAGGGCTTGACCGCCGTCCTCAGCGTCAAGATTCCCGATCCGCAGTTCGAAGGGCAAACCAAAACCAAGCTCGGTAACGGCGAAGTGGAAGGAATTGTTCAGCAGATCGTTAACGACGAACTCGGCACATACTTTGAAGAAAACCCAAAGGTGGCCCGCACCATTATTGAGAAGGCGGTTGTGGCCGCTCAGGCTCGCAGCGCGGCCCGCAAAGCGCGTGATCTGGCACGGAAAAAGGGTGCCCTCGAAAGCGGCGGACTTCCCGGCAAGCTCGCCGACTGTTCCAGTCGCGATCCTGCCCGCACCGAACTCTTCATTGTGGAAGGGGACTCTGCGGGTGGATCCGCAAAGCAAGGCCGCGAACGCGAATATCAGGCCATTCTCCCGGTTAAAGGTAAAGTGATCAACGTCCAGAAGGCTCGCCTCGATAAGGTGCTGGCCAACGAAGAGATCCGCACCATGATCACCGCCATCGGTACCGGCATCGGCCTGGACGATTTCAACATCGAAAAAGCGCGCTACCACAAGATCATCATCATGACCGACGCCGACGTCGACGGCGCACACATTCGCACGTTGTTGCTGACGTTCTTCTACCGTCAGATGCCGCAGCTCATTGAGCATGGTTACATCTACATCGCCCAGCCACCCCTTTATAAGGTGACGCGTCGCAAGCGCGAGGAATACGTCGAGTCCGACGCCCACCTGACCGAGATTCTGCTGAATCTCGGCGCCGACGGCATGCTGTTCGAACAACTCGACGGCACGCAATTGCTCGATACCCAGGGGCTGCGTGGCCTGCTCGAAAGCATTGTCGAGATCGAAAGTATTGCCGACAAGCTTCGTCGCCGCGGGATTCCGCTGAAGAAGTATCTGGAGAGCCGCGATCCCGAAACCGGTGCATTCCCGCTCTACTGCGCGTACCTGAACGAAATTACCGCGGATCTCGATATTCGCCTGGTACTCGATGATCACGGTCTCCAGGCCCTGTTTGCCGAAGTCGAAGAAGCCAAGGCACTGGCCGCGCCGGTTGAAGCAGTCGAACCCACTGAACCGGTCGAATCCGCTGAACCAGTCGAGGGCGAAGAAGCCGCCGAGTCGGTCGAGGGCGAAGAATCGGTTGAGGCGCCGGTTGAAGAACCCGCCGGGCCGAGTGTTCGGTACAAGGAACTCTTCTTCTCCCGGCAGCTCAAGGACGTAGTCGAAAAACTGGAACAAAGCGGCTTTTCCTTCGATCAGGTGCTCGGTTCCGAGGAGCCGCAATTCAACCTCGACGACAAGGGAACGAAGATTCCCGTGAACTCGCTGATGGAACTTGCGCAAGCCATTCGGATTGCAGGCAAAAAGGGAATGACCATCCAACGCTACAAAGGGTTGGGGGAAATGAACCCACAGCAGCTGTGGGAAACCACGCTCGATCCCGAGGTTCGCCGCCTAACCCGCGTCGTGCTGGAAGATGCCGTGAAAGCCGATGAAATGTTCACCATTCTCATGGGCGACGAAGTCGAACCCCGCCGTGCATTCATCCAGGAAAACGCCCTGAACGTCACCAACCTCGATATCTAAGAGAAAGCCGAATTATGGAAAACACGAACGAACGTATCGACCTGATTAATATTGAAGACGAGATGCAGCGTGCATACATCGACTATTCGATGTCGGTGATTGTTGGCCGCGCCCTGCCGGATGTGCGCGACGGAATGAAGCCGGGCAACCGACGCATTCTCTACGCTATGAAAGAACGTGGCTGGACGCACAACAAGGCATACGTCAAGTGCGCGAAAGTGGTTGGTGAAGTAATCGGTAACTACCATCCGCACGGCGACACTGCGGTATACGACACCATGGTTCGTATGGCACAGGACTTTGCGATGCGCGGCATGCTCATCGATGGCCAAGGCAACTTTGGTTCGATCGACGGTGACCGCGCGGCGGCCTATCGTTACACCGAGTGCCGCCTCCGTCCGCTGGCTGAAGAAATGCTGGCCGATATCGACAAAGACACCGTCGATATGCGTCCGAACTTTGACGAATCGCTGATGGAGCCTTCCGTGCTTCCGGCGCGTGTTCCCAATCTGCTCGTCAACGGATCGACCGGTATCGCGGTCGGTATGGCCACCAACATTCCGCCGCATAACCTCGGCGAAGTCATCGATGGAACTATTCTGTTAATTGATAATCCGGAAGCAACGATCGACGAGCTTTGCGAGTTGGTTAAAGGGCCGGACTTCCCGACCGGCGGATCAGTCTACGGTCTCAAAGCCGTACGCGATTTCTACACGACCGGGCGCGGCAAGATCAAGATGCGTGGTAAAGCCGATATCGTGGAAGAAGATAGCGGGAAAATGCGGATCATCATTACCGAAATTCCGTATGCGCTGAACAAAACGCTGTTGATCCAGAAAATGGTTCACCTCGTTCGCGACAAAAAGCTCGAAGGCATTTCCGACATCCGCGACGAGTCTGGCAAGGAAGGCATTCGCCTAGTCATCGAGCTCAAGCGTAACGCCGTTCCCAACGTACTGCTCAACAATATCTACAAACACACGCAGCTCGAATCGACCTTCGGCTCCATCATGCTGGCGATCGACAAGGGCAAGCCGCGCGTGATGAACCTGAAGGAGGTGCTCACGTGCTTCATCGAGCACCGCTTCGAAGTGATTACCCGACGCACCGAGTTCGATCTGGCCAAGGCCGCGGCCCGCGCCCATATCCTCGAAGGTTTTCTACTGGCGATGGACAATATGGACGAAGTCGTTCGTATTATCCGCGATTCTAAAAACCGCGAAGAAGCGCAGGAGCGCTTGATTGAGAAGTTCGGATTCAGTGAGATCCAGGCGAAGGCCATTCTCGAAATGCGCCTCTACCAGCTCACCGGGCTGGAGCGCGACAAGGTCGAGGCGGAATACGCCGAGCTCAAGAAGTTGATGGAATATCTCGAAGATCTGCTGGCGCATCCTGAAAAGATATATGCGGTCATGAAAGAGGATCTAGAACAGATCCGTGCCAAATACGGCGATATCCGCCGTACCGACCTGCGTATCGACGAAGGCGAGATCGACATTGAAGACCTCATCGCCGACGAGCCATGCGTGATTACACTCTCCAACACCGGCTACATCAAGCGCGTCCCGACCGACACCTACCGCCAGCAACGGCGCGGTGGAAAAGGCGTGATTGGCATGAACACGAAGGACGAAGATTTTGTGGAACACATTTTCTCGGCCTCCACGCACGACTATCTGCTCTGCTTCACCGAGGCGGGTCGGATGTATTGGCTGAAGGCCTATTATGTGCCGGAAGGTTCGCGCCAGAGCCGCGGTCGTTCGCTGGCCAACGTGCTCCAGATGGGGCAGGACGAAAAGCTCGCGGCCATCATGTGTGTTCGCGAACTGGACGATCATGATCATAATCTGATCATGGCCACCAAGAACGGAATCATTAAGAAAACCGTTCTCGCGGCCTATAAAAATGTTCGTGTTGCCGGCGTGAAAGCCATCAATATTGATGAAGACGATGCCCTGATCGGCGTGCAGCTGACCAATGGGGAGAACGAGATCATCCTTAGCATGAAGAACGGCAAAGCGATTCGCTTCAAGGAAACCGACGCTCGTCCGTTGGGCCGTGTTTCGCGCGGCGTGAAAGGCGTCAGGCTGACCGACGATGACGAAGTGGTTACCATTGAAATCGTCGATACCGAATCGACCATGATGGCCATCACCGAAAACGGCTACGGTAAGCGGACCAGTTTCGACGAATATCGTACGCAGTCTCGCGGAGGAAAAGGCATTATCAGCATCCAGACCACCGACCGAAACGGTAAAGTGGTCAGTGCCCATGCGGTTACCGAAGAGCATCGATTGATGTTGATCTCCGAAGGCGGGCAGATGATCTGCATTGGTGCCAGCGACCTCCGGGTCATTGGGCGTAACACGCAGGGCGTCCGACTCTTCAACCTTAAGAAAGGCGACAAGCTCGTCTCCGCGGCCGTCCTGGATCCCGAAGAGGATGTGCCGGAAGTGGAAGCGGTCGAAGGCGAAGCTCCGGCAGTTGAGGGCGAAGCCCCCGTTGAAGAAGCTGCTCCGGAAACAGATGCTCCTGAGGAATCTGAAGAGCAAGGCGAATAATGGAGGGCGGTGCTCTGTCACCGCTATCCTTGGTAATCGATTGAAAACACCATCTCAAAATTTGAGATGGTGTTTTCTTATGAAACTCGAGCGAGTAGAGAAATACCTGATCTGATCCACAGAAAAGTTCTTCATCAATTTGAAATATTGTCTTAAGTTAGCGTCATGTTAGACGCGGGGAGCATAACTAAGCTTTTGGGGTATGAAAGTTCCTCGAATTATCTGACTGAACCAAGTCAGGCGGGGAATGCTGTTTGCTCCGTATATCGCCAGTTGCGCATGATCCCCCCCGAAAAGAAATTTCGCATTGAAGGGCTCTATGTCTACGACACTCAGCTGTCTGGATCGGAGCGGGTCTCCCAGAATATTGCCCTGTGTGTCGCGACGGTTGACCATCCTGATGTACTAAAGGATCTCCGTCAAATAGTCTGGAATACCGGAGCAATTCCGTTCCTTTTGGCAGTGTCGGATGGCGCAGTGCATGTATTCGAGACCTTTTCATACGAAGATGATGCCTCTCCATTAATATCTCCCGCAGATGTGCTGAATCTCACACCCGCAGATGCAAATTTCCAAGTTCAGGAACAGCGGCCAGTCAATCAATCTGGAAAGCATCGACAAAAAATCGATATCACAATTCGTTGCCCAAACGGGAAATCCTCTTCTCTTTTTGCTTTCGAGGCGAAACGTCTTCGAACGAATGGATTTCCGATTGGAGAATATACGGGCAAAGGAGGTATGGGCTGTTTTCTGAATGATGAATACGCTGAAAAGATGCCGGAAGCCGCAATGGTCGCATATTTCCAAGATAAGGATTCCGCACATTGGAAGAAACAATTGAGCATGAAATTAACTGTTTCTTTAAAATCAGTTTCGGTTGTAAGCGCGCTTCCTGTTGAATTCAAAACGGAACATGTCCGTAATTCTGGAAATGCAATTTGTCTTTATCATGTTTTTCTAGATTGTTACCCTGATTCTTAGAAAATGAACCCCACCATCAAACGCATTGGAGTCATCCTATTGGTCAGCGGGGTGGTGGCGTGGGTGGCAAACAGCGTACACCCGCGAAAGATTCCGTGGGTACAGGATTGGTCAGGGCAGGTAGAAGCCAAGGCGAAGAAGCAGAAGATCAAGGTGATTCAACTTTCGGTTGCGCTTCAAAAGTACTCGTCGTCGGAATGTGTTTTTATTGATGCCCGTTCGGCAACAGAGTTTTCTGTCGGGCATATCCTCGGTGCCGTTTCGATTCCTTTCCAATCATTGGAAGAACAGTTCCCCACCATTATAACGCTGCTCGATTCGGGTAAAGAACTGGTGATTTATTGCCAAAACCGCGACTGTGATGATTCGCTAATGCTTGCGATGGCGCTACAGGCGATGGGGGCAAGCAATCTTGTGCTCTACGTTGACGGATTTGAGCTGTGGAAAAAATATGGAGGGGCGACGTCCTCGTCGCCCTCGGATAGCGACTCCTCGGGTTACATGCGCACCCCATCTCCAAAAGGGAATTTTCTGTGATGAGCGATCAGAAAACCTACCGTTTGGCATACTGGATCGCTTCTGTTCTCATCGCGGCGGTGTTGCTATCCGGCTACCACAAGGTTCTCTATCCGGAAGACTTTGCGCTGGCGGTTTATCGCTTCCATCTGCTGCCCGATATATTAGTGAATATGGCGTCGCTCCATTTCCAATGGCTGGAAACGGGCTGCGCGATTTGTCTGCTATTCATTCCCCGTTACCGCGTGGCAGCATTATGGATTACATTGGCGCTATTGATTCTTTTTACGGGAGGTATCGTAATCAATCTGTTGCGCGGATCGGTATTCAGCTGCGGATGCTTCAGCAATTCGCCAACCGCAAAGCCTATGGATTGGCTGAGCGTTACGCGAAATGGCGCATTAATTATATTGGTTCTTCTGGCGCTATATGGATGGAAGAAGTCCGAGGCTTAGCCGTATTCTTCGGTGTAGTCTTCCAGGGATGCTTGAATCACCTTGAGGGCATGGTCGCGGCCATAGACCTTTTCGATGGTTACATCGGACGGATGGCCAGGAACGAGTTTGTAGGTCTCGAAATAGTGGCGCAGGCGTTCGAGCAGGGCGGGGGAGATATCGGCCACTTCGTGGGCATCTTTCCAGAACTGGTCGTTGTCGAGTACCGCAATGATTTTATCGTCGGCTTCCCCATTATCGATCATCTGCATTCCACCAATTACCCGCGCGCGAAGAATAACCTCTCCGCGATTAATGGGGCGTTCGGTAATTACACAGATATCGAGCGGATCGTCATCGCCTTGCTTTGATTTGGGAGACAGCGCCTGCACGCGGGAAGCACAATACGTTTGGGGAATGAATCCATAGAGCGTAGGCGTCATGGAAGAAGTCAGCTGGGGCCGATCCACGCGAAGGTAACCCGTGGCTTTATCAACTTCATACTTTACGGCGTCAAATGGCGTCATTTCTATATAGGCATTCACAATGCCCGGTAGATCTTCCCCGGCTTCCAGTCCGTGCCATGGATGTGGACGCCACCGATAAAATGTCTTTGGAAATCCCATACTGCTCCTCTCTTCTCGGTAATGTTAAAGGGATGAATCTTCCAAACATCGAAAACAATAGGAAGCCAAAAGAGAGGAAGTTATTTTTCAGTCCATTCGGCCCTTATTCGAACGTCTGGTTCATAGACCTTGACGCACATTGTTGTCGTACTCATGATATCTCATTTCTAATGAATGGGTTGAATTTTTCGGAGCAGGATGAATTGGATTTACGAACAGCTTTTGGAAGCGCTCAATGCTGGAAGCGCGTGCGTCATGGTCACGGTTGTAGATTCAAAGGGATCAGCCCCGCGAAAATGCGGTGCAAAAATGCTGGTCTATGCAGACGGTTCAATCCGCGGGACAATTGGCGGTGGGAAATTCGAGTCGCTGGTGATCGATCAGGCCCAACTCGCTTTGGTATCCGGAGAGCCCATTCTGAAGTTTTTTCCGTTGCATGAATGCGATGATGAATCATTCGGAGCCATCTGCGGGGGGGAAGTAACTGTTCTATTGGAGCCGCATAAAGTGAAACAGAGATTAATCATTTCCGGAGCAGGACATTGCGGGCAGGCGCTGGCCTCGCTGGCGCAAACCTGCGGTTGGACGGTGCTGGTGGTGGATGACCGCGCTGAACTGTTCGAATCGAACTTCTATAGGAATGAGAAACAGGCGATGGACTATATGACCGATTCCAGCGCCTTCACTACGCTGGAATTTCGCGATACCGATGCGCTTGTGCTCGTGAGCCGGGGCCATCCGGAAGACCGCGCAGCACTTGAGGCCGTCCTATCGCGCGATCCTATTCCTAAACTGGCCTATTTCGGAATGATCGGTAGCCGCCGAAAAGTCGGCATGGTCATGAAAGATATGGCTGAACTCGGATTGCCCAACGCCCTGCTGGACTCGGTCTATGCACCGCTGGGCCTGGATATTGGATCGGAATCGCCGGAAGAAATTGCCGTGTCTGTCATGGCGGAAATCATGCAAGTGACCCGTGGCGCGCCGGGAGGGCACATGCGTCTGAGATGAAGGCCATGCCGAACCAGTCCATTGCCATGTTATTCCTCTGTGCAGGGGCCTCCCGTCGCATGGGTCGTTCAAAGGCTTTGTTGCCGTGGCAGGCCTCGACGATTCTTGGGCATCATTGGAACCTTTTCCAGTCCTTGGAAAAATATGATCCATGGATCGTAACCCAGAAAAACGACGAGCCGCTCGTTGCTGAACTCGAACGCGTGGGCTGGCCTGATGCGCACCGCGTTATGAATCCGCTTGCTCCGGAAGGGGATATGATGGATTCGATACGGTACGGGGTCAGCGCGTGTTTAAAGCACGACTATACCGCCATTGGCATCGCCCTGATTGATCAGCCACTGATTGATCATTCCACGTTCCAAATCCTGGCAGATTCGGTTCGTCGTTATCCGGATTCAATTCTTCAACCCGCGATGCAGGGCCGGCGGGGACATCCCGTTCTATTACCCCGTTCTATTGCAGAGCAGCTGGTTTCGAGTAATGCCGAAACGTTAAAAACCTTTTTGTCCGAAAATGAGCGAATACGTGCGTCCATTGAGGTGGACGACTCAGGCATTCTGACCGATCTTGATACCCCCCATGCCTATCAAACCCATGCACCGCAATTGACCTAAGGAGGCTGCAATGAATGATGATAAGAAAAATAATGAGGCGTTCCGATTTTCCCGGCGCGGGTTCATTAAAACAGCTGGACCCACAACCGCCGCTGCCATGGCCGGACGGGTCGATGAGGCCGTTGCTGAAATAGAGAAATCTGAAAAGCAGGAACTGGTTGGCCCTGCAGCTTCGCCGATTGAGCTTAATATCAATGGGGAAACCCGCCGACTCAAGGTGGAGCCTCGGGTTACGTTGCTTGAGGTATTACGAAACCACATCGGGCACACCGGCTCAAAAGAGGTTTGCGACCGTGCCCAGTGCGGGGCTTGCACCGTGCTGCTGGAAGGAGAACCCGTGAACGCCTGTATGATGTTGGCTGTTGCGGCGCAGGGGAAATCCATCCGAACCATTGAAGGGATTTCTGCTTCGGGCAAACTGACGTCGCTGCAAAAAGAGTTTGTTGAGCACGATGCGCTGATGTGCGGCTTCTGCACCCCCGGATTCATTACCTCGCTGACGGCCCTGCTTGAACAGGCGCCGAATGCAACCGATGAACAGATCCAGGAAGCCTGCTCCGGCCACCTGTGCCGTTGCGGAACCTATCCGAAAGTCCTTAAAGCCGCCCGTGCTGCAGCGGGCAGAAGGGGGGACGCATGAGTGAAGGGTGGCCAAAAAATCCAAAATATTTGAGCAAAGATCTCCAACGAGTTGATGCGCACGACAAAGTGACCGGCAAGGCCGAGTATGCTTATGATGTGCATCCGAAGGGATGCCTCTACGGGCAGATTCTTCGTTCTCGCTGGCCCGCCGCTAGAATTCAAAGTGTGGATCTGTCTGTCGCACAAAAAATGCCCGGCGTGAAAGCCGTTATTCTAATTCAAAAGGTACCGCGTGAAGTTCGTTATTACGGACAGGAAATTGCCGCGGTCGCTGCGGAAACAACCGAACAAGCGGAAGATGCAATCCGAGCCATCAAGATGATTGCAAAACCGTTACCCTTTGTGGTCAATACAATAGACGCTCTCGAAGAGGGCGCACCTGCAGTATTTGAGGGACAGTCCAATCTTTCGAAGGCTAAAATCCGGAATAAGGGCAATGTCGACCAGGCTTTTAATGAGGCCCATGCAGTCATTGAATTGGCGGTTTCAACCCAGGTGGAGGTGCATCACCCGCTTGAAACGCACGGCAATACGATTGATGCATCCGGCGAAGAGATTACCTGTTGGGCCTCTACGCAGGGCATCACCAGCGTCCGCGGTGGCATAGCCAAAGCGCTGGATGTGCCCAATAACAAAGTCCGCGTGAAGATGGACTTTATGGGTGGCGGCTTCGGAGCAAAATTCGGGGCCGGAGTTGAAGGCGTTGCCTGCGCTCAGCTTTCCCGCGAGGCTGGTGCACCGGTCAAGTTGATGCTATCCCGCTTCGAGAACCATTTATCTGTTGGCAACCGCCCTAACTCGTTACAGCATATTAAACTGGGAGCCGATAAAAACGGAAAGCTCGTCGCGTTCGATCTGAATGGATTCGGTTCGGCCGGATTTGCCAGCGGAGGTAGCTCTGCCGGGGGCGGCGGTGGTGCCGGAATTCCGGCACCCTATATCTATGACGTACGGGTGCAACGGTCCTCCCAGATTGGTGTTGCGATCAATGCGGGATCCGCCCGTGCATTTCGTGCTCCGGGTTGTCCGCCCGCGTCTTTTGGCATTGAATCCGCCATGGATGAGCTGGCCGTAAAACTGGGCATGGATCCTGTAGAATTGCGCATTATCAATGACCCGCAGGAAATCCGCTCAAAGCAGTGGAGCCAGGCTGCCGACCGCTTTGGCTGGAAAAATAAATACAAGAAACCGGGCAGTTCGCCGGGTGTGGTTAAAACCGGTGTTGGATGTGCCGGAAGTAAATGGGCAGGCAGAGGAAAAGGATCTTCCGCCGAGGTGGAGATCGCGCCTGATGGCACTGTCGAGGTGCGTTGCGGAACGCAGGATATCGGTAATGCCAGCAAAACCTTTATGACGGTAGTCGCCGCAGAAACCCTCGGGATTTCTCCCGAACTGATCACCGCCCGAGTAGGCGATACCACCTTCCCGCCTTCCGGTGGCAGCGGGGGGAGCACAACCTGTCCTTCCGTTTCTCCTGCCGTGAAAGATGCGTGCGATAACGCGCTCGAAGCCCTTCAAGAAGCGAGCGGCATATCAGATCTTTCCGGGGCCAATTGGAAAAAGGCCTGCGCCCGTTTGGCTCCGAATCCAATTATTGCTCAGGGAAAATGGAAGAAAGGGCTTTCCGGCAGTGGTACAGGCGGCGTACAGATGGCTGAAGTCGAAGTGGATACAGAAACCGGTTTTGTGAAGGTGATGAAGATTACCTGTGTGCAGGACTGCGGACTGCTGGTTAATCGTCTGACGGCGGAAAGTCAGATGAACGGCGGAATCATCATGGGGATCGGTTATGCGCTCTACGAGGAGCGGGTACTGGACCCAATTACTGGTGTTGCACTGAACCCGAACTTTGAAACCTATAAGCTCACTTCAATGGCGGATACTCCGGAGATTGATCTGGAGCTGCAAAACATGCCGGAGCGCGGAGTAATCGGTATCGGCGAACCGGCAACGGTTCCGACGGCCTCCGCCATCGCCAATGCGGTAGCCAATGCCATTGGTGTACGGGTGCTAAGCCTGCCAATTACACCGGACAAAGTACTCAATGCCTTAAGCAAGGTGCCTGCTCCTGAGGAATCCATTCCGTGGGGCCGAGTCGCCTCGTTAACGGCCCAAGGGGAATTTATTGATTTGAATTCGAAGGAGTGGATCGTATGAAGAATTTTCAATATGCAAAAGCGGCCACGGCAGAAGAGGCCTGCGGGCTCAGCGGAAAAGAAACCCGTTTCCATGGCGGCGGTATCGACCTGATGGGGGAGATGAAGGATTACATCGATTCACCCTCGCGCGTGATCGATGTTTCAGATCTCGATCAGCAAATCACCGATAAAGGGGATCATTGGCTGATCGGTGGAGCGGTGAAACTGGTTGCGATTGTACGTCACGATGCGCTGAAGAAGAGCCTTCCCGGGCTGGTGCAGTCCGCAGAACACGTTGGTTCCCCCCAAATCCGGAATGTTGCAACGGTAGGCGGGAATATCGCTCAGCACAGCCGCTGCTGGTACTACCGCCAGCCCGACGTCAAATGCCTTAAAAAAGGTGGGTCGCAGTGCTATGCGTGCGAAGGGATCAATAAATACCACTCCATCTTTGCGGAAGGGGCCTGCATCAGTCCGCTGGTATCCAATCTGGGTATTGCTCTTTCGGCATTAGATGCACGTGTTCAGGTAATGCGGAAGGGTGCGGTGCGGGATATGTCCATGGAGGCGTTCTACGAACTGGCGGATGTAAATCCCCGCGCCCATAATTCACTTCAGCCGGATGATCTGGTCGTGTCGGTGAAGGTTCCTAAGGGGCGAAAAAGTAGTTCATACCTTCAGATTTCGGAGAAGGGCGCGTTTGACTGGGCGCTGGTCAGTTGTGCTGCCGCAGCGGATCTTCAGGACGGAATACTTCGCAATGTTCGGCTCTATCTGGGTGTGGTTTCCCCGATACCCTATTCCAGAGAAAAGGCGGTTGCCTTTCTCGCGGGAAAAAAACTGAACGAAGAAACGGTTGCCGAAGCGGCCCGGCTGCTGATGGCGAAGGCGGATCCGTTTGAGCATAATGGATACAAGGTTCCCATGGCCCGGGCTATGGCAAAACGAGCACTGCTGGCGCTGGAGGCATCATGAAATTTAAACCCTGCATGAATTTGGAAACGAAGAAACTGTTTATTCCTGCATTGCAGGAAACTGCTTTCACAGAAAAGGAGGAAGCGGGTTGGGAGGGTCACTTCTGGTGCGGTTGTACCGCCTGCGAAGTCGGTCCTGATGATCTGCAGGTAAATCTGCGCGGGTGCTCGAATGCAGCGCGCAGTTGCTACAAGAGTCTGGAGTAGTTGGGAGGGACCGTCCTATCCCAGTTACGGCAGGACGGGACAGAGCCCGTCCCTCCACGAAATATCCTAGCCCTCGCGGACAATGTCGGCGCCCAGCGCGGTAAGGCGATCTTCGATTGCTTCGTAGCCGCGGTCGATGACCTGAGCGTTGCTGATAATACTTTCGCCTTCGGCGCAGCAGGCGGCAATGAGCATGGCCATGCCTGCACGAATATCAGGGCTGGTCAGTTTGCTGCCACGCAACTGAGTCGGCCCGATTACGACTACCCGGTGCGGATCGCATTGGATAATGTTGGCGCCCATCCCCATCAGATGGTCGACGAAGTACATGCGGCTCTCGAACATTTTTTCGAAAAACAGGGACGTTCCGGTGGTCTGTGTAGCCAATACAATACTGACGCTCATTAAATCCGAGGGAAACGCGGGCCAGATACCGTCTTCAATTTTCGGTGTGGCGTTCCCGTCGTCCGGAAGTATGCGACGATCGGTTTGTTGCGGAATAAACAGCGAGTGGCCATCGCGAGTCCACTCCACGCCCAATTTTGAGAAGGTACGCTGCATGACCTGCGACACTAATGGCTCGCCGGCGTCCGGGATGGTCAGTTGTCCGCCGGTGACGGCGGAAGCCACGATGAAGCTGCCAACCTCCATGAAGTCGGGCTGCACGGTGTATTCCGCGCCGTGCAGATTATCTACGCCGCGGATGATCAGATTGTTGGTTCCGATACCGGAGATCTCCGCGCCCATCGCATTCAGCAGATGAGCGAGATCCTGTACGTGCGGTTCGCAGGCGGCGTTATAGATCGTGGAGGTGCCTTGGGCAAGCGTGGCAGCCATCATGATATTTTCTGTGGCGGTCACGCTGGCTTCGTCGAAAACCATTTTCCAAGCCTTTAGCGGGCCTGCTTTAAATCGGTACGCATCGTTGGTCGAGATTTCCGCGCCAAGGGAGCGCAGTCCGTAGAAATGAGTGTCGAGCCGTCGGCGTCCGATAATGTCGCCACCCGGCGGATAGATGGTTGCGCCGCCGTGCCGTGCGGTCAAGGGGCCGGCGAGCAGGATGGAGGTGCGGACGCGGGCGCAGAGATCCCGATCCAGTTCCGTGGTTTTTAGACCTTTTGCGCAGAGTGTAACGGTATGATCATCAAGGCTGACCTCAACGCCGATGCTTTCGAGCAACTCAAGCATGATTTTAACGTCGTTGATTAACGGGACGTTATGAAGGATGACGGGCTGATCGGTCAGCACACAGCTGGCGAGCATTGGAAGAACTGCATTTTTGTTTCCGCGAGGGTGGAAGGTTCCTCCGATGGGGTTTCCTCCCTTGATAATAAACTTTGCCACTGATTATGTTCCTCTGCTGAAGTGAAGCGTGGAATCTTCCAGACCTTGGAAAAAATGGAAAGCACATTCCAAATATGGGGCACAAAAAAGCCCGCTTTTAAGCGGGCTGAAAGAATGAGGCTTAGTATCCGCCGCCACCGCTTCCGCCGAGGCCGGGAACAGAGCGGGAACCTTCCCATTGCTGGGGCGTATTCCAAGGCATATTGGAATATTCCTCGTCGTCGTTATAATCGTCTGTCGAGGCGCATCCGGACAGCATGAGTGCTGTGACGGCCATAACGAGTATAGGAATAATTGATTTGAGAAGTTTCATAGGTAAAAAAGGCCGTCCCGCATTACGGGACGGTATTTCTAATCGAACAATTGATTAGAGTACTGCGTCTTTAGCAGCCTTCGCGATGCGGAATTTCAGGACTGTTTTAGCAGCAATCTGGATGGTTTCGCCAGTTGCAGGATTACGGCCCATACGTGCTGCGCGGTCTACCTTAACAAGCTTGCCGAGACCAGGAACAGTGAATCCATCTGCAGCGTGTTCGTATGCGAGCTCTGCTAGGGCATCAAGAGCATCTTTAGCCTGAACTTTAGAGATGTCGGCTTTTTCTGCTACTGCTGCGATGATCTGTGATTTGGTCAGTGGTTTTCCCATTGTATAATCTCCTAGTGCTTTCCTGATTAATTCCAACAACTACTGTCCGACTCCGTATCGGCTCAGCGATTGAGAATTTGTAGGTGATCGCTTCGGGTTTGGCAATAGGAAAACATGCAAAAACCTCAATATTTACGGGGTAGAATCGCGATTTGAATACGGGTATCTTAGTAAGGGTAACGCGGAGCATTTTCGCGCGCACAATAGTCACCTTACTTCTTGCGCGGCTGAATCCAATCTGTTTCCATTTTAGCTGACCGGCGGAATTATACGCTCTGTTCTATGCGCAAAGGACGAGTTTTTAAATGGATAAAGGATAATACGGAATGCAGTTAATTGTTTTTAATAAAGTCATTAAATGTTGCACGTTAACCTGTAACAATATTTATTGGTCGTTCTCCCTGCCGCAGATAATTCAATTCTGATATGCTGATTCTGCTCTCCATCTGCTTTGTCGCTGCGTTGTTTGCTCCGTTGGTTTACCGCATTTTACCGAAATATTCTGGCGCACTATTGATGGTTGCTCCGCTTGCCATGTTCCTATGGTTGATCAAACAAATACCTGTAATAAGGCATGGTCACGTTATAAAACAAACAGTCTCCTGGGTGGAAAAATTAGGGCTCGAACTCGCATTTTGTCTAGATGGGCTCTCCCTTTTGTTTGCGTTGCTTATCAGCGGGATCGGTATTTTGATCCTCTTTTACACTCAGGGTTACTTCAAAGGGCATCCGCAGCAAGGCCGGTTTCTGGCCTATATTATCGCCTTTATGGCATCCATGCTCGGCGTTGTTTTGGCCGATCATTTACTCCTGATTTTCATTTTCTGGGAGCTAACGAGTTTTACCTCGTATCTGCTGATCGGCTTCAACCACGAACGTGAAGACGCGCGTAAAGCGGCCCTGCAGGCGATGCTCGTTACGGTGCTCGGCGGGCTCTTTCTTTTGGCCGGCCTGATTCTTATGTCGAATGCAAGCGGCACTTGGCTTTTGTCCGACCTTATTCAGCGCGGCGCCGAGCTGCGGGCACATGCGCACTATCTGCCCATTCTTGTTCTCGTCTGTATGGGCGCCTTCACCAAATCGGCGCAGTTCCCGTTTCATTTTTGGTTGCCCAACGCCATGCAGGCGCCAACGCCGGCCAGCGCCTATCTGCATTCAGCCACCATGGTTAAAGCAGGGATCTATCTGCTTGCCCGCCTCCATCCTGCACTGGGCGGAACGGAAGAATGGACCGTAATTCTTACAACCATTGGAACCACGACCTTTTTGGTCGGTGCCATTATGGCGCTGGGTCAGCATGTGCTGAAGCGGCTGTTGGCCTACACCACGGTTTCCGCCTTGGGCGCCATGGTCATGTTGCTCGGCATCGGAACGGAAGAAACCATAAAGGCCATGATGGCCTTCATATTGGCGCACGCCTTCTACAAAGCCACGCTCTTCATGATTGCCGGGGGCATTACCCATGAAACCAGCGAGACGTCGGTGGATAAACTCGGTGGCTTGCGAAAAGCCATGCCCTATTCGTTTGTCTGCGCGCTACTCGCCGGATGGTCGATGGCTGGAATTATTCCTTCATTTGGTTTTGTGGCCAAGGAAACATGGCTGCATGCTCTGGAGCATTACCCCGTGCTAATTGTAGCGACCGTCATGGGCGGTGCTGCGTATGTGTTGGTTGGTTATTGTACCGGTGTGAAGCCCTTTATAGGAAAAAGAAAAGGGGGGCATCATCTCCATGAGGTTCCATTTTCCATGCGCATCGGACCCGCCGTGCTGGGGCTTGGCTGTCTGGTGCTGGCCATCCTTAGCGAGCCGATTGGATTCGGGATTGTGGAGCCCGCCGTATCGGCAATTACCGGGGAATCTCATGCGGTGCATCTGCACCTGTGGGCGGGATTCAATAAAGCCTTTTACATCAGCCTCGGGACGTTGGGCTTGGGAATCGGCTGTTGTTTTGCGCGCCGGGGCTTTCTGAAGCTGGGCTCCGGGCTCTCTATCTTCGCGCGCATCGGGCCGGATGCTGCTTACCGCGGAATTCTCGCCGCCGTGCTGAAGTTTGCGGCGTGGCAGACCCGGGTGTTGCAGACGGGACTGCTGCGGGACTACATTCGCGTCACCGTATTGACCACGGTCGTGCTGGTCGGTTATGCATTCATTCGAGCGGGCGGTTTCGAGCGGTGGGAAAACCTGATGCCTATTTCGCCGCAGGTCGCGATGGTGGCTATGTTGATGATTCTGGCGGCGTTTTTCACCGCCAATTCAAAATCGCGATTGCGTTCGATCCTCTCGATGGGAGTGGTGGGGTATGGAATGGCGATGCTTTTTACTTTTTTCGGTGCACCCGATCTGGCGATGACACAGCTGGTGATTGAAACCCTGACCGTTAGTTTGCTGGCTATGGCATTTTACCACCTACCGACGTTCAGGATGGGCTCTTCACTCCGTACCCGCTCCATTGATGTCGCGATTTCAGTTGCCGTTGGAGTGACGGTTACTTTGCTGGTGCTTGCCGCTCTGCATGTGCAGACGCCGACACCGGTTTCCGACTATTATCTGGAGCATAGCTATAAAGAGGCGCATGGTCGTAATGTGGTGAACGTGATTCTCGTCGACTTCCGCGCATTGGATACGCTCGGTGAAATCACCGTACTCGCTATCGCTGCGCTCGGAGCATATGCCCTGCTCAAGCTGAAGCCTAAGAAGAAGGGGGCCTCGGAATGAGCTCCATCATTTTCAGAACCGCCACGCGCTACATGTTTCCGCCGCTGCTGATGTTTTCGATCTATCTGCTATTGCGCGGCCATCATTATCCGGGCGGAGGGTTTGTGGGCGGTCTGCTGGCCGGTGCGGCTTTTGCCCTCCATTCTTTTGCATTTGGTGTGGAAGCAGCGCGAAGGGCCCTTCGTCGCGATCCGCGCAGCATCATGGCAGTCGGGCTGGCGATCGCACTGCTCAGTGGGTTGCCCGGTCTATTTTTCGGCGAGGCATTCATGGCGGGAATATGGTGGGAAATTCCCCTCCGGCCCGGCGTGACGTTCGATCTTGGTACGCCGTTTATTTTTGATATCGGAGTTTATTTTACAGTGCTGGGTGTTTTGCTGACGTTGGTTTTCGCCATCGGGGAGGAAGAATAGTATGGAAATCCTTCTGGCGATTGTGGTTGGAACGCTCTATGCGAGCGGTATCTATTTAATGATGCGACGGAATCTGGTGCAGCTCATTATTGGGCTGGGCCTGCTGAGCCATGGGGCGAATCTGCTGATTTTTATTGCGGGCGGGTTGCGCAGCAACCGTGCGCCGATCCTTGCAGAAGGTGAAAAGGGGTTTTCCACAGTGATGGCGGATCCGCTACCCCAGGCGCTGATTCTGACCTCTATTGTAATCAGTTTTGCCTTAACCGCCTTTGCATTGGTGTTGTTCCTGAAAACCTACCGGATTGTGGGTACCGATGATGTGGATGAAATGAAGGAGACCGATACATGACCCTCCTTCCTTCGTTGCCAATAATCATTCCGCTTGCCGGTGCCGTGTTGTGCATGCTGATGCGCAGGAATATTGCCGCGCAGCGGGTGATTGCCTTGGTGACTTCGGGAATCATTCTGCTGATCTCGCTCTATATTATGATGCTCACCAAAGACGGAACGATTGCCGTGATGAATGTCGGGGATTGGCAGGCGCCTTACGGCATAACGCTGGTGATCGATATGCTGTCGAGCGTCATGCTGCTTCTAGTCGGTCTGCTGGCGGTGGGCATTAGCATTTATGCCGGTGCAGCCCTTGATACCGAGCGGGTAAAATACGGATTTTTCCCGCTCATGCTGATTCTCTTGATGGGAGTAAACGGCGCATTCGTAACGGGGGATCTTTTTAATCTCTATGTCTGGTTCGAAGTACTTCTGACCGCCTCCTTCATTCTGCTGGCATTGGGTGGAGAGCGTGCGCAGCTGGAAGGCTCAATCAAGTATGTGGCGCTCAATCTGCTCTCGTCGGCTCTATTCCTTGCAGGCATCGGTATTCTCTACGGGATGGCCGGAACACTCAACATGGCCGAGTTGGCGCAGGTGGTTCAGCAGGGCGAACGCGGTGGATTGGTGACCATGGTGGCCGTAATGTTTATTATGGCGTTTGGTATTAAATGCGGCATGTTCCCACTTTATTTTTGGCTGCCAGCCAGCTATCCCACGCCGCCGCATGTGGTAACAGCGCTCTTCTCCGGATTACTGACCAAGGTGGGGGTCTATGCCCTGATCCGTGTCTTTACCCTAATTTTCAGTACGGATCCGGAATTCCTTCATGGTTTAATTCTGATCGGTGCCGGTTTGACGATGTTATCGGGCGTTCTTGCTGCGGCATCGCACTATGAGATTCGTAAGATTCTGTCGGTTCATATCGTCAGCCAGATTGGATATATTCTGATGGGGCTCGGCCTGTTCACGAAGCTGGCGTTAACAGGCACGGTTGTTTATCTCATGCACGTGATTATTGTTAAGACCAACCTGTTTCTGATCGCCGGTATCATCAAGCGGATCAAGGGTACAAATGATCTGCACCGGCTTGGAGGGCTTTATAAAGAAAGGCCGGGTCTCTCCATCTTGTTTCTGATTTCGGCCATGTCACTCGCCGGAATCCCACCGCTCTCCGGATTCTTTGCTAAGCTAACACTGATTATCGCCGGCTTGCGGGCGGAATCTTGGTTGATTGTTGTTGTTGCGCTTGGTGTGAGTCTGCTGACGCTGTATTCCATGACAAAAATATGGGCATATGCGTTCTGGAAACCGGCCCCTGAACTGCTACCTGATCTTGATCCCATGCCGAAGGGCCAATGGATTCTGCTTCTTCCCGTGATCGGATATACCGTCATCATCATATCAATCGGCGTTTTTGCCGGGCCTGTTTTTGACTATGCCGACCTCGCGGCGGAACAGCTGATGGAGCCGCAGCGTTATATGGAAGCCGTACTGGGGGGGAACTGATATGGAACTGTTTATTTATAACGTTCTGATTGCCATGCTTTGGGGACTGCTGACGGGCAACATGTCCGTCGGAAGCCTGACCATAGGATATGTTCTCGGCTACATTTCGCTGACACTGCTCTATCCTCCGACGGGGAAGAAACTCTCCTACTTTGAGAAGTCCATACAGTTAATCCGGTTTGTCCTGTACTTCACGAAAGAGTTGCTGGTTTCATCCTGGCGCGTTGCTCGGGATGTGGTCAAACCGCTACCCCAAATGAGACCCGGCGTGGTGGGGATTCCAATTGATGCCAAAACCGATCTGGAAATCACGATGCTGGCCAATATTATTTCCCTAACGCCGGGCACGCTGAGCCTGGATGTTTCGCCGGATCGAAAAACACTCTATATTCACGCCATGTATGTGCTGAATCCGGATGATTTACGTAAGGAAATCAAGGAGGGCCTTGAACGCCGTCTGTTGGAGGTCTTGAGATGAAGGCGGAACTACGAACCTTTAAGGAATGCCATGGTTGAATTTGTCTGTACCATCGTAACGGTACTTCTGCTGATTGCTTTTGCCGCGTCATTTGTCCGCGTGGTGATCGGGCCTTCCTTGCCCGACCGGGTTATTGCGCTGGATATGGCAGCGACCATTGTCGTGGCAATCATTCTGACGCATTGCGTGCAGAGCGGGTCGGCCTATTATATCCCGGCAGCCATCAGCATTGCCTTGCTCTCCTTTGTTGGAACGGTGGCCTTTGCGCTCTATATCAGTAAAGGGGGGCCGTCATGATTACGGATATCCTTACCTGTATTTTCCTGCTGATCGGAGCGCTGCTGTCTCTCGTTGCCGCAGCCGGCGTACTGCGTATGCCCGACCTCTTTATCCGCATGCATGCAGCCACGAAAGTTGGTACCGTCGGGGTCAGCTCGATCACCATCGGGCTGATGATCCATTTCCATGCAATCACGGTGACTTCCCGCGGGTTGCTGGTCATTGCCTTTTTCCTGCTCACGGCACCGGTTGCAGCGAATATGATTGCTCGCGCGGCCTACCGCTCTGGCGTTAATCTCTGGATTCTCACGCGCGTCGATGAGTGGAAGGCCCATGGCGAAATCGAAGAAGAAGACTAAAGCACGCTTGTTTCCTTCCCCTTATTCGGATGTAATACCATATTGCCAGTACGGGTGAATACAGTTGACGTAGTAGGTAATATTCTCACAATTAGCCGCCATTTATGTATCACAGTAGAGACTTTTTAAAATGAATCTGAAAAAAGTACTAACACCGGATGTGGTCTGGGTCGATTTACAGGCCGAAACAAAGCAGGAACTGCTTGAAGAAATGGTCAATCGTCTGTTCAAGGCGGGAAAAATTACCGATAAAGAGGCGGTTTTGGCTGCTGTTCAGGAACGCGAAGCGAAGATGTCGACCGGCATGCAGAACGGCGTAGCCATTCCGCACGGGAAAACTGACGCCGTTAAATCACTTACGGTTGCGGTGGGAATCAGCAAAAATGGCGTTAAGTTTGATTCAATGGACGGATCGCTCTGTACCATTTTCATTCTGACGGTTTCCCCGGTAAATCGAGTCGGGCCGCACATCCAGTTTCTGGCGGAAGTCAGCCGCGTGATCAGTCAGCCCGCTGAACGCGACAAGCTATTGGCCTGCACAACCCATGTTGAAATGTACGAAATACTGATCGGGAATTAAAGTACATGCAGGAAGCCGCACACGCTGTCACCAATACGGTTCATCAGGCAGGTGTGGTCGTGATGCATGCTGCCGAGACCTCCGGGCACAGCATTACGCATATGATGATGCACCTGATTCTTCAACTCGGGGTCATTATTATTGTCGCCAAAATCGGTGGATATCTATTCCAGCGCTATCTCAAGATGCCATCTGTGCTCGGGGAGCTGGTTTCGGGCATGATCATTGGCCCGTATGCGCTGGGCAGCCATATCGACATCCCGAGCTTCGGAATTCTATTTGCAGAGCAGGCCCATTTTACTTTTTCGAACGAACTCTACGGCATTGCCACGCTGGCCTCTATAATTTTGCTGTTTTTGGCCGGGCTTGAAACCGATATTGCCGCCTTTATCCGCTATTCTATCGTGGGCTCGGTTGTGGGGGTTGGCGGTCTTGTTTTCGCATTTATTCTGGGTGATTTGATCGCGGTCATATGGCCGAACAACATTCACTCCTTCATGGACCCGGCGGCCCTATTTCTCGGGGTAATTTCCGTGGCGACTTCGGTCGGGATAACGGCCCGTATTCTCGCGGAAAAACGTAAAATGGCTTCGCCGGAGGGGGTAACCATACTGGCCGGTGCCGTATTCGACGATGTCTTCGGCATTATTACCCTCGCGATCGTTATGGGCATGGCCAAGGTCAGCATGGGTGGTGGCGAAGTTAACTGGGGCGAAATCGGCATCATCGCCGCCAAAGCGATCGGCTTCTTTGTGGTGGTCACTTCCCTCGGCTTGATCTTCTCCCGGAAGATCACAGCCATGATCAAAAAGTTTAAATCCACCGAAGTCATCGTGGCCATTTGTTTCGGCCTTGCATTACTGCTTGCCGGTCTAGCGGAAATGGCCGGTCTGGCCATGATTATCGGCGCCTACATTATGGGGCTGGCACTTTCCCGTACTGACCTTGCTCACGAAATCGAATATCACCTGCAGGGCGTGTACAACCTGCTGGTTCCGATCTTTTTCTGCGTAATGGGCATGATGGTAGATTTTAGTGCCATGGGTACGGTCTGGAAATTCGGTCTGGTCTATTCGGCCCTTGCGATCCTTTCCAAGGTGGTCGGCTGCGGCCTGCCTGCCTATCTCATGAAATTTAATTTGCGAGGATCATTGCGTATCGGACTCGGTATGCTGCCGCGCGGTGAAGTGGCGCTGATCATTGCCGGGATCGGCCTCTCCAGCGGAATCATCGATCAAGGCATTTTCGGCGTCTCCATCATGATGACCGTGATCACCACCATGCTTGCCCCGCCGCTGCTCGTTAAGTCCTTTGACGGTGGATCCGGACTCCGGAAGGAAATGGACGAAGGGGAAGAGGACATCGTATCCATCGAACTCGATTTCCCGTCGCGTGACATTACCGAATTTCTGCTCAACCGTCTGGTCCGCGCCCTGCAACAGGAAGAATTTTTTGTGCACCACCTGCATACAACGCGACCAACGTTCAGCGTGCTGAAAGATGATATTGCCTTTACGCTGATCGATGACGGTAACAAACTAATCATTAACGTACCGCAAGCGAATCAGCATGTCGCCCGCATGATTCTGCTCGAAGAATTGCTCTCCCTCACCGACCTGCTCGAATCAACGAAGCAGATGAAGAGTGTAAATGAAATGAGCACCGACCTCATGGCCGACCTGTTTGCCTGATGACCTTAATCAGTAGGCGCGCGTTTTTTTGCGAGCGTTCCTTAAAGGGTCGTTCTGGCTTGGGGCACTTTTCCCCCCAAGCGCGCGTTTTAATTTGCGGGGAAAATCCCCGCAAGGAGAGTCTTTGACAGGATGAATTCCTAAGCATACTTTACTTCCACATTTGAATATTGATTTTGCGTTTAACGCAGTTTGTTTCTTACGAAAACCGCCAATTTTATACCGGGAAACAACTGGCCCAAGACGCGCCTGTACTGGCGCGGCTTCAGCTGGTTTCCCGGTGGGGCTTGGCGGTCCCTCGTAAGAGGCTTGTTTGGAGTCGTGCCTCTTTTCATTTAGAGGACAATCACATGGGAGAAATGATGAAGAAGCTGATTGGAATCGGATTATGCCTACTGTTGGGAGCA
>JAZGFK010000024.1:0-21065 GCA_036479375.1 Pontiella sp. | reverse complement strand
CTCTCCGTTAATTTTTATGGAGAACGTAGGTTTTTCGACCGGATAACAGGATCATCTGGATAATTCTACTATGAAGGCCGCTCTATCCTGTAGATCTTTCGATTCCCTTTTCAATGCTGCTGACGGTACGGGCAAGTCGTTGTAAGGCAACACATAAAAGCCATTCTCCTGTTGATATACAGGATTTGATCCGGTTCATCCTGTTATCCCGTCAAAAAAATTCTTCGATTTCTCCACCACAAAATTCCACGAAGAACCAAATCATTAGAATAAATCTGAATTAAACTCAAGGAAAGGGGCCAGCCCGCCTATGTTCTACGACGGCGTGTCAGGTAGGTTTTTCGGCTTCATTAGACTTCAGCCTATGGTTACTCCGGCTTGACATGACGGCGTGACAGGTAGTTTTTATAAATTAATAAAAAGGGATCAGCCAATGAATTTTAGAATCTGTCTTCCTCGGAGAAAACGGGTTAGCTTCCTTTTCCGCCCTACAAGGCCTGTCGATTACGTTCCGGATTTCGTCTTAAATCAAGTACCCTCCATACAACAATGGTATCGCCATCGATTTTGTAGTACACGGCATAGGGAAGCGGCGCGACAACAACCGATAAAATCCATCCACTTTAGGGTGGGTTCCGGCATAGAGAACCAGCGAATCAATATCCGAGAACAGCGTATCGAAAAAGTAGTCGCCAACGTCTTCACCCTGAGCTTCGTAGAACACCCGGGCATCATGAAGGTCTTCCACTGCCGATGAAAGTATCGTGATTTTCACTCGCCACGTGTCCGCAATTTCTGCTTGGCATCCGTCCAATCCATGACCGTTTCACGTCCCGATTGAACCCTTTTCTCCGCTTCCCTCAATGCCTGTCGATGCCAATCTGGAGTTTCCTGTTCCGTAGCCTTTCGGGACAGGTCTTCCCACAGCATCTCCATCATTTGAAGCTTTTCCCTGCGCGGCATATTCAGCACATTTTCCATTTCTACCGTGGTCATGATTTATCTCCTGTTCTTGCGAGAAGAGTGGGATGGAAATTGATTTTTTTCAACACAATTACCGCCCTGTCGAGTTCCCGATAAACCAAGACCGAAAAAGAAAAGGGGTCGGTTCTCGGATTTAAGCAAGCGAGCCAAGCCTCGCGGCTTTAAGATTTAAGTTTTCCGACTTCATGTGATTTCGGCGTGACATGGTAGGTGTTAGGATTTATGGCTAGTATCTGCGCTGCGCTTCGGGGTCAGGTTGGTTGGTAGTTGATAAATGATGGTTGTTAGTGCCTGTATGAGGCTCACCGAGAGGTTGCACTTTTTAACATGTCCTTATCTAAAAACCCTTTTGGCTGCGATCAAAGCGATCCCTCCCAGACTAATGAAGCCGATGACTGCGGGTTCGGGGACGGTTTCAACCGTACCGTTAATGATCAAATCATTCCCTGAAAGATTGCGGATTCCGGAAGAAGCGGTTCCTGTGCTGTTCCAACCGTATATCCTAAAGGTTGCGGAGGTTAAATTCTGATATTGCATATCTATCAGACTGATTGCTTCACCCCATCCGCTTGTATCGGTATCCCAGCCTCCTGTAATACCCTGCCGCCCGGTGAGCGATGTGATTTCGTTGCCTGCTGTAAACCCTGCAACACCGGACATGAGTGCAATGTCATCGGGACCGCTGGTTCCTGACTGGCCGTTCATTTCGATAGAGGTCAGATCAAATCGATAACCGGTTTCGGCGGTTACTGTAAACTGGATGTAATGATTGTTCGCTACTGCATCAGCCAATGATGTTTGGTGCGTTGCAGCGGAAAACTTAAATCCATACATGTTGGCCGCTTCTGAAGGAACATCAAATCCCAGGCTCAACTCGCCACCCGAAATATTTATTCCGTTGGTGGTGGCGTTCATTGTGTAGGGAAACGAAGTTGCACCAGCTTCCACATCAACCCCGTTAACATCCCATGCCGCCAGAATGTCTGCCATTGTTGGCGAACCGATCAGCAGCATGGCCGCTGCACCTATACCTTTAATAGGTTGAATACGCATCCCGGACGACCAAATCATGAATTGGATTACTCAGGAATGACGCGATAAAATCCTACATCATTTATAGTTTCTATATTCCAGTTCGTATTCGCTGCGAAAGGAACCGATACCGAATTCCAAATGTTAGAAACCATATTGGTACTGCTCTGTAGTACATAGTTGGTTGTTGCGGCTCCATCAAATTCAACTGTTACATAGGACGCACCATTGGAACTGACCAGAGCGAGACTTGGAACTCCATCACCCGGCGGCATTGCCACCACATCGCCATATACAACCAGGTCTTCCCCGCCCAGAGACCGAATAAAGGTGCTACCACTCCCCGATGTACTGTTCCATCCATAAAGGCGAAACGAAATGGCACCCGTCAGATTTGAATACTGAACACCACTTAAATCAATTGGTGCTCCAAAACCAGTTGGATCTGTATCAATACCGTCCGCTTCGTTGGCGGAATTAGCCGAAGAAATTTCCTGTCCGGCAATAAAGCCATCAACACTTGTCATCAGGACAACATTGGAGCATCCGGTTGCAGTTCCACCTCCTTTTATTTCAAGTGAATCGAGATTCAATGCATAACCGTCTGCGATTTCAATCGAAAACTCCATGTAGTGATTCTGGCTAATTGCACCGACCAGAGAATTGGTAGCATCGGATGCTGATATTTTAAATCCATACTTGTTGACCGCTGTACTGGGCAATACGCCCTCACCGAGAGTTAACTTTGCCGTTACATGCGCTGTTTCGCTGGTTGTTGCCGAAAAAGCATATGGTGTTCCGGGAGCATCCAATTGAATCCCGTTATCAACATCCACACCATCTATTTCCCATCCGGCAACGACACCTGCTTGAGCACTACTTACAACTGCAAGGATCCCAATAAACAACACTAACTTCTTCATCACTATCTCCTTTGTTAATCCAGTTACACGAATAGTGTCTAACCTGATCAATGACGGAGATCATTAAAAGAGTATTTCTTTATTATTTTTAGTAAATATTACTAAGCTAGATTTTCATGATTCTGGTTTTTTAAAGTCAGCGTAAGCGCGTGCAATGCCCTCAGACAAGTCTATTTCAGGTTTCCACCCAAGAGACCGAAGGCGCGAGGAGTCCATTAGCTTGCGTGGCGTCCCATCCGGCTTGGATGTGTCCCATTCAATTTCTCCTTTATAACCAATCACTTCTTTAACGATTTCCGCCAGTTCTTTAATCGTCACTTCTGACCCAGAACCTACGTTGATGTGTGAATGGATCGTGCCGGATTCATCTTCAAATGCCATATCGGTATAGTTCACGTTTTCGAGGAGAAACACGCAGGCTTCGGCTAGATCATCGCTGTAGAGAAACTCGCGGAATGGTGAACCACTGCCCCAGCAGACGAGGCGAACGCCTTGTTCAGAGGTCGGAGGACAAAGGTCGGAGGTCAGCGAAATTCCAGATTTTCCCACCCAATCCATGAGTTGTTGGTTGTTGGGTTGTTGAATTGTTGAGTTCTTTTGCGAATTTTCGTGGTGAAAGACCTTTTCCAATTCAGGCCAATCGTTGCGTTCAAGCGCGTGGGCCAGATGTATACGGCGGATGAACGCCGGAAGCACGTGCGAGTTTTCGGGGTGGTAGTTATCGCCGGGTCCATACATGTTCGTTGGCATGGCGGAGATAAAGTTGGTTCCGTACTGGCGATTATAGGCATCGCACATACGGATACCGGCAATCTTTGAAATCGCATAGGGTTCGTTGGTTGGCTCGAGCGATCCCGTAAGAATGCATTCTTCCTTCATGGGCTGAGGGGCCATCTTCGGATAGATACAGCTGGATCCAAGGAACAACAACTTTTTAGCTTCATGTTTGTACGCTGAATGAATCAGATTGGCTTCGATCATCAGGTTTTCGTACAGGAACTGCGCGCGGCACGTATTGTTCGCCGAAATACCTCCTACCTTTGCTGCCACAACAATTACATATTCTAGTTTTTCACTTTCAAAAAACTCATCGACGGCCTGCTGATTAATCAGATCCAATTCGGCGCGTGTTTTTCCGATGAGATTTGTATAGCCATGTCGTTTCAGAGCCCGCCAGATCCCGGATCCCACCAGTCCGCGATGGCCGGCAACGTAGATTTTTGAATTTAAGTTCATAGTCATTCCTTAAATTTAGCTCACAGCTGTCAGCACGAAGCCAACAGCAATAAGCGCACAGCAGAAAACGGGCCGCGGGCCGCTTTTAGCTAATAGCTCTTCCTTATTTTAAATCACTTTCAATAGCCTTCATATAACCAGAGAGGCACTTAGCAACCTCATCAGCTGCAACCGTTAGACTCGATGCATCATCTTTTGTCAAATAATGTAATCGCGATGCCAAATGAACAAAGTATTGAACTTCATTAATCGATCCTTTGGCAATATCCAGAAAACGAAGAAAATCCTTAACCGTTCTTCGGCCTGCTCCTTCGGCAATATTAGAAGGAACAGAATAAGCAGCTCTCCTCAGCTGTGAAGTAAGAGCGAACAACTCCTCTTTTGGGAATCTTTTCGTGATAGTATAAAGTTGAAGCGTAAGTTCATCGGCCAACTGCCATGCTTTTATTTTTCGGAAGTCTCTCATCGTTAAGCTGTTTGCTGTCAGCTAATGGCTGCAAGTTAAAATCCTACCTCGTAGGCGGGATCATCCAGTAAACGAAGATCCCCGTCGGTCATAATTTGAACCAGTTCCTCAAACTTAACCTGAGGTTCCCATCCGAGCTGGCGTTTCGCTTTGGCAGGATCGCCGAGTAGTTGTTCAACTTCGCAAGGACGGTAGTAACGCTCGTCCATGCGAACAACGACTTCACCGGTAGCCTTATTTTTACCCGTTTCATTAACGTCTTCGCCTTCCCACACGATTTCAATATTTACGCGCGCAAATGATTTTTCGATGAACTCACGTACGGTATGCATTTCGTTGGTCGCAACGACGTAATCGTCGGGGGTGTCCTGCTGAAGCATCATCCACATCATTTCGACATAGTCGGGGGCATAACCCCAATCGCGATAGGCATCGATATTACCCATATAGAGACACTTCTGCAGACCACGCGATATGCGCGCCACAGCCATCGTAATTTTACGGGTCACAAAAGTTTCCCCGCGACGCGGAGATTCATGATTGAAGAGGATTCCGTTGCTTGCATGAAGACCATAGGATTCGCGGTAGTTCTTAACGATCCAGAAGCCATATTGCTTTGCGACCGCATAAGGAGACCGAGGATAAAACGGCGTGGTTTCTGTCTGAGGAACTTCCATTACCTGGCCATACAATTCGGAGGTGGAAGCCTGGTAAAAACGGGCATCAACACCGGTTTCACGAATGGCGTCCAGAATACGCAATACACCGATAGCATCGGCCTCTGCGGTATATTCCGGAACCTCAAATGAAACCTGAACATGAGACTGTGCAGCCAGATTATAAATTTCCGATGGCTCAATTTTTTCGATAAGACGATTGAGGTTACTTGAGTCCGTCATATCGCCGTAATGCAAAATCATTTTCGGATTTCCTTCCAGCTGATCCTGATAAAGGTGATCAATCCGGTGTGTATTAAAAGAACTGGCCCGGCGAATAATGCCGTGAACTTCATAGCCTTTAGCTAGTAGCAACTCCGTTAAATACGAACCATCCTGTCCGGTAATTCCGGTAATCAATGCCTTTTTCATTTCATGCTCCTTTTCTATCCCTTAGACCAAATCTGACACTAATTAAAACCTCGGCGACAATCTACCTACAGCTCCCCTTGAGCAAGGCGTAGCAGGTATTGCCCGTAGGCATTCTTTTCCAACACTTTACCGAGGGCTGTAAGTTGACCCCGATCAATATAACCCAAACGGAAAGCAATCTCCTCGATACAGGAAATCTTCAATCCCTGCCGTTTTTCGATGGTCTCAACATAACTTGCAGCATCATGCATGGCATCATGCGTACCCGTATCGAGCCAGGCAAAACCGCGACCCAGATTATGAACACTCAAGTCGCCCCATTCCAGATACTGCTTGCACACATCCGTAATTTCCAACTCGCCGCGAGCCGAGGGCTTCAGGTTCTTAGCAATCTCCACAACGCGGTTATCATAAAAATAGAGGCCGGGTATGGCATAGTTCGACTTCGGTTTCTCAGGTTTTTCCTCAATAGAGAGTGCCTTGCCATTATCATCGAATTCAACAATGCCATAACGTTCTGGATCCATGACTGGATAGGCAAAAATCGTAGCGCCTGTTTGCTGCCCGACAGCAGTTTCCAGCATGCCCCGAAACCCGTGCCCGTAAAACAGATTATCGCCCAGCACCATCGCCACCGAATCATCGCCAATAAAATCCTTGCCGATAATAAACGCCTGCGCCAGCCCTTCCGGATTGGGCTGTTCGGCATAGCTAAACGTCATACCAATCTGCGAGCCGTCGCCCAACAGCTTTTCAAACATCGGAAGATCGTACGGCGTACTGATGATCAGGACCTCGCGAATTCCGGCCAGCATTAAAGTCGACAACGGATAATAGATCATCGGCTTGTCATAGACGGGTAGCATCTGTTTACTCACCACCTGAGTTAATGGATAAAGCCGTGTTCCACTTCCGCCTGCTAGAATTATACCTTTCATATCGTCGCTTTACCCAAGCCTCGCGCAAGTTGCTGCAAACAGAACGGGAGCTTCGCCGGACCTGATCGACCAGAGCGTATCTCTCCTCCGACGGCCACGATTTACTGAGTTGAAAGATCTCCATGGAAACCGTGTAGGCCTTTTTATAAACCTCTAAATCTTTCGCTGAATATATCCTCATGTCTATCTGACCTCTGATTTCTATCCGCTGATCGCCGGCTTGACGGGCTATGCCCGTCCAAGCCGTTCCCCCGAATATCGCCCTTCCCGAATTGGCCGCCACCACCAATCATTATCAAGGTACCACTGGATGGTTCGGCGAATGCCGGTATCAAAGTTTTCTTCTGCCTTCCAACCCAACTCGGTTTCGAGTTTTGTGGCATCGATGGCGTAACGCGCGTCGTGCCCCGGTCGGTCGGTCACAAAGGTGATCAAATCTTTATATACTCCGGCCACGCGGGGCTTAAGTTCGTCGAGGATGGTACAGATGGTTTCCACCACTTCGAGATTGGTGCGTTCATTGCGTCCACCCACATTATAGGTTTCGCCGAGTTCACCCTTTTCAACCACGGTGACCAGTGCGCATGCATGATCTTCGACATACAGCCAATCGCGGATGTTGTCGCCTTTCCCATAAATAGGAAGCGGTTTTTCATCCAGTGCATTCAGGATGACCAGCGGAATCAGTTTTTCAGGAAAATGATACGGACCATAATTGTTTGAACAATTCGTGATCACAACAGGGAAATCGTATGTATGGAACCAGGCCATCACCAGATGATCGCTAGACGCCTTACTCGCAGAATACGGAGAACGCGGGTCATAAGGGGTCGTTTCATCAAACAAGCCTTCATCCCCGAGAGAGCCATACACCTCATCGGTGGAAATGTGGTGAAACCTGAATTCAGAGGACAGCGAACAGCCATCAGCGGACAACTTTTGCTCTTCAACCGATTTAGGAAGAGTCAGCCAGTATTCGCGGGCGCACTCAAGCATGCTGTAGGTTCCAACAATATTGGTTTCAATGAACGCGGCCGGCCCATCGATCGATCGATCAACATGAAATTCAGCAGCCAGATGCATGACGGCATCCGGTTTAAAATCGGCTAATATAGACGCCACAGCTTCTTTGTCACAAACATCCGCCTGTTCAAAACGGTACAATGGACTCTTCTCGATTTCCTTCAGCGATTCCGGTACACCCGCGTAGGTAAGCTTGTCCAGATTTAGCACTTCAACGCCTTTTTCTTTCACCAGATAGCGACAAACCGCCGATCCGATAAATCCTGCTCCGCCCGTCACGATTACTTTTTTCATAGCGCCTTGATTTCCTCTAAAACAGCAGTTCCATTTTGTTCAACAAACAGATTCAACTCATCCTTCCAATCTTTGAATATGTTGATGTCTAATTCTTTCGCCCGTGCATTCTCAAGAATCGAATTAAGAGGCCGCTTGGTCGGTGTCGGAAATTCTTCGGTGCCGCAGGGAATGAAACTATGCTCGATTTCCAAGCCATCCAAAAAGGCACAGGCCAGCTCATACCACGTGCAATATCCTTCGGACGTTGCATGAAAAATTCCGGTTGCACGTTGTTCCGCTACGACCCGAATCTGACGCGCTAGCTTGTGCGATGTGGTCGGCGAACCATACTGGTCGGCGACAACCTTAAATTCCTTGTCCGGATTTTGAAGCGTCAGACGAAGCATGGTCTTAAGGAAATTATTTCCGTGCGCACCGTAAAGCCAGGCCGTGCGTAGTATCGCGAATCGTTCCGTATGTTCCGCAATCGCACATTCACCAGCCAACTTCGATTTCCCATATTCGGAAATCGGATTTGGTTTATCCGTTTCGAGCGAAACTTCAAATAACGGCTTATCACCCTGAAAAATATAATCCGTCGAAACATGGATCAGAAAAGCCTTATTGGCTTCTACCCACTCGGCTAGATAACCGGGTAAATCAGCATTTGCTTTCCAACAACTGGCATCTGATTCACAGGCATCAACAGCGGTATAAGCCGCGCAGTTAATAATTAACTCAGGCCGAATCCGATCCAATACTTCCATACATTGGAAACGGTCGGAAAGGTCGACCTCCGGCAGATCAACCCCGGTTAATCCGGAAGCATCTTTGAAAACGTCGAGGCAGTCGGTTCCGAGCTGCCCCTTTGATCCTGTTATAAGTGTGTTCTGCATCCTATGAGAGCAGGTTTTCAAACAGTAGAAACGAGTGTCTTAACTAATAATGCCACGTCCGTTCAGGTCATCAATAATAATGGCTACAGCCGCTTCCGGAGTAATTTCATCCGTTACGATGGCAATTTCTGCATCCTGAGGCGCTTCATACGGATCGCTGATTCCGGTGAATTGCTGAATCTCTCCAGAGCGAGCCTTTTTGTAGAGCCCTTTCGGATCCCGCTGTTCGCAAATTTCGATCGGTGTATCGACAAATACTTCAATGAAGGATTCATCACCAATGACTTCGCGTGCAGATGCCCGGTCGGAAATATACGGCGAGATGAAGGACGTGATTACGATTACTCCAGCATCATTCATCAAAGCCGCCACTTCGGCGATTCGGCGAATATTTTCTTTTCGATCTTCCATCGAGAAGCCTAGATCACGATTCAGTCCGTGGCGGACATTGTCGCCATCCAGGACGTAGCAAAGCTGGCCCTGATTAATCAGTTCTTTTTCAAGCTCATTCGCAACGGTCGATTTTCCGGAACCACTCAACCCCGTAAGCCAGATGGTTGATCCCTTCTGGCCCAGCAGCTTACTGCGGTCTGCTGCACTAACCAGACTATCGCTCTTGACAATATTCTGGCTGACGGGACCTTTTTTGTGTCCGGGTTTTGAAACGATACGGTCGACGATCATACCGGCAGCAACCGTTGCGTTAGTCAGACGATCTACAATAATGAAAGCACCCGTCGAACGATTGCGGTCGTATGGATCAAAGGCAATTGGACGATGCAATGTAATGTGGCAGCGACCGATTTCGTTAAGTTCGAGTGATTCAACCGCACCCTCTTCCGCATTCTTATCGCGCTTCATGGTGTTCACATCCACCTTGTAGCGAATATCAGATAGAACCCCGGGAACCATACTGGTGGTATGCTTGATCAGATAATTCTTTCCGGGTTTGGCAGCACCTTCATGCATCCAAACCACCATGGCTTCAAATTCATTTCCGATATGAGGAACGTTGTTTACAGGCACAAGCATGTTGCCGCGGGAAACATCAATCTCATCTTCAAGCGTTACCGTAATGGCCTGCGGAGAAAAGGCTTCATCAATCTCTCCGTCCGGACCATGAATAGCCTTTATCTTCGATTCCTGACGCGAAGGCAAACTGGTTACTGCGTCGCCAACCCGTATCACACCGGAAGCCAACGTGCCGCTAAAGCCACGGAAGTCGAGATTCGGCCGCAGTACACATTGAATCGGCAACCGCATATCGATCAGATTGCGATCACTTGAAATATTTACACCTTCGAGATGATGTAGGAACGTTGGGCCATCATACCATGGCATATGTTCGCTTCGGTCAACCACGTTGTCGCCCTTGAGGGCAGACATCGGGATAAAGTGAATATCAGCAAAATTAAGCCGGGAGACAAACGAGTTATATTCGCTCTTAATTTCTTCAAATTTTTGTTCCGACCAATCGGCTATGTCCATTTTATTGACCGCCACAATGACGTGCTTGATGCCCAATAAAGAACAGATAAAACTATGCCGTTTTGTCTGGGTAATGACGCCGTAACGGGCATCGATCAAAATTACTGCGAGGTCGCATGTGGATGCGCCGGTTGCCATGTTCCGCGTGTACTGTTCATGACCGGGAGTATCCGCAATAATGAATTTCCGGCGGTCGGTTGAAAAATAACGATAGGCCACATCGATCGTAATTCCTTGCTCGCGTTCGGCTTTAAGGCCATCCGTTAATAAAGCCGGATCAAATGCATCATCCGTTGTGCCATAGATCTTCGAATCCTTCGTTATCTTTTCCAGCTGATCTTCATAGATCATATGGCTGTCATATAACAAACGGCCGATCAACGTCGATTTACCATCATCCACCGAACCACAGGTTAGAAAGCGGAGTAAATCCTTCGTTTCATGCCGATGAAGATATTCAGTAATATCTCCACGAATGAGTTCTTCTTCTTGAATTTTGTACGTTGGTTCACTCATTCTTCGTTCTCCGCAAAGCGCAGAGGGCATGGCGCATGGCCAGCTAGCCCCTGAGTCTTTTTTTAAAATTTTCAATTTTCCTGCTCACCTCATCAAGCAATTCAAACAGCTCTTCCCTCTCGCTTTCCGAGATAAGATTTCTACGTGCAAAAACAATCAGCATATTGGCGTCTTCGAAGCATGATCGCTTGGCATAATTCAAAAACTGCGCAAATTCCTTATCCGAATCCGAACCAGATCCCTCTGCAATATTATTGGATATGCTCAAAGCAGCTCCACGCAACTGCTCAGAAAAACGGAACTTTTTCTCCGCTTCCAGACGATCTGCAATATCGAGCAAACAGTCGCCAATATCGATGGCCTTTTGCCAAATCTCTAAATCCTGGAACCGAAACTTCGCCATTTTATTCTCTGCGCCATGCGCTTTGCCTCTAATCTTGCCCTGCAAGATCAGAAGTACCCGTCTTTTTTCTTATCTTCCATGGAGGAGTTGTCTCCATCAATCACGCGTCCCTGACGCTCGGAGGTGGTTGTCAGGAGCATTTCCTGTACGATTTCTTCCACCGTTTCTGCTTCGGATTCAACCGCGCCAGTCAGCGGATAGCACCCTAATGTGCGGAAACGCACCTTTTTCATCATCGGCGTTTCGCCATCTTTCAGGGGCATGCGGTCATCGTCGATCATGATCAACGTGCCATCGCGCTCAACCACCGGACGTTCGGCGGCATAGTACAAGGGTACAATTGGAATATCTTCACGAAGCAGGTAAAGCCAGATATCGAGTTCGGTCCAGTTGGAGAGCGGGAAGACACGGATCGATTCCCCTTTATTGACCTTCGCGTTATAGAGATTCCAAAGTTCAGGACGCTGGTTTTTTGGATCCCACTGGTGAAACTCGTTCCGGAAACTATAAACCCGTTCTTTGGCGCGGCTCTTTTCTTCATCGCGGCGGGCTCCGCCAAATGCGGCATCAAATCCGTAGTGGTCGAGCGCTTGCTTAAGGCCCTCGGTTTTCATGATCTGGGTATGCTTTTCAGAACCATGCGTAAAAGGACCCACCTCATCCTTTCCGTCAGGATTGATCCAAACCTTTACATCTACTTCATACTTTTCAGCCATCAAGGTGCGGAACTTGTACATCTCGCCGAATTTCCATTGGGTATCGACGTGCATCAGTGGAAAAGGAATCTTACCGGGAGCGAAGGCCTTGTGTGCAAGATGCAGCATGACCGACGAATCCTTGCCGATTGAATAGAGCATTACCGGGTTGTCGAACTCTGCCGCAACCTCACGAATAATATGGATGCTTTCGGCTTCCAGTTGTTTCAAATGCGATAAGTTATAACCGCTCATATGTGTCTCCAAATTCCATTGTTTTGCAGAAAGGTGTGTATTCCTATAATCTATTAACTGATCTGTCTATCGTTAACTGAAGTTTTATTCCCCTAAACCGCTTACTACAAAGTAAGGGTTTAAGAGATTCTTCTTATTATAGGGAACTTCTTTCACCGATTCGTTCGTGCATAGATAGTCTGAAGAACGTACTTCTTTCACATATTCAAAGACCTTTCCGCCCGCCGCGCGTACAACCGCATCGGCCGCTGCGGTGTCCCATTCCATGGTGGGCGCAATGCGTGGATAGATATCCGCACTGCCTTCAGCAACCATGCAAAGCTTTAGCGAACTCCCTTTGGAAACCAGCGCTGCTTTCCCGTATTTCTCTTCAAGTTCTGCAATAAAAGCCACGGTTTCCTCATTGCAATGTGACTTTGATGCAACCACACGCAATGGTCCCGATGGCTTTCCGCTCACCTTCAAGGGTTGGAAATTTTCAAGATCAGGAAGCTTTGCGAGCAAATCTTCCTGATTCTGGTAATGCTGTCCTTTGATCGCTTTAAATGCCCCATTTTCACGGCCCACATAAAGCGTCTCGACAACCGGAACATAGACCACGCCAAGAACCGGAACTCCATTTTTGACCAAAGCGATATTAACGGTGAATTCTCCATTCTTTTTGATGAACTCTTTGGTTCCATCAATCGGATCAACCAGCCAGTACGTCGACCATTCTTTTCGCTCATCGTAGCCAATTTCCGCACTCTCTTCCGAAAGAACCGGATAGGGTGTCGTTTCCAATGCCTGGACAATAATATTGTGCGAGGCCTTATCCGCAGAAGTAAGCGGTGATTCGTCGGCTTTATATTCCACTTCAAAATCCTGTTCGTAGATTTCAAGTATGGCGTCACCGGCTTCAAGCGCGGTCTTTACAGCGATTTCAATTAAATTCATTATTCCACCGTTACTGATTTGGCTAGATTTCTAGGCTGATCTATTTCACATCCACGTGCTGCTGCAATATGATAGGCCAATAGTTGCAAGGCAACCGCGGTCGGAACGGCGGCGATGCAAGGCGGGCAGGCGGGCACAATGATCATATCGTCGAATCCCTCAGCAGTCGCTTCATCACCTTCACTTACAACAGCAATGACCGGCGCTTTGCGCGCCTTGCACTCCTCTGCGTTTCCCATGGTTTTTTCCTTACCCGGAACGTTGTTAAGCAACGCTACAATCGGCGTATTTTCCTGTAGCAAGGCAATTGGCCCGTGCTTCAGCTCGGCGGCATGATAACCCTCTGCATGGATGTAGCTGATTTCCTTCAACTTAAGTGCCCCTTCCAATGCGACTGGATAGAGGTAACCGCGCCCGATAAAGAAGGCGTTTTCATTCTTCGCATATTTTTGGGCAACCGCCTTAATCGCATCGTTCTGCGCCAAAACTTTTTCAACCAGTTCCGGCAGACGCTCAATCCAACGACAGATTCCTTCGCCCTCATAGCGGGTCATTCGGCGGCCGCGGCCTAACTTGAGCGCCATCATGAGCATAACCGCCACCTGACAGGTAAAGGCTTTGGTGGAAGCCACCCCGATTTCGGGGCCGGCATGCAAATAAACCCCGCGTCCAGTTTCACGCGCAATGGTCGAGCCCACTACATTACACAGTCCGGCCACAATAGCTCCTTTGTGCTTAGCCTCGCGCACGGCGGCCAACGTATCGGCTGTTTCACCGGACTGACTGATCGCCACGACCAGGTCATGCGGATTAACAATTGGATTTCGGTAACGGAATTCAGCGGCTTGCTCCACTTCTGCCGGTATGCCTGCCATTTCCTCTATGGCGTATTCACCGACCATGCCGGCATTCATCGAGGTTCCGCAACCAACGACAAGCACCCGCCCAATCTGTGCGGCGTCGCGTGGTGAAAAATCGAGCCCGGAAAGAATCGATGTACCCATATCAAAATCGAGACGACCACGAATGGCATTTCGGATGGACGCAGGCTGTTCGAATATTTCCTTAAGCATAAAGTGGGGATAGTCCCCCTTCTCAGCAGAACCGGCATCCCAATCCATTTCCGTTACTTCGCGATTGACCGGCGAATGCTGCAGATCGAACATCTGTACCCCATCGGCCGTGATAACCGCCATGTCGTAATCCTCAAGATACATGGCATCACGGGTGTGCGGAATGATGGCTGAAGCGTCGCTGGCAATAACGATTTCGTCTTTACCCAGACCAATCACAATCGGGCTGCCACAACGCGCGGTTACCAACTTTTCAGGTTCGTGGTCCGTCATAACAACAATACCGTACGTGCCCTTGATTTTTTTCAGCGCTTCCGTCACCGCGGTTTCGAGATTGCCTTGATAGCAGTATGCGATCAGCTGAACCAAGGCCTCGGAATCGGTATCCGATACACATTCAATTCCATGTTGCGCCAGGCCGGCCTTGATCTCCTTGTAGTTTTCAATAATGCCGTTATGGACCATTACAAAATGTCCGGACGCATCAAGATGGGGATGGGCGTTTACTTCGTTTGGCGGACCATGCGTTGCCCAGCGCGTATGACCAATGCCCATGATCGATTGGCGCAAAATATCCGACCCTGTTGCGTCTACCCTTTCCCGCAAACCCTTTATTTTACCCGGATTTTTAACCACGCCAATTTGACCGTCAAAAAGACACGCTACCCCAGCCGAGTCATAGCCCCGATATTCCATTCGTCTGAGACCATCAACCAGGATGTCCGACGCGTTTCGTTTTCCGAAGTATCCTACAATTCCACACATAGCAATTCCTTATGTTTGCACGCTGCCGCCCGCGGTCGCTCAGCCTGTTTGACTGAAACCTTCCATGCATTCTCAAAATGTATTGAATATCCAGACATTGGATAAACAGGTGCTGCAGTGTTACTGCTCTACAGTCACGCGATGTTCCGTGCGTTGTTCCAGCGAACTGGCTGCAAACTCCGCCTCAACCAGCGTACCGAGCAATTCGAGCAATACGCCCACCCGCCCTTCCGCGGGCATAACCTTAATCACTTTCACTTTCAGCCCACGCATCGAGCCATCCAGAATGGTTGTTTCCTCGCCCACTTCCAAAGGAATTCCGGCATCCACCACGCTGTCTTCATCCAGATCAATACGCAGCGAATCAATTACTGAAGCAGGAATGGGAACAATTCTTTCGTTAAAAACGGGAATATTCAACACGCCCGGTGAGTACGAAACCGCCCGTTTCATTTCAAACATATCGAACCGGGCAAACATGTAGCCGGGAAACATGGCTTCCTGAAACCAGACCGGGCCGCGCACAGTTTTACGGCGAAAACGAATCTGCGGGCAAAAAACCTCCAACCCATGGAGCGAAGCCATGTTGACCGAGGCCATCCGCTCTTTTTTGGGCTTGGTACGAATACAGTACCAGCGTTCGCCCGATTCAAATTGTTTTGTATGCTTCATAAATATAGTTCAACTGCCGATCAACTTCAAAATAAGCGGGAGCGTCTTGCCCGCACGACGTTGCCAGTTTTCCAGCAAATCAATTTTATCCGACAAATCTTCCTTTTCGTCAGATTCGTATGTTTCAAGCAGTTCCCGGATACGAACAATACGGTCTTGGCCGCTGGCCACATGCGGTTGAATTTGCTCACTGGCAAATCCCGAGGCGATTTTACGCAACGAGGTTTCTGCCACGTAATAATCCTTGCGGTCACCGGGAATATAAACCGTGCGGATCGCGCCGAATGATCGGAGGATTTTCAAACCCTGACTGGTTGAACCCTTGCTGATATTTAAACGGACCCGGCAATCATCCAGACAGAGGGGTTTCGTGGAAATGAAGAGAACACCATAGATTTCGCCAACTGAACGCGGCAAATTCAATACATCCGCCATGCGCAGAAAAACCGCGATAACTTCGCTTTCAATTTCACTCAGGGAGCGAACCTCTTCAGACGTACCATTCATGATGTTCAATAAATACTGAACAAATCGGATTCATGCAATACCTTTTCTAACGTTAAATCAGGAGATCGAATTACCGAATGATTAGTAAATCCTATTAAAAAAGGACAATTAAGTAGAAAATCCGCTGCCCGAAAATATTGAAGAGAGCGACATTGATGTTCACTGCTTTCGTTCCTCATGCCTCGCTTCGCGTCAAACCCCAGGGATTCTCATCCTTCTTTGACGGATCAGAAATGGCGACGGGAAAACGCTCTGCCTGAACCTGACTTGAGATACGATTCGAATGTGATCGCTTTGCTTTTGTCACGAAATGCTACTGCCGTTTCGATTCTCCATGGGCGACATTTCGAAGTGTGCGGACATCCACCTTCGTTATGCTTTTTGAGTCTGGCGTCAATATCCGCGGTGCATCCTACTATAATGTCGTGTCGAATCTTGTTCGGAGATCAAGATGTAGACGTAATGGAATTTATGGGATGGCATGCCAAGCCGCAGCCTCGTATGGGAGCGTTAAAGCCCGCCTTCGCCTATCGCTTCGCGAAGGGCTACGGAACGTGGCATCCTTCACTCTTGCTCCGCTACGAGCGAAGGATGGCGGAGAGAGAGGGATTCGAACCCCCGGAAGCTTGCGCCTCTCCGGTTTTCAAGACCGGTACCTTAAACCACTCAGACATCTCTCCGGTGTGGAAGACGCGGAATGTATAAATTCAAACGGTTTCAACGCAAGTCCATTCTTTTAGAATCGCCCACCTCCCATTTTGTCCATTCGTCATCCCTGGCGGAAATCCGGCGATTAAAATCTGTTTAAGTTTGAGCGGTTTGTTTCCCTCGTGATAGATAGTTACCCTATGTTTTCATATAAAAAACTTAAGGTTACTCCCGCTTCCGCTTTTCTGGTGATTAACGCCCTTCTTTTCGTAAGTACATCGACAGCCGAAACGTTCTATGTTGACCATAAATTCCGGGGTGAAAATCCGGAGGGGCTATCATGGTCGAGCGCTTTTTCCACCGTGCAGGGTGCGATCAATGCGGCCTCTGATGCTGGCGGTGGCGATGTCTGGGTTAAAGCCGGCGTACATAAATCGGATGGATTAAGCCGGAGTTCCACGATTGAACTGAAACCTAATGTTGCCCTCTATGGCGGATTCCGGGGTAATGAAACGCAGATGGATCAGCGTAACGTAAAAGCGAACCGTACCATTTTAAGCGGTGAGTTTGGTCGGGTTGGTGCGACATCCGATAATAGCTTCCATGTACTTACCGGTGCATCTCACAGTCGAATCGACGGGTTTATTATTACACGAGGCAATGCCAACTCTGCTGCGGAACACCGGTTCGGTGGGGGTCTACTTTTTCCTCCCGACTCCAGCGGCGCGGTTATTGCCAACTGCACATTCGAGAAAAACTATGCGGAATCGGGCGGAGCCATTCACATTCGGAGCTCGAACATTTTAGTTACCAATTGCACGTTCTACTCCAACTCCGCAGAATCAGGTGGAGCCATTGCTTCAACCGGCCGCTCTGAACTAAAGATTCTGGATTCGATTTTTTCTTCTAATTTCGCGGCGGTAACCGGTGGTTCCATCGTTCTGACGGTTGAGGCAAAAGCCATACTCGAAAAAACCTCCTTTCTATACAACGCAACCGATGGAAAAGGCGGGGCCATTTCAGCCCGTTCGGAATTGAAAAACGGCATGGAACTTACCATCAAGGAATGCGGATTCTCGGAAAACTCCGCCACCAAGGGAGGGGGAGCGATTTTCCTTAGCGGAGCCTACAACCCACAAATCGTCGCGTGCACATTCGATCGAAATTTTTCCACTCATGGCGCGGGTGCTCTTTCCAACGTTGGCGGTATTGTTGCGTTGGTTTCTGACACTACATTCAGTGGGAATCGCGGAACAAAGGGGAACGAAAATATTCAGAATGATGAAACGTCAATCGTTGCCTCAACGCTGGAAGAAGCGACTAAACTAACCCATCGTTCTAAAGATCCAAATTCGGCAAACCGCACCCCAAAAACACAGGTTGCTGAAAAACCTGAGCCGGCGCCGAAACCAAAGCGTAAACTGGGCGACGAGTTTGTCCACAATGCTCAGGGCACTAAAATTAAGCTGAGCAGCATTGTGGCGGACAGCGAATATACCGTTCTGGTGCTTGGCGATTTGACCGATCCTAATTTTATCAGCCATTACCGGAAGATCGAAACCACCGCCCTCGACTACCGTCCTAAGGGCATCCAATTTTATTACATCTATCGCTATCTTCTTCACCCCGAAAACAATGGATATCTCCAGCCCTTCAATCTAAAAGAACGTGGGCAGCAGATCATTCTAGCCAGAGAACAACTATCAACCGGAATACCATGGCTATGCGATGTTATGGATAATCAGGCGGCAAAAGCTTTATCGCCGAATTCCGTGGAAAGCGTATTTATTTTTGATGCAGGCAGCACCGAAGTCTATGCCGGCCCGATGTCCAACGATACCGAATTTCGTCAGGCACTCGTCAACCTTGCTGGCCAGGTGGAACTGCCTACCCCTATTGACACGCTCGCAAAGCCAAAGATCGAGCCGATCCATGCGTTAGAAACGAAGCTGGTTACGCGGATTAAAGTGAGTCCAAAATCCGACCAGTTTCTTCCCTTACAACTAACACCGTTGGAATCGAACCAACCGCATTATGTAAAAGTCAGGGTCGAAGGAAACGAGGAGCTTAGAGAAACGGGCGACGGCCAACTTTACCTCGGTTTCCACATTGATCCGCTCTACAAGTCGGAATGGAACAATCTCGGCGATCCTATGCGCTATGCCATAAAAGCACCGGGGGGTGTTGTGGCACCATCCATAAATCAGGCTCCACGCATCACATCAAAAGCAACAGACTCCGAACCCAGAGAATTTCTGCTCATCGCACGTAAATTGGACCTCAACAAACCCCTTGCCCTACAGGTCACCTATACGGTTTATTCCCCAAAATCAAAACGTAATATTGAAGTGAGCCAGCAATACTTCATCTATCTGAAAGAGGATCCATTTGGAGGAAAGGTTTTTGGACGGCAAAATACCGGAAAAGTAAAAAAGGTAAACACCCCTTCATTCGCAGGGGGTAATGCGTTCACCACCCTGCTTCGACGCTATGATCTGGATCGTAACGGAAAACTTACTGACGATGAAGTCATCGGCGGTATCCGATCAAACTTCGCGGAAATTGACACGAATGCTGATGGCGCGATCGACGAAGCGGAATATATGCTCTATCGCGAAAACCGATAGAGCATGGTGCCCGATCAACCGGATATTTTCAGGGTTGTTTCATGCAGGAAACGCTTAAGTAAGTGGTATGAGGTCCCCGCCCCAACCTACAGCTTATTCCGCGCCTTCAACGCGATCTGCTTCCTGCCGGCGAATGGCCTCTTCGTGAATCGACTGCATGACCTGCAGCACAAAATCCTTCGATAGATCAAGGCGGACGCCCTTCCTTACCCGATCATCCAAAATTTCCTGCCAGCGGTGCGGCTGCAGCGTCGAAACATGTTCAGCTGTCTTAAGCTGCCCCATCTCGCGAACAATCTCCATCCGCCGGCCGAGCAGATCAAGAAGCTGGCTGTCCACTTCATCAACATCCGCGCGAAGATTGTTCATTCGGTTTATAAAACTGATGTTGTCACTCTGTTCGTGGGACATTTCCATTTTTCCAATCATCGAAATAAACTGATCCGGTGTGAGCTGCTGCGCCGCATCCGAAAGCGCATTTGGCGGATCGGGATGCACCTCGACCATCAAACCGTCAAACAGCAGATCCATCGCCTCCTGCGCAATGGTTGAAATCAAATCAGCCTTGCCGCAAATATGGCTCGGATCGCAAAGAATCGGCACCTCAGGCATCCGCCGCATCAGTTCGATCGGCATTTTCCAGGCCGGAGCATTCCGGTATCGCATCTCCAACGATGAACTAACACCGCGGTGGATTGCACCCAACTTTGTAAGCCCCGCATTGGCGAGCCGCTCAATCGCACCAATCCAGAGTTCCACATCCTCGCTCATCGGATTTTTCACGAACACAGGAATATCCGTCCCCTTCAATGCATCCGCGATCGCCTGAACGGAGAATGGATTGGTGGTTGTCCGCGCCCCCACCCACAGCACATCAAGATTATGCTCTAGACAGGCTTCCACATGAGAAGGTTCGGCGACTTCCGTGCCGACTTTAAGCCCCGTTTCCAGCCTCGCCGTTTCCAACCATTGGAGACCTTTAATACCAACACCCTCAAAACTGCCTGGCCGGGTACGTGGCTTCCAGATTCCCGCACGCATGAAAGCCAGCCCTTGACCCGAAAGCGCCCTGGCGGTTTCAACCACCTGTTCTTCGCTCTCCGCACTGCAGGGACCTGCCGCCAGAAAAAGACCCTCTACTGAAAAACCCCATTGCTCAAAAGATGATATGCTCATACCCAATCCTCAAATAATTCAGGAGCACAGTTTGTCACAAATTTTGTTGTGCGCGCAACCCGCAAAAAAAGTCTCAGATTGAGTGGTCAGGCAAGGTGGCCGGCCCCGTGTAGGGCGCGACCTTTGATTGCGCCTCACGCTGCGGCGACTGCTTTGTTTCAATCCACGCGCCCCGTGTGGGGCGCGACTCCTACCCCATGAGATAGCCGAACAGGCTAATGTTTCAATCCACGCGCCCCGTGTGGGGCGCGACCTGCTGCCATGCCCGCGCCAATCCGTGAGTTCTGGTTTCAATCCACGCGCCCCGTGTGGGGCGCGACCTGATCGGTGCGACGGCTGATGGACATATTAAGTTTCAATCCCCGCGCCCCGTGTGGGGCGCGACCCTGCACGTCCAATTCAAGCACGTTCGATTTAAGGTTTCAATCCACGCGCCCCGTGT
>JAZGFK010000023.1:0-7041 GCA_036479375.1 Pontiella sp. | reverse complement strand
TCTAAAATCCGCCTGTGGTTCATCTTTCCATGCTTGAATAACTTTCTTGGGACCCAGGAATTGTACCAGGCATGACTAATCGATTATTTGAATTTGAATACCTGCTATGTATCCGTAATTCAGTGCTTTTCAGAAATATTTGGATATTATTTTGATATCCTGATGTCTATCGATTGCTGGAGGTTCATTTTGGCCTGCTTTTTCTTAGCCAAGGGGTTTAGTCTAAAATGATCTGAACAGTTCAGAGGCAACTCTCATTATTCTATATTTCAATCGCAAACCTTTGACTTCAGCCTCCAAAATTTGATAATGTTTTAGGTAGGGTTAGGATAGAGAAGAGCTGTTATCTTGATAGGATGTAGTTAGCATAGGATCACAGTCAGCTTGAGACCATGGGAGCGGGTATGACAAAGGAAAAGCTGTTAGACAAGATTAAGGAGATTCTAAAAACAGATAATGACCTGGATTTTCTGTTAGAATTGAAAAAGGAAGAGCTTGAGAGGCTGGTTGCTTGTATCAGGGATAGGGTGGATCGGATAATGTAGACAGAAACTATTTGATTTTACAGATTTTTTGTGAAAATATTAGGAGGTTCTGACAGGTAAAAGGATAAAGCCATACACAGGTAAGAAAAACGCTCAAGAGGTTATGATTAACATAACAATAGTGGAATTTCCTGTGATTGCAGACTAATGGCACGAAGTAGAAAGCTGGAAAAAACCCAAAATTTGTTCGTATGCCAAACAATATTCTAACGAAGCTTCGCCTCAAACCGACGAGTTACGCTTTTGATGGTTAAAGTTAATGTGAATGTCATGATTTGTGATGTTAGTTGTAATCCATAGATACCGAAATTTCAAATGAATTTTAGCCGGATTTACACCCCCTAAAAGAGTCTAACATTTTTCAGACGAACCTTAATAATTTGGTCCCCACCAGATGTTGCGATGTCTTGTATGAACTTCAACTCGGAAAAGTGATTCATTTCATTACGGTTTATTTCGTAAATCTAACTCACCGGATTGTAGCTGGCAATCCGCGCTTTCGTTAAAACGCTATATGAAATACGAAGTGTCCGCTTGAGTGTGAATCATTAGATCGCGATATGGATACCTCAGGTTTGAGCTTATGGCTGATTTTGCATGTATGTTGGAGATATTTCGGCTTTTGGAATCCCTAAGGGACCTGTGTTATATGGCAGTTACATGCACTTCCCCGGAGTTCTATAGCAAAAAATCCAAATAGACACTTTAGAAGGGAAGGGCTCGAACCGAAATCGATCTAACATGGGCGGTGATCGCCGATTGAAGCCCTTTTTGCAAGGACGTGGTTATGGTATCGTATATTATCCCTTCACGAGCGTCCATGTAGACTTTGGAAATCTCTGTCGAAAACACCAGGATGTTCGGATCCCACTGGCTTAAACGCCGGCAGAATTCCCCCAAGCCGGAAAAAACCTCATTTTCTGCGACAGTTGTCTGCAAACCCGGTATTTCGATAGTACCCAGTAGTTTGAGCCATTCATCAATGGCCCCTTTCCATCTTGATCGGTCGAGCAGCTCTGTGCCGAGGTTAAAGACGGGCGGGGATTCAAACCCTCGCGCGACTTGACGATCAATATTATAGGAATGTATATCATAGACAAGGCAGATGCCGAAACGTTCGAGGATTATCTTTACGCAGCTTCCAACGAAAAGATAAAATGCTTCATACTTATCCAGGCTTCGCAGGTTCATTTCAGGCGTGGGTCGTGTCTGATACACCTTTAGACCCCAAAACATTTCCGGGGTCAGGGGGAGCGCCCTTTCAGGCGGACGGTTCAGATCATACTCTGTCCGGGAATCCAGGCCCCAAATCGTACTGGGAAGACCCTGTATGATCCGATCTGTTGCTGTATCCTCTTCATAGGCCTGTTCCAGTGCGGAAATCCTCATCAACGATCGCAATTCATCGCGGACCTGACATCCGGCATGGATTGCCGTGACGATATAGGGAATTGAAAAATCGAGCTTGAATGCAAACCCGCCCAGGGCGTCTGTACCTTCACACAGTTCGCCTTTCCGTAATTGGGCCACCAGCGGTGGAGAATGGGGTATCTTCATGACCTTTTTATTTCCTAATCAAATACCCCCCCAAATGGATAATGGTTCACTCAGTCCGTACCTTTCAAGGCCAGAGTCAATGACACGATGAATCCGCTTCCGGAAATCCTCCATCCCTGTGCATCACCCCGAGGCCGGTGATTATTAGTATTCTCTTCATTTTCGCCTCACACATCAAAATACGAACAAATCCGGTTTATGTTCATAATTCGCAAGAGCTTCTGCTGTTTCGGGTGAAACATCATGTATCAACCTCGAGACCGACCTTATCTTTACATCATCCATTTCTATTTTGGAAATGACCTTAATGTCGAGGTTTGTTTTGTAACAAACGTCGTCGCTTCCCTGTTCGAACAAAAATTCACTCATCAATCCGTTGGGATTGAGAATCGCCACGCAATCCGTCACGTACTGTTTTGCTTTTTGTGCGATGATGGGCGCGCTGTAACCAAAATGCGTACAGCATAAGGCAACAAAGAGTTTGCCGCGGTGCTGACCTATTTTCTGTGCTGCCTCGCGAATATACTTATCTGTCAACTCATTAACGGCCTCGCCTTCTGAATTCCTTTCGATTGCAGTGGGAAGTCCGTCGCAAGCCTGGGTGATAATAAGGTCGTTATCGATACCTTTTTCGATCAGGATCTCTTTATGCCGATTCTCGGCAATCATCGTAAGGGTGCCCAGAATGAGCGCTTTACTGTCAGGTGTCTTGATCAGGTTTTCATGGATGAGGTCGACGCCGAAATCGATGATACCCAAAACCGGTATCCCGGAATGACGGCTAAACTCGGTTCTATCATACAGCGCTGAGAGCGTATTGCAGGCGATCATGATCAGATCGGGATGATACGATTCCATGCTGACAAGCGCCTGGTTAAAAATTCGAACTCTTTCGGTTATGGTGTCGAATTTGTTATAACCCCGGTTCTGCTCAGGCCAGGCATTGAAATATGTGATGGCGGCATCCTCAAAAAGGGGCTGGCGATGCAGCCGGGAAACCACATCGGCACAGATGGAGATTCCTCCAAGACCCGAATCAGTTATGAGAATTGAGATGTTTTTCTTATTCAAAACCGCTTTTACGCTTTTATCGGGTGCTGAATCCATTTCCTGTCCGTCCTTTCCGGCCGTGCCCACAAAGGGCCTGCTCGTCTTAACGGTTTTGAGGCAAACGGAGCGGCGTTTCCTCGGCCGCTCCGTTTTCAATCAATCTTCGCGGTGAGCCATTCCCGGGTCAGGTCATAAGCCCACTGGGGAGACGAATCGATCCGGCCGTCAATGATTCTTGTCATGGCATCTATCCAGTGCTGGTTATGCTGCATGGTGCTGATCCGGTTTCTGAACATGGCCGCGCCTTTTTTTGGATCTTCACGCAATTTGGCTAAAAGCATCTCGATTTCATCAAAAAAACCTTTAACGCCATAGTATCGTAAAAATCCGTGCCAAGCTTGGCCGATTTTGGTGAGATCATTTAGGGGCAAAGAAACCTGTTTTAATTTTTCGAAAAACCGGTGATATTTTGCACCTTTCAACAAACTGAGGCCATGGGGATAGATACCATACGGAATAAGCTCAATGTGCGTAACGGCTCTTTTGGCTATACCTGCCTTGATCAAATAGCCAATTTTGCGGTACTTAAGATCGGTTTCTTGATAAAATACAAAGTTACCCATACTGTAACAAATGGGGACGTTTTTATGGATCTGGACGCCCTGGGGAACGTGGGGGTGATGCCCGATGACAAGATCGGCGCCGGCATCAGCGATCCGCTGAAAAGCCGCCGCGACGTAAGGCGGTGGAAAGGGGATATACTCCACACCGCAGTGGCAGATGACGATGAGAACGTCGATTGATTTTCGGATTTGCTCGATACCGGCGATGACATCGTCGACTTTCCAGCCGAATACGCCCGCGCCGCTTCCAGCAGCCTTAAGGTCCTCGCCTTCACTGAAATTAATAATGGCAACCCTTATGTCTCCCACGTTGAGAATTAAAGGGTTTTGCGCCTCTTTTGCCGACATGCCTGCACCGAGTGTTTGGATCGCATTATCAGTCAAGAGCGCCCGCGTCTGTTTAAACGCATCCACCCCGTGGTCGAAAACATGATTATTTCCGAGGGTGGCGATTTCAAATGGAACCACCGTCAGCCCGTGAACATGCTCCGGATCTCCTTTAAGGACCGATCCGCTCTTCCATATAGCTGAGACGTCTGAGGTCAGCGAGCATTCAAGATTAACGATTCTAAGATCGCTTTGTCGCAGCACCGGGATCAGGTCGCCGTAGACCGCTTCCGGATCTCTTATTATAATCTTCTCATAAGCGCGGATGGGCGCCCAGTCGGATGCGATCAATATTTCGGAAGCCACCTCGGGAGCATATTCGTTTTCCCAGCATCCTTTTTTCCAATCAAAATCATTCGACATGGCACTATTTTCTCCAAGATCCTTTAAGGCCGATTGCAAAGCTTATCTCATAGGCGCCTGCACGGCTCGCATGTTCCCAGGCTTACGTATCAAAGAGCCTATCTTCCGTACCTTTCCGGTCATACGGTGATGGATCGGCAGGATTGCTAATCAAACTCCGACTGTACGGTCACGTCCCAAGTCATATCAGGATCCAGCGGATAGATAGGCCGAGGAATGTTCTCGTAAGGCACCCGGCTAAGTATCGGTGTCGTCAAGCCGGATGCATCGATCTCCACGATTTGATCGTCAGCGAAGATATCGTCGAAACCGGCGCGGAAATGGCCTCGGGACTTCACGATCAAACTCCGCAAGATTCGAATATCAACGCCGAAACACTCAATCATCATGGGCTCGCAGCATTGTCTGCGCTGACTGATGACGATGACCTGAACGCCGTTGATGCGCAAAAGCGCACTGGGGCCCATGGTGATCTTGGCACCATCCAACAGACCGCGCCGGCCGATGAGATTGCCGTCATGTAATCCATCGATCACGGCTTCGCACGTCAATGGCTCTGAGAATCGAGTGGTCTCCTGACTGTTGAACGTGCAGGTGAATTTAGCGCCAACGCCCCGTGAGTAGGCTTCGTTTGCCAACGGGGGGTCATACATACACCCGACCAAAGCGCCTTTAACCTCGGCCTCAAGCATGGCCTTAAGAATATAGGGTGTGTTGCCACGTCCGCCGCCGCCGGGATTGTCAGCCGGATCGGCGAATATCAGGGAAGGAAGGCTGGGGTCGGCGTTACGCTCACGCATCATGGCTACGGCGTCCTCAATGGACGTGAGATCGGTCGTATACCTGTGGCGGTCGTTCCAGGCATATGCGGCAATTCGCGTGGCGATTTCCTGTGCACGATCGCTGTCATTGCGTGTAGTCACTGCAATCGATAAACCGGCTTTGGGTGTGTCGCCTAAGGAAAACCCGCTGCAGATACTGATGTTCATGACATGGTCCGTCACTTGTGCCTGTCCAAAGGCGATTAGATCCGCGTATGGACCGAATTTGGTGTTCTGGCTGGTGGCTGGCGGTATCAACGGCAGCTTAGCGAATGCCTTGGCTGTTTTTTGACCCTTGAGCATTTCATCGATGGCAATAGCGGACTCCCGGCCACGCTCGTATTGGTCCATGTGTGGGTTGGTTAGAAAGCTGCAAAGCATGTCCACGGCGCCGAGCATTTTCGGGCTGACATTGGCATGGAGATCAAGGGTAGACACGATAGGAACATTCGAGCCGACGATCTTGCGCGCCAGGGAGAAAAGAGTCCCGTCCGGATCGGAATCCTCGGTTGCGGTTGCGGCCCCGTGTTCGGCGAAAAAGAGCGCAGCCAAGGGCATCGCCTCTTTCAATCGAGTGGCGACATCTTCTTTCAACTCCTCAAAGAACGCCTGGCTCATGCAACCGGCTGGCCCGGTCTCCGCCGCAACGATGGGAATCCTTTCCCACGGCCGCAGATTATCCATGGTTTCACTGAACCCGATAAACTCTTTCGATACGCGCCGGGCCGTTGCGCCAAACAACCGCTCGAACGCCTCTCCGGCGTGATAATTATCCGGAAAAAAGGCCGATCGGCCGATCGTAGGTGCGTGAAAATTGCTTTCCAAACGAAAGGAGATGAAGGCTATCCGTGTTTTATTTTTCATAATTACCGATCCTTACTCTTGAAAGAGAAAAACACCAATGGGTATTTTTTTAGGGCCGTTGGTATAAGTTCGCAAGGCTATGTGGGCGTTATGGGACATAAGACACTTTCTCTCAGGCGGCTCCGCTGGCAGTATCGTTCAGGTGACACGCGGCCAGATGGCTCGGGCTGATTTCCCGCATGATCGGTATTTCCATTCGGCACCGGTCCATGGCATGGGGACAACGCGGATGGAAATGGCATCCAGGGGGAGGATCCAGTGGAGAGGGAATTTCGCCCCTGACCGGTTGGTGATCCCTTTTGCGGGCCACCAACTTTGGAATACCGGATAGAAGCGCCTGGGTGTATGGGTGGTTTGGAGCTGCGAAAAGGGGTTGGGTTGGCGCCAGTTCGACAATCCTTCCCAGGTACATGATGGCGACGCGATCGGAAATGTGCTCGACCACGCCCAAGTCGTGGCTGATGAAGATGTAGGTTAGCGAAAACTGTTTCCTAAGGTTCATGAACACGTTAAGGACTTGGGCTTGAATGGAAACGTCGAGTGCAGCGACGGATTCGTCACAGACGAGCAACTCTGGTTCCACCGCTAAGGCACGGGCAATGCCGATGCGCTGACATTGGCCGCCGGAGAATTGGTGCGGATAGCGTCGCATGAGAACGGAATCGAGCCCGACGCAGCCCATCTTTTCTTCGACAATAGCTTGTAGTTTCTTGGCCGAGCGCACACCGCTGATCTGTGGTCCCTCAGCGATGATGGCGCGTACTCTCATCCGCGAATCCAGGGATGACAGAGGATCCTGAAAGATCATTTGGATGTCCAGCCTTTCCTTGC
>JAZGFK010000022.1:0-28600 GCA_036479375.1 Pontiella sp. | reverse complement strand
CGAACTCTCCGCGTCGTTGTTCGAGTTCCCCTTTGGCTTCGGTTGACAGGTTTTCAACGTTCCGCAACAACAACCAGCGCTTGTTCTTGAGCTGCTTTTTCTGCTCGGCACAAAGCGTGTTGATGGTAATGCGCCGCAGCTTGTCCATCCGCTCGTTCATCAGCTTGATGACATGAAAGTGGTCGTAAACGATATCGCCGACCCAGGCGCTGTAGGAGTTCACCATGTCGATCACAACGGCTTTGATCTGCTTCGCCTTGCGCTTGATTCGCTTGCGGAATTTCTTGAGAGCATCGCCCTTTGCCTTTGCCAATGAACAACACCGCACCCGAATCGAGATCGCGCACAACCGTAATATAGCCGAGCACCGCGCCCAAGTGGATTTCGTCGATACCGAGATATTCCACACCCTCGCGAATGAGCAGCCAGTTTACTTCCCCCAACTCCTTAATTAACTCCTTGAGTTTCTTATGCCGAAGAATCATCTGCCGAACCGTTGGAACCCTATCGATAGGGATATGCTTCGTTTTTGTTTTTCCATCGATCTTAGTGGTGAGGTTATAGGTCTCGTACTTCAGGCCTTTAGACGAGACGGATCCGACTAGGAAATCGAGGTAACTGGAGATTTTTCCCAGCAGCCGTTCTCTCTTTTTTTTCAATGTGGTCACGCTGGGCATATACCCTCCTTTTAATAGGCGTATCAAGATGCCTAATATGCATCAAAAAAAAAGAAGGGGTCAAGGGGGAACCTAATTTGAAACGAAAGAAAAAATGGCGGATTCCGCTAAACTGTTACGAAATTTCCTTTGTCGCCCTGAATCCGAGCCAATGTGTCCCAGAAGGCTGTTTCTGGCACGATTCTGCTGGGGCGAAAATCCGCGTGCCATATCATGTGAGCATGAAAAAACCCGCATCAGCAACTGGGCGGACGTCACGGTGCCGGATTTGTTCGGCTCATGATGGCGGAGTTTCGTGAAGGGAAAACATAACGGCTAAAATCGGAACGGCTGAGCTTGGAGTCACCGAGCGGCGCTTCAGGCAGTTGCTGGCCGATTACTTGCAAGCCTGTGCGCAAGGCCGTGAAGAGGAGTGGAGCCCTGACACCTCGGGCGGGAACCGGCGAAAAGGCAGCCCTGACGAGGTGGAGGAACTCTGGCGGCGCGGACGAACCCGCCCCCTACGGGTTCGTCGCGTCCGAGGCCTATCGGCGGTTCGCCTTCGATGTCGACCGTGCGACGGTTCGGCGGTGGGCGCAGAACAATGGTCTTGCGCATCCCAAGCCAGCAAAGAAGGAGCATGCGCCTGTCCGCCGTTGGCAGTGCCAAGAGGTCGGTGCGCTGTGGCAGATGGATGCCTCGCCGCACTACTAGTTCGGGCGTTTTGAGAAGAGGCCTATACGTTTACTCAATATGTATTACGCTTTGAGTATCACGCTAATCTCGCTAGTCTTTCGCTTAACCTATTTGGGAGAATGATATGAAACTGGTTCGCTTTGGAGAGAAAGGAAAAGAACGCCCAGGTATTTGGATGGGGAATGGCCGGATTCTGGATGTGCGGGCGACTGCATTCCACATCGAAGACTTTAATGAACACTTTTTCATCCATGATGGGTTTCGTCAGTTGGAAATCATGTTAAATGATCCCGGCGTAACGTATGTTGATGCAAGTTCAGTTCGGCTGGGACCTCCAGTTCCGCGACCTTCAAAAATAATTTGTGTAGGTGCGAACTATGCTGATCATGCCAAGGAATTCGGACATGAGATCCCCGCGGAACCCATTTTATTTGCTAAGGCCACTTCCTCCATCAATGGGCCGAACGACCCCATTATTCTTCCCGATGAGGTAATGGTGGTTGATGGCGAGGCGGAGTTGGCCGTGGTCATTGGTAGGACGGCTTCGAAAGTGAAAAAGGAAGGCGCGTTGGATTATGTTGCTGGCTATACCGTTCTAAACGATGTGACTGAGCGCGTTGTTCAAAAAGGAAATGGGCAATGGTTTCGCGGTAAAGGGTTTGATTCGTTTTGTCCAATGGGACCTTTTTTAGTAACGCCGGATGAGATTTCGAATATCGAAAATTTGCGCGTCTGGCAGAAACTCAATGGGGAAATCCTTCAAGATGGGAATACGGCCGATATGATGTTTAACGTTCCGTTTCTCATTGAATATATTTCGCAAGGGATGACGTTGCTGCCGGGCGATGTTATCTCAACGGGGACTCCGAGCGGCATTGGTTCGGCTCGAGAGCCCAAGGTGCTTTTGCGTGTTGGGGATGTCGTGGAGGTTGGCGTGGATGGGATGGGATCTCAGCGCAGCGAGATCGTATAGAGGGGAGTTGTCCCCTCCATTTTAATCACGGGTCACCGCCCCCGGCTACAGAATCCATAAATGAAAAAAGGGATCACCGTGGTGATCCCTTTTCGTTTCCAATGACTGGAACGGTTTAGAACTGGTAACGGAGTGAACCCAACAGGGTGTAATCCGAATAGTCTGTTCCCTGACGTGTATCAAGATCTGCGCGCAGCTCAAGATAGTCGCCCAGTTTTGCCGACGACCCGATACCAATGGTGATGATATCTTTTTCAGGAGCCTGCAGTAGCATGGTGTAGTTACCTGTTCCGCCAATCAGCGAGTAGCCCAGGCTTTCATCTTCGGCATTCCACTCGTGTAACCAGAACGCACGAATTTCAGGTTTAAACGTCACATCACCCAGAGTCGTATAAACCCCAAGACTTCCTCCGAGCGAGCTTTGCAGGTAGAAGGCGTCGAAGCTCTCTACGTTGCGGCCAACCGTTGTGGTGGCGGTTTCCCTGTAGTCATCCTGTGTATAGTAGTTTCCAAGTAGGGACGCCTGAGGGGTGAAGATCAGGTAGTTACTGAGGAGTTCCTTCCCGCCGCCAAAGTAGAACGCGAGATTGTTTGCGCTGTAATCAGCGGTCGTATCGAACGTCGATCCAAGTGTGGAGTCAATCGCTGTGCTCCCGTAGATAATGCTTGCATCAGCAAACCAATTTTTAGTTCCCGCAGATGCGTAGATTGCTGCGTATTTGGTCTTGGTATCCGTGTTGGCATTATTTTCTTTATCGATAGAGCCATTGCCCGTTCCTCCAGCAACACCAACCAGAATGTTTTCAGAAACAGCCAAATCAGCACCGATCATGAACCCGCTTAACGTTGCATCGTATCCATTGAATCCATCGGCACTATCCTTTGTACTCCGGGTGCCGAATGCACTGATCCATCCCTGTAGTTTCTGATCCGATTCATGCGGACCGGAAACGCCATTAGGTTTGTCCCAGTTAATGGAAGCTGACGCCGCGCCATTGCGCGAGCGAGTATTATCAGCACGCATGGTCAGCTGTTCGGCCACACTCTGGAGCCCAAGGTTAATGACATTGTTAGCCGGGATGGAACTGCTCTTTTCACCGTAGTAATTGTCCATGGCCTGGTTAGCTTGTGCTGTCTCCATTTGACTTAAGATGGAATACTGGCTAATCGCTTCTAGTGTGCCCAGACTATCCACCTCATTGGCTACGCTTTCAAGTTGGGAACCAGTACCTTCTTCCCCGATAATGGCTGCCATGGAAGCTGCAGTACCTTCAATCACAAGTGTGGATCCGACTACATAGTTGGATGCACCAATCAGCGACCCAACAAACTTTAGAATATTGGTATTTGTGCCATTAGTAATGCCTCCGAGAATTAAACTTCCAGCGTCGATAATGGTGTATTTAAAGTTTTCATCATAATTCAAGTCACCGGCACTTTTCACTTTGATGCTGGTGTCATTTGTGAAGGTTGCGGTTGCTCCGACTTCTAGAAGACCTACAGTTTTCTTGCCCGCAATGATGTTTAGTTGGGATGTGGCATCCTGAGTGTAGTTTCCTGTAACGGAAACGGTGCTGTTGGTTCCAATCTCAAGTATCGATCCGTTATTGAGTTCCATATTGTTGCCGACGGAAACGTTTGCTCCTTCAAGAACCTGAAGCCAGTTGTTTCCTTCCAGCGCACTTCCGCCGATGGTCAGGTTATGGCCGATGTCCCAGAGGGAATCTTTTCCGGAAACCGTCACGGTATTGTTGCTGGAATCTCCGTACCCAACGATAGCATCGAAGTTGACGTCGTTTGTCGCGCCTCCTGTAATGGAGAGTGCGTTTCCGCTTCCAACCATGCCCACTGTCAGGTTGCTGGAAACAGTCCATAGTGAACCTGCGCCGGACACCTTGACCGTGCTGCCGTTAGTGCTGCCGATGAACGCCGAAATATTTTCAACCAGTCCGCCATCGAGAATGGACAGGGTTCCGCTACCATTGGTTCCCCCGATATAAAGATCGTTGCCCACATCCCATTGGGCAACGTAGTTCGTGCTTCCTGTGAGAACGATGGTCTGCCCTTTTGAAATGGTGTTCTGATTCGTTGATGTCGTCAGCGTTCCTCCGACCTTGAGGGTGGCATTGCTGCCAAAGATAAAGTTGTCAACAGATGGAGCGTGAGTATCGAAATCACCGACGACCTCCAGAGTTCCGTTACTGCTGATGTTTAGCGTATTGCCATCTGCAACCATCAGATTGTTTTCAACTCTTACGGTACCCCCGTTTCCGATGAGTAGGGTATTGTTGGTAGATCCGATCTCAATATCGGTTGCTGTTAGCAATGCGCCGCTTCCCGTAACGCCAACATAATTGGAATCCGTGTTGGCACCGATGATCAGGTTGGTACCGACGTCCCATTGTCCACCGTCCAATACGATCGTGCGACCGCCTTCGACAACGTTGGTTGCGATGAGCGTTCCGCCAACCTCAAGTGCGGCTCCTTCATTGAAGTTGAAATTATTTGTGGAGCGGGAGGTGAGGTTAAAATCACCGGTGGTTTTGAAGGTTGCTCCCCGATTAACGTTAAGGGCGTTATTGGTGGCAATGTTGAGGTCGCCGGTAAGTACGACCATGGCTCCATTGGTCAGGTTAAGCATATTTCCGAAATTATGATCTCCGCCGATGGTAATACTGGCTGCTTCAAAACTGGAATCGGTTCCAGCCATATTGACGGTGTTGCTATTCGCTCCATCATTCATGCCGATGACGAGATTACCTGATGCTTTTGCTCCATCGGCGATTGAAAGTGTATTGCTTGAGCCATCGACTCCGACTACGAGATCCTGCGATGCGGATAAAGTAGCATTACTGCCGGATATGGCGACAAGCCCCGTATGGTTGGAGGACACACCCAGATAAATGGAGCCTGCTTCCACAGAAGAGTTCTCATTAACGGAAAGTATAGCAGTTCCTGAATCGTTACCGACAGAGATAGCACCGCCGGTAGAGGAGGGCAGGTTTGTATTTCCCAGTTCGCCGATAGCCAGCCAAGCGTCATTTTCAACCTGGATTGTGTTTCCACCTGCACCAACAAATACATTGTTTTGCACGTTCATTCGGCTGTCGGTACCAGTAATGGTGACAGCATTGTTCGAGACTCCTGCATTGTTGCCTACAAATAAATCCTGCGCAGTAACCTGAGCCCCGTCGACGATATCAAGTGTGTTGAGCGAGTTGGATGCGCCGATGTAGATGGCATTCGCTATATTGACGACCGCGTTGGTGGTTTCAATGTGGATAAAGTTTTTCACATCATGCTGGTTGGTGCTACTACCCAGATAGAGGTTCCCGTCAATATTGGCGGTTCCGCCATAAGTAGCAAAACGGTTGTTGCCGCCTTCTTTGCCAACGATCAAATCACCCGTAACGTTCAGAAGGGTGTTGGAACCGCGCTGAAGATAAATGTAGTTGTCTCCAACTCCTTCGCCGATGATCACGTCTCCGTCAATATTGGCCGCACCTCCATCGCGAAGAGCCAGAATGCTGCCGCCACCTTCTAGGCCAACGGTCAGGTTTTGCTGTATATTCAGGGTTGCACCTTCTCCGACAATGGCAATGTTACCCGTGGTTTCCACGCTGTCGTCATCCACGAATCCTGTTTCTCCGGTTGCATCCTTCGTCTCTCCAATGATGAATTCGCCAGTAACGGTCGTTGTTCCTCCATTGAGGGAGATCGAATTGCCGATTCCCTGACTGCCGGCAACAAGGTTTCCGCCAACGGTAACGGATGTGTTGCTTCCGGAGAGGGTAAACGTATTGTCATCGGAACCGGTACGTTCACCAAGGGACAGGTTTCCTGTAACAACCAAAGAAGCCTCGTTGTATACATTCAGAGCGTTGCGATCTCCTTGATTACCAATAATCAGGTTACCACCAACTGATGCGGTCGTGTTGGTTCCTCCAATGTTGAACTGGTTATCGTTTGCGGTAGCTTCCTGACCTAGCGTCAGATTTTTATCAAAGGTTGCTGTTCCTTGATCAGTTACATTGATTTCGTTCTGATTACCTGTAGCACCGATAATTACATTCTGTTCCGCAACGAAGGAAGAGTTAGACCCCCCGACGGATAGCATGTTCCGGGCTGAGCTGCTTGCGTTGCCAAGGCGAAATGCAATTTGTGTGCGGCCGGTTGCTCCGTTTGTCAGGGTTAGGGTGTTGTCAGACGAAGTTTCGCCGATATAGGCAACCGTTTGGGAGTCGGCTAGCCAAGTGGCGGAATTGGTCGAGAGCTCATTATTCAGAATAATGTTAATTCGGTTGTCCAGTGAATCATTTTCAATGTCGAGTGAACCTCCAACTTCGAGGTTGGACTTTACGGAAAGGTCGACGCCAAGTCCTTCGAGGGTTGATGTGTCAACATCGCCGCCGATCTTCAAGGTTCCGTTTTGTTTGATAGAGATCGAGTTGTCGCCATCCTCCGCATTTACGACATTAATATCATTGGTTGTGTTGACGGAAAGACTGCTGTCCGAATAGATATTTACGTGGTTGTTTGATCCGCCATCACTTCCAATATTCAAGGTTCCGGCGACAATCAAGGCTGCGCCGTTTCTAACGTTGATATCGTTTGTTGAGCCTGCTCGCCCGATGAAGGCATTCTCTGAAACATTAAATTCAGTTCCTTCTCCTGAAATCTCGACCGTTCCGCTGTCGTTCGTTCCAAAACCAATGTACAGATAGTCCGTTTCAATAATTGCGCTGTTATTTGCAGTAAAGGCGGCAGATTTTGTAAAATCGCCAACAATGATGCCGCCAGTTGAAAGCCCGTTTGTATCAGCAGTACCTGCAATGAACACGCCATTATCCTGAATGGATAGCAGGTTGTTAGTTGAGGAGAATTCTCCAATCAGTACATCAGGAGCAGAAAGCACGGATCCATTATTGACGATAAGCCCGTTGTTCGAGGTTTCGCTGCCAATAATAAGAGAAGATCCATAGGCTGTGGAAGTACTGTTTGTAACGATTGTTCCAGTATCAAAAAGTTGGGCTCGTGCATGGATTGTTGAAAAAGTTGCGGCTATAGCAATCGCGCAAAAAGAGAGGTTTTTACAGCACTTCTTAAGGACATATTTCATCGTGTTTGACTCCAGGTTAAGACATCGATGGGCTTCCGCCCAAAAAACATCCGAGCAATCTACAGGTCAGGTCCCCGAAAAACAACCATGTTTGAGTAGTTTTGAGGGAGGGAAAAGGGCGTGCCGCCAGTTATTCCATCATCAAGCTTGAGATCGGTATATGCGATGTTTTGACTGGAGGGCAGGGCTCTGTCCCAGCCTATCCATGTGTAGCCTTTCCGCCGTTAGGACGACACAGCGGTCGTCCCTCCAAAAAGTCAGTTCCAAACTAAATTCGTTATTACTTTTTCCAATAGTTAGATTTTTGGCTGGGGCAGGTTGGGGAAAGCGGATAGTGTCCTTTTCCATATTTTTTAACGCTCTAACACGACAAATATGGGAAGCAATTTGATGGCAAAATACCTCTTTATAACCGGTGGCGTGGTCTCTTCGCTAGGCAAAGGCATAACGGCAGCATCGGTCGGCCGGCTTTTGATTAACCGCGGGCTCACCATCCGTATGCTCAAGATGGATCCGTATCTTAACGTGGATCCGGGAACGATGAGCCCTTATCAGCATGGCGAAGTCTATGTGACCGATGATGGTGCAGAAACGGACCTTGATTTGGGGCACTACGAGCGCTACACCGGTCAACCGACTTCACAGAAAAGTAACATCACGGCTGGCAGCGTCTATTGGGATGTTCTGCACAAAGAGCGTCGGGGTGATTATCTGGGTGCCACCATTCAGATGATCCCGCATGTCTCTAACGAAATTAAAGAACGTGTATACGCACTCGAAGCTGAAAACCCGGATGTTATCCTCGTTGAGCTGGGCGGTACGGTAGGGGACATCGAAGGATTGATTTTCCTCGAAGCCATTCGTCAGATCGGGCTTGAGGTGGGTCGCGATAGCTCCATGTTTATCCATCTCACCTATGTCCCGTTCATTGCGGCGGCCAAAGAGGTGAAAACCAAACCTACGCAGCAGAGCGTCGCCAAACTGCGCGAAATCGGCATTATGCCGGATGTGCTGGTTTGTCGCACGGAAGTGGACCTGGAGCAGGAGCATCTCGATAAGCTATCGCTCTTCTGCAATGTGCAGAAGGATTGTGTGATTGTGGAGAAGGATGTCGAAACCTCAATCTACGAAATTCCGCTTGTGCTCTCTCGAGCCGGATTGGATGAAATTATTCTCAATCGATTCCGCATCGCCAAACCGTCGAAGCCGCTCACAAAATGGGAAAACCTGATTGATACCATTAAGAGTCCGAAAGGAACCGTTCGCATTGGTGTTGTTGGAAAATATTCCGAACTACAGGATGCTTATAAATCCGTTTACGAAGCCCTATTTCATGGTGGGTATGCTGCCGGATACAAAGTCGATACCGTAAAGGTGGCAGCCGAAGATATTGAAAAAAATCCAGCTATTCTTGATACGGTTGACGGGGTGCTCATTCCCGGCGGCTTTGGATCGCGTGGTATGGAAGGGAAAATCCGCGCGGCGCAATATGCCCGCGAAAATAATATTCCATTCCTTGGAATCTGTCTCGGCCTGCAATGTGCCGTGATTGAATTTGCACGAAATGTCTGTGGTCTGACCGGAGCGCATACGACCGAATTCGACGAAGAGCGCGGCGTGAAAACCGAGCACCCGGTCGTCTGTCTGATGGAAGAACAAACCGACGTGGTTGAAAAGGGCGGAACCATGCGATTGGGCGCCTGTCCCTGCGATGTTGAAGAGGGAACCAAAGCATTTGCTGCTTACGGCACGAAAAGGGTTTCCGAGCGCCATCGTCATCGTTATGAAGTGAACAACAACTTTTGTGAGCAGCTCAAAGAGAAGGGGCTCATTCTTTCCGGAATCAATCCTGATATCGGGGTAGTGGAAATGATCGAGTTGAAAGATCACCCATGGTATGTCGCAACACAGGCTCATCCCGAACTGAAATCCCAACCCGTTAAACCACATCCATTGTTTAAGGATTTTGTTGCGGCGGCAGTCAAGAAGTTCGAGGGCTGAGATTAAAGTAGACGAGGGTTGCCGCTCCCTTCGGTCACTGCTTTCATTTTTCAAGCCTCGCTTCGCTCCAGCCTCGTTGCATTTGCTAAGTGTGCAGCTCATGGGTAACGAGGCTGGAAGCCTCGTCTACATTCAGGAGAAGAAAAAACCCGACTGTTTTCAGCCGGGGGTTCCTTATTTCTAACTGCTTATTCAGTCTAGAATTCGTAGAGCAGTGCACCACTCAATGTTGCAGAAGTGAACGTCTTGCTGAACTGTCCATCAAGATCCAGACGCAGCTTAAGTCCGGACTTGTTGCAGTCCGCCAGGAAACCGATGCCGAACTGACCAACATCCTGATCGGGTGCACGCAGGATAAACTGTCCCGGCTGGCTGGAACCCACAAGTGTATAGTTAACGACTTCTTCGTCTCCATTGAATTCGTGCAGCCAAAACGCGCGGAATGCCGTTTCATAATTCGCTTTTTTTCCTTTTGTCGGAATGGTCATAGTAGCACCAAACGTAGACTGGTAGCTCATACGGTCATACGCATCCACGTCTTTTCCGACAGCAGTTGTTCCTGTTTCGGAATAGGCATCCTGGTCGTACATACTTACCTGTAGTCCAAGTATTGGGCTGAGCAGGGCATCAGATTTCTCGTCCTTGAACTCCTTTCCGCCGCCAATGTAAAAGGCGGTTTGCGAGGCTTCCACGCTCGATTTAATATCGTTGGCTCCGCCAGATTCGTTATCCATATCGGTCAGACCATAACTTAGGACAATATCGCCGAACCAATCATTGCTTCCAACGGAAGCGTAGATCAATCCGTACCCCGTAGTGGCGTCGCTCTTGTCATTATTATCGCCTTTAAGATTAGATCCGGCATAACCACCGGCAACACCGAATAACAATGAGCCAAATGATTTATCGACTCCAAGAACAGTTCCGAAGGTCTGCACGTCGTAACCATCGTTAAATCCAGAGCCGTTATCCTTATCCCGGTTTCCGTAGCTACCATAAACCTTAACCCAAGGCTGGAGTTCCTGCGTGCCCGACTGCGGTCCCGGACCGGAAACGCCAGATGGCTTTGAGAGGGCAGTGGAACTATTATTTCCATGGAAGGATGCGCCCCGCGCCCGAACCTGATCAATTCCACTAAAGATACCTTGGTTATGCATGTAGGTTGGCAACTGGTAGACATAGAGCTGTTCCAATTCGAGCTCGCGTTCTGCAGCGGTCATGCCACTTAATATTTGCACCTGATTGGAAGCAGCGGCATTTCCAGTTGATGCCAGTCGTTCGATTTCAGCTTTTATAAGACTAAGCATGCTATCTGGATCACCACCTGTGGTCAGTGATTTGCGGCTGTATATCGCATAAATATCTTGGTTCATTTCCCATAAATTAAAGCTAACGAGCGAACCTTCCACACTTTCTAAAGCAGCTAAATCAGCGGATACGGCATTTGTAACACCACCAACGATCAGTGTATCGGTTTCGACGACCACATTAGTGTAAAGTTGATCGATAGTCAGTGCGGCAACCGCATCGAAGCCAAATTTCGCACCAGTTTCAAATTCTGCGGTATCTGCAACACGCAGCAAGCCGGCATTGGTTCCCGTGGCATCGGTATAGATATTCAGATAGGCACCGCTGGACTGATAGTAATCCTGCGCATCAACCACCCCTCCGGGTTTAATATTCAATCCGCTTGTGCCCGTGGTGTTACGGTTGTGCAGGGTGGTGCCAACAGAGAGAAGGCCGGCGTTATCAACGGTGACACTGTTGCTGATACCACCTTCGTACCAGTTGCCACTGTCGATCGTGCCGCCAATCGCAAAATAACTAGAGCTGAGCAGTGCGGAGTTAGTGCCCGTAACCAGAATGGAGTTATGGTTCCCGCCTTCGCCGCGATCCGTGGTGTCCTTGAAGTCACCGATTGATATGCTGTCGGCGATACCTCCTGCACCGTTGGTGATAATCAGGGAGTTATTAGCGCTTAGGTCACCGACGTGGAGATTGTATCCGCTTGTATCTAGCAAACCCAGCGGACCGATGACTTTCAATATTTTCCCATTATTAAGGAACGCTCCGCCATTTTCTTCATACTTACCTCCTATTAAAACACCATCCGTGAATGGAGCTCTACCATATGCTTCAACAATACCTCCGTTTCCCCACGTATATCCGAAGAAATTCTCGTCATCTTCCAGCGTCAAAATTCCACCATCAGTGATCCTGAACCCATTTTTTCTTGAAACCGCTCCTGCAGTTCCACTCTCGACAATCAAATTTCCTCCATCCCTAACGTAGACGTTATTGTTTTCGGTATTTGCGTCACCAACGAAGAGAGAGCCAACACGGACGGTAGCTCCGTTTTGGATGACTAAGGAGTTTTCGTTGGTTCCTCCAACATTAAGAGTGTTGCCGCTAAGATTTGACCATGTGGCATTTCCCCCATCCATTATAACACCGCCGCCATTAGTAATGCTGCCAAATATCAGATTTTTGTGGGCTTCAAGGATGCCGCCTTTTTCAAGTAAGACGTTGTTATTAACAGCATCAAAGTCAAAATCTACTGCAAGGATACCTGAGTTTGTTATCAGCACAAAACTACCGGCATCATTTCCAATATTGGTGATAGTGTTGAGAACGAATGCACGTCCGCCATCAGATACAATAAAACTGTTGCTGATGGTGCCTGCCGAACCTACTAGTACATTATCGATTATCAGATTGGCTTGGTTCAATATGGCAACGCTGTTGGCATCGCTGGTTGCACCGATGGTCAGGTTGCTGGATGCAAAGTGCCATGTCGCATCTGCTCCTGTAAGAGTGACGTTGAGGCCCCCTTCAATGCTGTCTAGATTGGTTACCGAGCCGCCGATATGTAGGCGCGCACCAGAATCGTAATTAAATCCGCCCATAGCGGCATCAAAATCAGACTTCATAAATAAGGTGCCCTGATCATGAATGGTCAATCCCTCGTTGATATTAGTGTTACTGATTAGGAGACTTCCCTCGATATCCAGTTGTCCGCCCTTATAGATATCAACATAATTTCCGGAGTTAGTTGGGGAACCGATTTGTAGCGAAAAAACATCTAGTGTCACTCGATTTGTTTCGCCGTCGTAAATATCCTCTTCAAGTATCAACCCATTTCCGGATGTATATTTCCCAACATAGGTGTTAGCCCATGAGAAGTCGGAAATTGGAGTGACTTCACGCTGGTTTTCGATGAGGTGGTCTTGTTGGGCGAGTAGGGTGCTGGTGAATGCCAAAAGGCTGGCGATTGTTAGTAGTACGGTCTTGATCGTTTTCATAGTTATTCTGTCCCCTTGCGTTTTAAGGTATCCCCTACACTTAAGCAGATGTCGTTCCAATCTCGAAAAATCTTAATTAAAGTGCGTGGCTTTGAACACCTTTAAATAGGTGAAAAACGGGGGGCTGATTTGAACGGTTAAACATGGGCCGAGACGATTCAACAAAAGTCGATATGGCTAGGCGGTCTGGTCGGTGCTTACTTTGTAGGTGAGATCCGAGATCTCGCAACTCGGCAGAAGAGCCCGTTCCAGCGGTTCCGCGATCTCGGATCGCGGCTACAGTTCGGAAAACGTGTCTAAAAGGCGTAGACAACTTTTGCGGCGAAATTGTGCGAAATGTAGTTTTCGCCAAAGAACTCAGCAAGAGTCGATATGGGTCGGCCGTTTGGTCGGTGCTTACTTTGTAGGTGAGATCCAAGATCTCGCAACTCGGCAGAAGAGCCCTTTCCTCCAGTTCCGCGATCTCGGATCGCGGCTACATTTCGGAAAACGCGTCTAAAAGGCGTAAACAACTTTTGCGGCGAAGTTGTGCGAAATGAAGTTTTCACCAAAGAACTCATCAAGATCGAGACGGAGCATGACGTTTTTTGGTTTGTTCCGCATGGTGTTAAAACACGATACGCTGAAACCAACCCGGAACATATCCTCTTCGAGGAGTGGATAGGAAATCTGAAAGTTGGCTCCGCTTCCGCCTTCAAGCTGGAAGCTTTGGCTGCCGGGATCAGGATTAAATTCATGCAGCCAATGGAGGCGACCTTCGAGTTTAAAGCCAAAGGTTTCCAGCGCTTTCGTATTGAGCATGGCTACGTTGATTCCAAGTTTGCTGCGCAGGGAGTCGGCATCGAACTCATCGAACGATCGGGGAACGGCTGTTGTGCTGGTTTCGGTATATGCATCCTGCTTATAAGAGGAATATTGCACCGCGATTTCCGGTGTGATTATGGACCCGCCTTTTGTATCCACCAGATTGTAGCCGACACCGAGATACGCGCTTACGATATCGGCATCAAATTCGCCTTCAAGCGTGAACGGACTGGCCGTCTTATTTTTAACCTGATTCCGCCCATAGGCAATGCCACCATCGAGATAGGCCTTCTCTCCTCCGAAGGTGCTGTAGAGGGATCCATAATAGGCGTTGATGTCTTCTTCCGCATCGCTATCAAAACGGGTGGATGAACGACCACCGCCGCCGCTGATACCCAGAAGCAGTCGACCAAAGTTTTTATCAACCCCCACAACGCCGCCGTTCAGCGAGGTGTCGTATTCTGGATTAAGCCCGTCGGCATCATGGCTGTAGTATTGGCCATAGTATTTGGCCCAACCGCGTATTTCACTGCTGGCTTCAGGTCCCTTCGGGCCAGTTGGTAAATTGAGCTGATCTCGGAATTCCGTTCCGCGCGAGGTGGTCTGGCCAACCGCCGAATCCAATGCATTTAGAGACGATTGGAAGGTGTTCATCGTTGTGAAATAGGTCTGTTCAACCAGTTTGCCGGAAAGGGCGGGATCATCGATGAAGTCGATGATCGTCATCATGGTGCTGTTGTCGATTAAGTCGAATTCATCACCCAATTCAGCCAGCGGACCGGTAGCACTCCAGTAGTCGCGCAGGGTATCGGTCGCGAACTGAAGGATAAGATCCTGACTGTTTGCCACAACGATGTCTTTCAATCGGCTTCTGCCCGCCACTGCTACTTCTACATTATTGGTGTTAAAGTCACCCGTAGTGGCATTATTGGTAAAGGTTTCGCCAACGACGAAAAGTTCATTGGATGCAGTGGTTGAGAGCAGGATGACGCTGTTCGCTCCCGCAGCATAACCGGATGCCGTTGCATCGACGAACATACTGGCGTTTGTATGAATATAGGCTGTATCAGCTGTCGCACTTCCATTGGTTCCGTTAAAAATCCAGAAGTTTAAATTTCCGGATTCGTGGATCGATAGGGTGTCGGCCGAAAGTTTGCCATTACTCACATTGAACGAGGCGTTTGATGATATATCGAGGTCGGTAAATTCAGCTGCGCTATCGACACCGAAAAGTGAGAAATTACCTCCTGATGCCAAGGAGAATGTATTGCTAAATTGCATGGTACCGCTAAAAACTATGACATCATCGAACGCGTCAATATCCTGATTATCCACAATCACTTTCCCGCCATTCTGGATGACCCCGTTTTGTACCGTAAGATTGGTTCCTGCGTAGAAATTATGAACCGCTCCGGTTGTGCCAAAGAAGGCAAGCGAACTGAAATCACCGCCATAGAGGGCCACCTGATTGGTAGTTGTTCCGGTCGCCAAGCTGAAAAGTCCTGAACCGGCTATGTTTGTTGTGCCGTTAATGTTCCCGCCGAACGTGCCGTCGTAAACCGTGGCATCACTGTTCTCCAGGTAGAATGCCGTGTTGCCGACTCCTCCCGTAAAACTTCCATCGTAGATTGTGACAGAGGAATTGTTGAAGGCAACGAGTCCGGCTCCGGTTTCTCCTCCGTGGAAGGTCCCGTTGCTGACAATAAGTTCAGATTGCTCCATCAGCAGGCCCTCATTTGAGCCACTGCCTCTGAACTCCGATCCGGAAATTGTAACGGAACTGTTTAAAAAGGTACCTCCGACGGCAGAGGATGTGATGCCTTCTATATCTACGTCCCCCGGCAAAGGTGGGAATCCTGACACGGTGCCGCTTGTTCCAATGAATCGGCCACCTTTGATCATCATGTTAGTCGCATTAGAAACGCCCAATGCATAGATATAGGAATTACTGATACTTGACCCGGTTGCATTGATTACAAAATCAGGAGTACTGTTCGAGACGGAAATCAGGCCTTGGATATTGTGAGACAGCGTCAGGTTGGTTGTTCCAGAATATTCGATTAATAGTAATCCAGGACCATTGGCAATGGATGAAATGGAGCTTTGTGTGGCAAGCGTGGAATAGTTGGTTCCGAAGGCGGTGCCGCTTACATAGTTTGTCATTCCGTTACAGAAAGGGGCCAGGCATAAAAAGAGGACGGGCGCCAATTGGCGCGCCGCCCTTTTTCTGATCTGCGTCCCATGTTGGTTCGTGCGAAACTTCATCATGGGTTGCTCCTGTCTCAGGCTGTTCTCTGAATTTACTTCGCTTTTTTCTTCGGAACAAGGATGGCGTGAACGAAGCGGCCCTGTAAACGAGGAAGCTGATCGACCGAGGTCTTTTCTTCCGTATCCTTGATGACGCGTTTAATGACTTCGAACCCGAGCTCCCGGTGGGCGTTTTCACGTCCGCGGAACATGAGCGAAACTTTTACACGGTCGCCATGCTCAATAAATTTCAAGAGGTTGCGCATTTTGGTATCGTAGTCGTGTTCTTCGACGTTTACACGGAATTTCACTTCTTTGAGCTTGGTCTGCACCTGGTGCTTCTTCTGCTCTTTTTTCTTCTTTTCCTGATCATACTTATGCTTACCGAAATCCATTATCTTGCATAATGGCGGCTTGGCGCTAGGGGAAATTTCGACGAGGTCGATTCCATAGGCCTGTGCGCGGCGAAGTGCATCGCCGGTTTTCATAATGCCGAGCTGATCGCCGTTGGCATCGATTACGCGGATTTCTGGAACGCGGATACGAAGATTGATCCGTGTTGATGGCTCGCGTTGTGGCCGTCCTCTGAAGTTTTTCTTACTAATCTGAGACCTCCTTTTCTACTGTTGTCTTGTCCAGCTCTTCTTGTTTTAGCTGGGCGATAAACTCATCCAGACTGCATTCGCCTTTCATGCCCTGCAGGCGATGGCGAACGGCAACCTGTTTGGTTTCCTGTTCCTTGGCGCCGATAATAAGCATGTAGGGAACTTTGTCCAGCTGTGCGTTCTTAACTTTGCCGTTAAGTTTTCCCTGCTTGGTATCGATCGTTGCGCGGACTTCAACCTGCTTGAGCTGGGCCAGTATTTCGTTGGCATAGTTAATCTGGTCGTCGGATAGAGGAAGTACGCGTACTTGTTCGGGTGCAAGCCAGACGGGGAAGCCGCCTGCATAATGTTCGGTCAGAATCCCGAAGAAGCGTTCTATGCTACCGAATAAAGCACGATGTACCATGTACGGACGATGGGCTTCGCCATCGGAGCCAATGTATTTAAGGTCGAACCGTTCCGGTAGATTAAAGTCGAATTGGATCGTGCTGGTCTGCCACTCCCGACCGATTGCGTCTTTTACTTTCAAGTCGATTTTGGGTCCGTAGAAAGCGCCGCCGCCTTCATCCACCTCGTAAGGTAGGCCTTCGGCTTTAATCGCGGCTTCAAGCGACTTAACGGCGGTATCCCAGCGGGCTTCTTCGCCGACCGCTTTTTCAGGGCGGGTGGAGAGGTAGGCTTTCACGTCGGTAAAACCGAAGGTTTTCCAGATAAAATTGCAGAAGCGGATCACTTCTTTCACTTCATCTTCAATCTGTTCAATAGTACAGAAAATATGCGCGTCGTCCTGAGTGAAGCCGCGCACACGGAAGAGCCCATGCAGCGTGCCGGCTTTTTCATAGCGGTAAACCGTGCCTAGTTCAGCCCAACGCAACGGTAGTTCGCGGTAGGACCGCAGGCTGGATTTATAAATTTCAACATGGAAAGGGCAGTTCATGGGTTTTGCGAAATATTCCTGCCCGTCCACGTCCATAGAGGCAAACATACCTTCGCGGTAAAAATCGAGGTGCCCGGAGGTTTCCCAAAGGTTGGCTTTGCCAATGTGCGGAGTGTAGACAATGTCGTACCCGTTTTTAAAATGCTCTTTCTTCCAGAAGTCTTCAATGGTCGAACGGATGCGTCCGCCTTTCGGATGCCAGTTTACGAGACCCGGCCCAACGTTTTCGGAAATCGAAAACAGATCCAGTTCCTTGCCGAGGCGGCGATGGTCGCGCTTTTTGGCTTCTTCAACCCGCTTAAGATAGAGGCGAAGCTGTTTGGGATTGGTGAAAGCCGTTCCGTAAAGACGCTGGAGCATCGGGTTGGTTTCGTGTCCGCGGAAGTAGGACCCCGCTATGTTCATGATCTGGAAGGCACGAAGCTTGCCAGTGCTTTCAACATGCGGGCCGCGGCACAGGTCCTTGAAATCGCCGCAGGTGTAGAAGGTGATTGGATCGCCTTCAGGAATATCCGCCAACCGTTCGAGTTTGTATTTCTGATCTTTCAAAATTTCTTTGGCTTCATCGCGTGAAACTTCAATAACTTCAAAGGGGTGGTCTTCGTCGATAATCTTCTGCATTTCGGCTTCGATCCGTTCGAAATCTTCCGGTGTGATCCGGTCTTCAAGATCGAAGTCGTAATAAAAGCCGTCATCGGTCGAGGGGCCAATGTCGAGTTGTACATTATCAAACAGGCGGCAAACTGCTGCAGCCATTACATGCGCCGAGCTGTGGCGCAGTTTTTCCAAATCAGTCATTTCGGTTTTCATGTAGTTGAAAAATCTCCCGTAAAAAGAGAAGGAATATAGGGGGTTGGGCCAATCGTGTCAATTGGTGGAAAGGTCAAATAAACTCTATTTTCGAAGGTTTTACACGGTTTTAAAACGTGGCGTTGCGAAGCGGAGGAAGGCATTGTATTGTTTCTCAACGTTGAAGGAGATTTAATGATGAAGTATATGATTTTTGCGGGGCTATTGATTCTGACGGGGTGTGCGACCATGGAGGATGGAGTCTACCGTCCAAAATCCAGCAAGGAAAAGGCCGCTTTTTCAAAGGCGGTTAAAGATGTTTCGCCGGCCGATGTCCGCCAAAACTTCCGCGCATTGGAATCCACCGAAATGGCCTGGGCCGGCGTGATTAAGGATATTCAGTTCAAGGAAACGGAGCGGACGATCCAGGTGGCCTTTCAGATCGACCATCGCAGTTTCGACTGGACGGATCATGGAGGGGACAAGCCGTATCGGCTTTCGTCTACTGGTGATGGTGTATTTGTTGCCGGCTGGATCGTCAGAAAACCGACGACGATCGGGAAGCTAAAAACAGAAGCGAAAGCAGGCTATATGATGCTGGTTTACGGGAAACCTTACCAAATGAAAGAAGGGGTGATCCAGGTATCTACATCAGCACTTCGCTTAATCAAAACGAATGATTATGAAGTGATGGATGTCGCTGTTGAAGAGGACGAGCTGTCGGAAGAATAGCGGGGCGGGCTCTTTCCCGTCCTATGCACGCGTTGTTCCTTGCTGATTCTCCGTTAGGACGACACCGAGGGTCATCCCTTCGTTACGGCATTTCAACCGTTATTTGCTCTAAAACTTGTAGAGCAAACTGGTTAACAGCGCTTTATCGTAATAGCCCTTGTCGTCGTAGTTAACTTCGGTATCCCGATCCAAACGATATTCCAGACGCAGAAAGACATCGCGGATCAGTTTGTTTTCCAGTCCGCTGGTAAATACGAAGTGATATTGTTCCAGGTTGCCCAAATGGGTGTATTTCTGGAACAGCGTTAACGAGTTGATCATCTGCCAGCGTATTGATTCATCGAGAATGAATTTGGTGTTTGAGTCGGAATACACATTTTGAAGCCGCTCGTAGGTGTGATAGCCGGCACCAGCGGATGTTGAAAACTGAAACTTCGGGCGTTTAAACCAATGAATTCCCATCTCGGCAGTTTGCAGGAACTCATTTTCAATTCCGCGGCGAAAATCGCGCTGATACAGGGATTTTGATGCCGCGTAATATTTCTTTGATATATCGTGTTGGTAGTTTTGAGTGAGATTAAGGAAGTCGTCATTTTTACGCACATCGGTGCGGCTATAGCGATAGGTCCAGTTCCAATCCAGTTTGTTTTGCTGCCCCTTCCAATTTATTTTGCCGTAAATGCGGTACGATTCGAATTGCTCGTCCTTTTCAATTAACTTATCGCCCGAGCGGCGCAGCGTGTTCGATTCACGCATGGCAATGGCTAAACCGGCCTGCCCAGACCATTGTTTCATTTTCACGGGCCGTCCTTTTGCGGGAGCAACCGGGGTACGTTCAGCGACTTGATTTTCCGTTTGTTTAGTTACGTCCGCTCTTTTAGGGGCGATGACTTCGATCGGCACTGATATTTCGCCAAGCTCTTCGGTTTTTATGCGGATTTCGACAACGTCGTTTGGATTTAGGCTAACGGATCCAAATGCGCTCGATTTAAAATAAATGTGGTTGGGAGTCTGCTCCAGAATAGTTCCGGTAAGGATGTCGCCATTATTAAGCACAATCGTATCCTGCGCTGATGCCAGTGTGGCAACAAACAAGGCGGGGATGAGATTAAAAAATAATTTCCTGAAAGTCATTTTTTATACCGTTTTTTATAAACTTGCGGGGGAAGCTATCTGTTTGGTTTCAAGGGGTCAATCCCGACAGAACGAAAAAAACGTCCTGAAAATAGGACGTTTTTCGATCTGATTATCTGACAGCGGGTTACTTTGCAGGTGGGGCATGAATGCAGGTTTTGTGCAACGCGTGTGCTGCTTCCATCCAGATTTCCGCAAAGGTCGGGTGAGCATGCACGGTATTGCCAAGCTCTTCTGCGGTTAACTCTTCTCGCAGGACAATGACCATCTCACTGATCAGGTCTGTCGCATGCGGGCCGACGCACTGGGCACCAATAATGCGATCCGTTTCTTTTTCGGCAATGATTTTAACAAATCCTTCCGTTTCGTTGGAGGCCAATGCTTTGCCCATTCCCCGGAAATAGTGTTTTCCAATGTTGTATGCTATGCCGAGTTTCTTGGCTTCGATTTCAGTGAGACCAACCAAAGCGACTTCGGGAGAAGTAAAGATAACGCCGGGAATGATGACCTCTTCAATTTTCTCGTCGTCCTTGAGGGCATGCTCGACGGCGTAAATAGCCTGCGAGGTTGCCGCGTGGGCAAGTTGCATCCGACCGGATACATCGCCAATGCAATAAATATGAGGAACGTTGGTTCGGTTCAGCTCATCCACATCAATGTAGCCGCGTTCATTCAATGCAACGCCGGCTGCTTCAGCATTTAGCCCGTCGGTTACCGGGCTGCGGCCAATCGCAACCAGCAGCATGTCCGCCTCGATTTTTTCAGCGCCTGCAGTTGCCGTTACACTTTTTTCCGATGCTTGGATGTTTTCCATTGCAGCGCCGGTAAGAAGGGTCATCCCCAGTTCGGTTTTCATATGTTTCTTCACAACCTGACGAATATCCTTATCGAGCAGCATGAGCACATCGGCTAACAGTTCAACAATGGTGACCTTCACGCCGAGTCCCGCCGCCATACAGGCGAGCTCGCTGCCAATGTATCCGCCGCCAAGCACCAGCAGGGTTTCAGGAAGTTGTTCCAGCTCCAGAAATGCGCGGCTTTCAACAATACGGTCATGTTTTGGAATGAATCCCGGAACGGTGGAAGTGGAGCCCGTTGCGATGATGATATTCTTGCCGGAGATCTCCTGGATGGAGCCATCGCTGGATTGCACGGCAATTGTATTGGCATCCCGAAAGGATCCGGCGCCTTCGAACAGGGTAACTCCATGTGCTTTTAGAAGAGATCCAACTCCGCCTTTGAGCGTTTCAACCACGCCGTCTTTGCGCTTCTTCATAGCAGGATAGTCAATTTCGGGTTTCCCGACCGAGATGCCAAAGGATTCGGCATGGAGGATTTTCTGATAGACTTCTGCTCCGGCAATCAGGGTTTTGGTAGGGATACAACCGCAGTTCAGGCAGGTTCCACCAAGCCATTCACGTTCGATGATGGCCGTTTTTGCACCCAGTTGGGCTGCTTTGATTGCCGCGGGGTAACCGCCAGGGCCGGCTCCGATTACTATTACGTCAAAATCCATGGTTTCTGTCTCCTTAAAGAAAGAGCGGAGTATTGGTATTTTCTTTCGTGCGAGTCAACCGAAAGCTATTTCCAATAGTTAACTTTTGGAACCTTATGGCACTCGATATGCTAAATATACGCTCGTGGAATCGTATTTTCCCGTCAACGGAGCAGAGTTATGGACATGAAACGAAGAAAAGATGGATTTACGATTGTAGAAATTGCCTTTGTGACTGGAATTATCGGGTTGCTCGCCGCTATGGGCTCGTATGCCATTATGGTGGCGGTCGCCAATTCGCGCCAAAAGACCGTTGATATCGAGTTAAGTATGATTTCAACAGCAACCTTGCAATTGGCTTGGGATACGGGCCGTTGGCCAAATCAAGCATCGCTTAAAAGTCCGGGCAGTACAGAAATTTGGAATATTTCGCCAAGCTCTGCCGGTTTGACGGGGGAAAATAGTGCGTTCTCGGATTGGAAGGGTCCTTACTACGATGGAGAAACGGTGGATCCCTGGGGTAACCCGTACTTCTTTGATCCTGACTATCGCATTAATGGGGTTAACCATATTGCGGTTGGTTCGTTTGGTCCAAATGGCCAAGGCCGCAACGTCTACGATGATGATGATATCTATGTACTGCTGGATGATTAAGCACAAGGGACGATATCAAATCAAAAATAAAGGCCCCGACTCTCGTTAGGAGACTCGGGGTCTTGTTGTTGAGGTTGTAATTGAGCGTATTATTTCTGCCAACCGGCAATTACGGGCAATGATTTGACTGGGGTGACGCTACAGACTCCCGGAGGAGTGGGGATGCTCTGCTGGAAGAAGACAATATCAGAGTTTCCTCCTTTTTGAATTTCGCCTCCAATAATCAGCTGACCGAAGAGTTCTCCATTGGCGGTTTGTTTGTAGTTGCCCGAATTGGAGTAGACCAAGCCGGTAATTCTTTTACTCGATGTATTTTGGATATTCCCGGAACCCGTCGCAAGGGCGATGGTGTCTATAGTGGGTGTAACGGTTACCTGACCACTAATTTTTATGTTTCCAGTTGCAATGATAGATCCGCTTATTTTGGCAAAACTTGAAATGGATACATCGCCAATCACATAAAGTATTCCGCCAACAGGAGTGTAGTCAGCTGTTGTGGAAAATCCATTGTGTACTTCGCCATGATCCAGCGCCCAGTTGTAATACGGGGTAAAGTCAATGTCTGGAATGGCAACCGGGGGAACGGTAGCGGTTGTACTTCCCGCGGTGATATTTGAAAATTTATGTAAATCCAGCAAGGGCGCCGAGATTGATCCTACGATCGTATTTTTCCCGACAGAAATTTCGACCGTTGAAGAGACGCTGATCTCTGTTTGTGCGGAGCCGTTGATATTGATCGCGGAATTGGAATGAAGCTTTCCACCACCACCAGCAATATATCCGGAGCCCTTAAAACCGAACTGTCCACCCGAAAGAATGGCATAATTAAAGCCGTCCATACTTGCATAATCGATGGCATCACTTCCGCCGCTATCCGCATAGATATCTTCGACTAATGCCTCTGCCGTTTGCGATATACCACCGCATTCGCCGACCGAATTTATCAGCGCATAATTATTGCTGATCGCTGTGACCGTTAACGTATATCCGCCTTCTCCATAACTGGTTTTATTAGCGAAAAGCGCGGAATTATTTCGTTGGTCAAAATCAGGGGAAATAATGGCATACGCAAAATCAACACCCGCTTCAGCATAGGCCAACGCTTTTGCTTTGTTGGTCATACGCTGCGTGTCGAAAACTCGCTGTGACCCCATCTTCGTTAGCATCGTCAGCATGACCGCCAGCGCTGATACAATTACGAGTACCGTCACCAGGGCAAAACCACATTTTGATTCATTCGTTTTCATAAGGTTGTTCTCCTTAATTTTAAAGGCCGCTATTCCGGGGTGTTATTTCAACTTTCAAGGATGATGTAACCCGAATGGTTTCGGTGTCCATCGTCAGTGTGTCTTTATAAATTTCCAGATCAACGACGAGCGCTGAACTGAGAGGTTCATCATCGATGCTGATTTCAAAGATTCCGTAATTTGGCCCTTTTGTGAAAATACCGCCTACATCCACCAGCTGCTTTGCGCCGGTCCAATCAATGGAAACATCTTTAAGTTTGGGCGTTTTCCTGCCGGTAGAATCGGAGGTCATGATGGCCTGAAATTGGACATATCGCTTGTAGGCAATCGAGATTGCGCTGGAGTATGAAAATGCGGAAATCGAATCCCAGTCGGTTGCGTCAGAAAGGTCGTCGTTGTCGCCCGATCGTATTTTGAAAGCAAGCGAAGTTCCTGAAGGGAACTCGGCATTAAAGTTGATGTCTCCATAGTGCGGAGCGTCTAAATGGGTATCGATGACCTGGGACGTGTAACTCCCTTCTTCGGGATAGCTCGCCGTAATGGATTTCAGACCAATAATATAGTTTGTTGAAATTCCATCAACCGTACAGTCTGAAATGGTTGTTCGTTTATTTTCCCATGCCATTGGATAATGCGTTTCACCTGCCGCTCCACCTTCACTTCGAATATTAAATTTAACAAGATAGTTGTTGGTGCTGTTGATTTCAAAATCGATCCATTTAGTTTTTTCTGTAGCGCCTGGATCCATTGTGTCGGAGGTAGAGGACCCGTTGGGGAAGGTTACATGCTTGGCATTTACAAAGGAAAATTCAGTTTCTTCCAACGAGGTGCTTTTTGCAATGTAAACACTCTCGACCCGTAATTTTCCGATAGCACTTGCCTGAAAAGTGAGTTGGCATTTTCGACCGTTGTATTCAATCCAGTTTCCATTTTCGAGCAGTTCGGCTCCATTGATATGAACAATTACCGTACTTCCCTTGAGCGTTGAATTGGAAACGGCAGTTCCTGTGGATTCGGTCTGCAGTGCCGCTTCCCATGTTATATCGTTTCCGCGTAGTTGAACGACATGATCTTTTGGGTTCATGGTCTTATCAAATTCAATTCGCGTATCATCAGCCAGATAACCGGTACCGTTGAAGTTTGTTTCTTCCCATCGATCATTGGCGATCGAAAGTGTAAAACTGCTGCCAACTGAAGTTGCAGGGAAGAGGAGCTGATAACTGCCTTTCCATGATCCAACACGCATGTATGCACTTACGGCGGTTGCTCCGCTTTCTGATGACACCGGAAGTTGTGCTTCCGCTTCTCGCGGGCTTTGCGAGGAAGAAACAAACAGTTGATCAATACCGATTTTGTATCCTTTACTTGCGGTATTTTTCCCCACAGTAGTGAAGGTTACCTTGTGACTGCCGGAGTCGAGGAGAGTATAGCCGAGGCTCGCGCTATCCCGTGTGAGATCAGCTGAATATGCATCAAAGCGTCCGGCTAGAGGATTTAGTTCCCAGTCCAGAAGGTTTTCGAAGATTACGTCGGACGTTACATTTTCAGCATTATAAGTGTTATCACCCACGCCATATTTAACAACGGATTCAAGCTGATCCTGACGTTGAACATCGGTAAGCGTGTTGTCGCGCGGATTGAATACGGTCTTAACCAGCTGATTGGGGGTTGTTGGCCGAATATGATAGACAACCGTTTCATCCCATAGGATTTTTCCATCGCTATCCTTTTCCATAATGCCGTCGTTATCGCTGTCATAGGCAATGGGAAAACTGATGGCTGTGTAGGGGCCGGATCCTTCCGGATAATAAAACATCTTATCCAGCGATGATAAGCGGAGGTCGACCTTGAGTTTCTCCATGGCAAGCTGCACATCGATATCGAGATCATTTTGAATATCACTTTGGTTCATGTTCTTTAAAGTGTACATGTATCCGGATAGGGCAAGCCCCAGCGCCAGTACCAGCAGGGTTGCTGCTGCAGTGACTTCAATCAGTGTAAACCCTTTAGCGGTATTTCTATTCATGGTTTTGCCTGTACTAGTTGGAATTAATACCTATGCCACTTCCAACGGATGATTCTTCGGTAAGATATTCTGCAAAGTAGGTTGAGAGTTCTTCATTCTCTCCGTCAAAATCAAGGCTCATGCGGTTCCTTATTTCTACCGTGACTACCATTTCCACGATGTTGCTGCTGACGACGCTAAGTGCGGTAGAGCGTCGGAACTTTCCGTCGATATCGGCAACACCGCTCAAATCAACCATGACATCCTGCTCAACAAAATCATTCATCTGTCCGAATTCGAATGTTCTGCACAATTCAATACGGTTTTTTGCAATATTGATTGCGGAGTAATGCCCGCGCGATTTATCCGCCAATTTGCGTTGTGCGAATAAAATCTTGCAGGACCCGGTAATAAAAAATGCCAGAAGCGCCAATGCGACCATGGTCTCAACAACAGAAATTCCAGCTCGCTTCCTGAATTTTTCCAACCGGTAGCGTTCAGCGGTTTTGGGTTGTTGTAAAATATTTTTCATAGGTTCAGATCAACTACACACGAATTCTCCATATAAATAGCAACATGAATGCCAACAACATGAAGATTGACCCCGAGGAGCCGATAGAGCGCCAAAACATCAGGTTTATTAATGTTTTAACGCCTAGAAAGGCCGTGAGCTTGGTGGTCGGTTGTCTGATTCAAATCAGAAATGCGAATTTCAGACCGTATTTCCAAAGATTGGAGAGCGCAGTGCTACTGATCCGACCTTATTGCACTATGGAGTTCCGGGTAGTTTCGCCTTAACGCGGTACATGCCGGTTCCAGCAACATTCGTGGAAACAATCTCCATTTCACCGTCGGTGCCGCGCACATAGCCACTCATATTGCTCCAGGAACCCGACTGCACCAGATTCGCTCTGCCCGCCGCATCGCACTCGCCCCGCTACTTGAGCAGATGGGATACCGACTCCATCCCCTGGAAAACGGCAACATGGAAGTCCACGGACTTCCCCCGAGCGAAGCGCAGATAATTTCCGAAGGAAATAGGGCTGGAAGACCGGTTCAACCCGTCATCATCAAAGCGCACTACTGGCACCTTTGTAATCTGTTTAACCCTTGCTGTTTTCAGTGGTCTTATTGCCCCAAAAGCATCTGCAACCGGAAGTTCTGATTTCAAATGGCAAACAGATTTCCTAAAAGGTCTCCAGTGGGGGATGCACGGTGATGAAGTTAACAACATCCTAAGCAACAATGGGTATACCATGACTCTGGTTGATGATCACTGGAGGGGAGCCTTGCACATTCACACCTCTGAAATTCGGGGAGAAATTATATATGGAAAGGTTCGTGTCCAGAATGTTAAAATTCGGTTTCTTGGTGAAAAGCTTTGGGAGATTAGCTTCCAGTCGGTCCATGGTGAAAAAGAAGGATTATACAACTTATCCAAGAACTTGTTTGGGCCAGCTCTCACACGATCTTACCCGGCTGCCGATGAGATAAAAGGCCGGGTTTCATCCCCTCGAAACAACTATAAGGCCGAAAGATACTCCAACCCGGGAACCACTAAAATACTCAACCAATTGCAATATTCATGGGATGGAAAAAAATATAATCGCTCGGACTCCATGATCCTCTCGGATTGGCCACGCCAAGATAAAGTTTATGGACACAACAGCATCCCGAGAGTTAATCAACATGCAGAACTGGTAAAAAACAAATTTTCCGGAGGCGACACTCCCTGTGAAAAATGCAACGGAAGCGGTCGTTGCATAAGTTGTAAAGGGAAAGGGAGCTCATATGAAACACGCTGGATAAAATGCTATGGCAAATATTGCAAGGGAAGAGGCAGGTATAAAGTCAATGGCTTTATATACATACACATGGTGTGCCGGAAGGTTTGTCGTTTAAAGGTGGGCCAACGTATGTGCCGAGTCTTGATGGTTATGTAGGATTTGATGTTAAAAGTTTTAACGATGTTACGGTTGATGTTTCAGCCTCTATAGTGGGAGTGTCAGCATGTTATCCACATTTCCAAATGGTTTCTTGGAACCTACTTCATGTTCCTAGTAGTCAATATATAGATTTGTCATCTACAGGGAAGTTTTTCGATCCGTGGGTGAGTTTAAGAAAGGATGGTATAAAGAATGTTTGGAAAGCTGCTCGTTAGGTTGCAATTTTTAATTGTCTTTATGATGACTGTGGTCGCATGCGTCCCGACTCAGAGTAATAAGGTTTTAGGTAAGAAGCCGTTAGAAAAGGATCCTTATATGATAATAATTTCTGATCAGGTATTTTTTGATAAAAACTATTCAGAAGAAATTCCAGATGAAATGCTTGAACAATTTAAAGGTGCGTTGCATACACCTCCAATCAACATCGATACAATGTGTCACTATCGAATCTGTCTCAACTGTTCGGGAGAGCAGTCGGACGATTATGGATTATTAATCTCACCAAAGATGTCATTTATACGAAGTCGTGTTGAAGGTGACTACCTTTTAAATGAAGTCTTGCAAGAGTATTTTGAGGGGCTGGTAGAAAGATATAAACGGTATACTGTGGGATTTATTCCTCCTTCTGGATCTGGAAAGTAATCACTTTCAGTCCGAGCGGAAAAAGCCTGAGGAATCAACTTATTCTTCGGGGTGAACATCAGTATTAAACAAAAACTTTAGACCTAATTTTATAAGAACGATCGATTGAATAATAAGAAGAGAATCCTATGAATATTAGATTTACTTTTACGATGTTGGCTTTGTGTTTATTAGTGTCAGCAGGCACTGCTCAAACAAAGCAATTAGACAGCAAGGAAGCGATTTCCACAAAGCAGGACAAGATGGGTTTCGGTCCTATTATATAGTAGTATTATGGTTGAGTTTTTGATCTTCTTTGCGTAGAATCCTTTCCATGGGTAGACCAGCACGAATTGAATATGCAGGGGCAGTTTATCATGTAATGAGCCGAGGAAACCATCAGCAACCTATTTTCCGGTCGGATCAGGATTGCGAACTTTTCTTAAAGACGTTGGATGAGGCCTGTGGACGCACCGGCTCGATCGTTCACGCCTATATTTTAATGGGTAATCATTACCACCTTTTGAATGAGACCCCGGTAAAAAATGAGTGGATTTCTAATCGGCTCTATATGGGAAACGCATCCAATTTATCGCGGTATATTTCAGATGTTGAGTCTTCCTTGGAAGGGGAATTG
>JAZGFK010000021.1:0-6076 GCA_036479375.1 Pontiella sp. | reverse complement strand
CTTTTTCGCCCCGCGTCGCGGAGCCCGCCTTTTTCCAATCAGGATTTACAGTCTTCATCCATCCTATGGGAGCAGAAGGTGGTGGGTTTTTCTAGCTAAAATTCAAACTGTTTGAGTTCAGGTAGTTAGAGAATTTTAGGAAATGACCCTGGAGTCTACCAACTCCTTCCAATTACGGGTTTGCATAATCTGCAAGCCCCAGTAATATTCCGCGCTCATTTTCAAACAAAGGAAACCACATGTCCAAAACATATAAAATTACCCTTCTACCGGGCGACGGTATCGGCCCCGAAGTAATCGCCGAGTCCGTAAAAGTCCTCGATGCTGTCGCTGAGAAAACCGGATTTTCGCTGGAATACACGACTCAAAACGCCGGTGGCGCAGCCATTGATGCCCATAACGACCCGATGCCCGACTCGGTTATCGCAACCTGCAAAGCATCCGATGCGGTTCTGCTCGGCGCGGTCGGCGGCCCTAAATGGGATGACCTGACCGGAGCCATGCGTCCGGAAAGCGGACTGCTTAAAATTCGGAAAGAGCTCGGCGCATTCGCCAATTTGCGCCCTGTAACGGTGCCAGCCTCACTAGCTGAAAACTCCCCGCTTCGTCCAGAGTCAGTTTCCGGTCTCGATCTTTTTACAGTCCGCGAACTCACCGGCGGTATCTACTTCGGCGAACCCGTGGGCGAATCAGGAGAAGGGGATGACAAGAAAGCGTGGAATACGATGGTTTACTCCGTTGGCGAAATTAAACGTGTCGCCCGCGTGGCCTTCGAATGGGCACGCAAGCGCCGCAATAAAGTAATGAGCGTCGATAAAGCCAACGTGCTTGCTGTTTCCCGCCTTTGGCGCGATACCGTAAAGGAACTGCATGCTGCGGAATATTCCGACGTTGAGCTCGAGCATATGTATATTGATAATGCCGCAATGCAGATGGTCATTAACCCACGTCAGTTCGATGTAATTCTCACCGGCAATATATTTGGAGACATCCTTTCCGATTGCTCCGCAACACTGGGTGGATCGCTCGGTCTACTGCCATCGGCATCCGTGGGTGGACCGGTTGGAATATTCGAACCGGTTCACGGTTCAGCACCAGACATCGCCGGTCAGGGAAAAGCAAACCCGTTTGCCATGATCCTCTCCGTGGGCATGATGCTGGACACCTTCAATGAAAGTGCGGCGGCGACTGCAATCCGCGCCGGAGTTGAAAAAGTGCTGGACGACGGATATCGCTCCGGCGACCTATGGCGCGAAGGCAACACGCTCGCGTCAACAACTGAACTCGGCGATCTGGTTAAAGATGCGGCGATTACCGCATTGTAATAGTTTGCCACCAAGATGCGAAAAAAGCACAAAAACCGCTCCCCGGGCTTTGTGCTTTTTTATGTCCGCTGTGACATTTACGTAAGCGCCAGAGATTCGACCAAACCCACGCCGGCTTCAAAGGCATCGTGCAGAGCGACGGCTACAGCGCCTACCGCAAAAGGCACCCCGGAAGAAAAAGTCGAGTTCGCCGCCTGCTGGGCCGCAAGCACTGGAGCCGCAACCCCAAACTCGTCTAAAATCTGGTCCTGCAGCACTACCACGCACGGCTATTCAATCTGATAACATCAAGTTAGGTGGCTAAAATAAAACACCCTGAGTTGATTCTACTGAAAATTCTCGAACGTATTTCATCGAATAAAACTTTGTACCTGATCCTGAAATCCGTATTAATTTAAGCCTTTTAACATCGGTCATATTTCAAGGGAGTTCCGAGCGCAGAGCTATCAGAAGTAAAATCATCAAACTGTACAACCGCATTCAGGACAAGCCGCTTCATAAATACCGCTATAAAGTGGCCAAGCAACTCTCAAATGACGACTATGAAAAATGAAAAGGTACGATTGAAGATAATTTGGAACGCTGTAAACAGTACGAAGTAATTGAAGACTACATCTATCGAAACTAGTTGGCCGATAACGCCTCGTACTAAACCCTATTTACTGGCTGTTAATCGCCGAAAAAAGAAATCTAAGAACTGAGGTAAAACCAGTGGGCAGGCTCAAAAAGAAGATTACGCAACCTAAATACCGTAAACTTCATGATACATGGGCTCTCATTTCATCATCACTCGGCAATAAAGCACTTCAGACTACGCAGCATGAAAAAATCATTCACCAATCAAACGTTATAGCCGCGTCAAAAACTAAGAATAAGAACTTAATCGAAACCGACTTTTATCTTTCATCACCCGATGGGTTTTACACTCAATCCCCGGTTGATCTTTACGAGTTAAAAAATATTTGGATGACCGGAGCACAAGGACATCTTTTTTTTGATCAGAAAAACTATCTGCATATCTGCCCTAGTTTTGACGGAATATCTGATAAAAAAATACGGCGCCCTATCCCTGCCCTTGCACAACGGATAAAAAACCCCGTTTTCATTCTGACCGGCCGGGGACTCGGCAACCGGGGTCATTTTTTGGTGGAACATCTACCTCGTTTTTTGGCCTGCCGTAATTTCATTCCGTCAGACACAAAAATCATGGTTCCACCAAAGCAAAAACGGTGGGCGAAAGAATATCTGGCTAAACTCGGCATTTCTGAAGACATGATTATTGAAGGTAGTGAAGGTACCATCTTGCTCGAGCAGGCTTTTTACATGCCGCTGTTTTCGAACGATGAAAAAGCTCGGCTGGCACCCAAAGAATTTTATCAACAACTGCGGGACGCCTTCATTCAACCGTCCTCCAGGCCGCGAGAGTCGATTTTCATTTCGCGCAAAGATGCCGACCTCCGATTGATGCTTAACGAAGATGAAATTTTTGATATGGCCAAATCCCGTTTTCCTGATTTACGAAAAGTTTCGATGTCGGCACTATCACTGGATGAACAAATCGCTCTTTTTGCCAATGCCGAACTCGTTATTGGAGCCCACAACCAAGCCTTCCGTAACCTAATGTTTTGCTCCGGTGCGCTTTGCATCCAGTTGGTCAATGGCGAACGCTGCGAACAAAATGAATATTATTTCTGGGCCAACAACTATAGCCAGTTGGGTACTCTTTTTGACAATGGCTGTATTTCTCTCTATTCAGAAACACCGTTGGATAGTGATTGGAACTGGACTTACCCGTCCGACAAATTCTCAAAGGATCTCGATCGTGTCATCAATTGCTGGGAAAAATAGTCCCTGTGTAATTACGCGGCTGGAAGGCGGGCTGGGCAATCAGCTCTTCATGTATGCGGCGGCCCGGCGCCTTGCTTATGTAAATGGCGTGCCGCTCAAACTGGAAACCCTTTCCGGTTTCGAAGCCGACCTTCGCTACAAACGTGTCCTCATGCTCGACCACTTCAATATTGACTTCTCAGAAGCCTCCTCCTCAGAAGCGTATCTCGACAGCGACCGACGAAAGTATTACGTACGAAAAATAAACCGGGCGCTTCCTTTTTCAATGCGGACCTTTATCGAAGAACGAAAATCGTTTGATCCCCGCATCCTCAACATACGGATCAAGCGGCCAATCTTCCTTCAAGGTTACTGGCAGGACGAACGCTATTTTGAAGATATTGCCGATTTGCTACGTTCAGAAGTTGTCGTTCCATCTCTGGGAAATACGTCGCCGAAAGCAGGCTTAAACTGGAAAAATGTAATCGGTGTTCATTTTCGACGTGTCGACTACGGCCACTTGCTCCCGATAGACTATTATCGCATCGCCGTTCAGCAAGCCGCGGCACTCAAGGAAAACCCAACGTTTATGGCCATCGGAGACGATCTGGATTTCATTCGAAATCATGCCTCTGCACTATTTCCAGCGAATGCGAATATCATCATCCCAGACACACCATCCGACCAACTTGCAGACTTTCACAATCTCACCCAATGCGGTAGTTTGGTTATTGCAAACAGTTCATTCAGTTGGTGGGCAGCCTGGCTAAACAACCAGCCGGACAAGCAGATTTGGGCGCCGGCAAACTGGGGTTATATGGCCAAGTCTTCCAGACATTGGAACCTAATTTAAATATGAAAAAAGCGAACGTCATCCCTCCATCCCTCCAGCGCGTTGGTGTTTTTATGACTGATCAGCATATGGGGGATTTCATCCTCGCAATGCCGACTATTCAGGCATTGGCAGCTTATTTTGACAACGGGATCGACCTCTATGTTGCATCTCAGCATGCGCCCTTGGCCGAATTGATTCCCGGGGTTTCCCGCACGATCCCCTATTCCCACAACAAGAAAACACGCAAGTCGCCCGTGCAGTTCTTCAGTTTTCTGAAAATGGTCTTGCGACTGCCTTTACAACGTTATCAAGCGACCTACTTTATACGGGCACGCATCACAGAATCTACCTTTGCTGTGATGACGCTGTCTCCTCGCCGGATTGCAACGAACACCTCCAGCCGCAAGTTTGTCTACAATCGGATCGTCAAAGAACCGCTAACAGAAAAACACGAAACCCGAAAAATGGCGTGCCTGCTTCAAACCATCGGGCAAACAGAACCGCCTGAACCTATTCGACTGAAAGCGCCAACCGCCGATGCACAACGGCTGGAAACCATTCTCTTTGCCAATCATTTAAAAGCAGGCCAAAAGTTGGCTGTAATCCATCCCAGCGCGGGTCTTGCGCATCGTTGCTGGCCAAAGGATCGGTTTGCATATGTGGCTGATGCGCTGATTGAATGCGGAATGAAGGTCTGCTTTATCGGTGCGCCTAATGAATACGAATTTGTGAAGGAACTGAAACAGCACATGGAACACCCGGATGATTCCTTCTTCCTTGCGGATAAACTAACGGTTCTGCTCGCGCTGTTCGAACGGGCTAATATTCTGTTTTCTAACGAAAGCGGTCCGACCCATCTTGCATCAACAACCGACCTATCCATTGTCACGATCTTTGGGCCGACACCGCCGGAACGCTGGAAACCGATGCGCACCAAAAACCTGACTATTTTGAGTAAAAAAGAACTCTGTCAATGTGATGATCCGCGTTTTTGCAATGTAGACTGGCCATGCATCAAAGAAATTACCGTAGAAGAATGCCTCCACGCACTCGAAGAATACATATGATCAAACTTATTATACTCCTGTTGCTGGCAACAACGATTACCCATGCCCAGGTCGAACACAATCTACCGAAAGGCCTGATGCTTAATCTGGATTTTGAGGAAGTATCTGATGGGCTGATTCCCAGCAAGACCCTCTACCCCATGTTTGTTCCCCTGAATGAGCTTGGCATTGAATCTTTTAATAATCGCAACATGCTGGCCTTTCAATTTGGGCAAGGATTGGATATTCCCCACAGTTCCCTGCTCGATCCCAATGGGGATGAATGGATTATTTCTGTAAGAGCGTTCCCCTTAACCGATGGAATTATTGTTTCCCAGAGTAACGAGAAGAACGGGTATGTGATTTACATGGAGGATGGATTTATTGCAGCAAGGATCCGCACGGGGCATTCCGCCTTCACGCTGCAGGAAAGCCCCGACCGCGGCTTCACTAAATATAAAAGCCGCTGGGTGACCATCGAATTAAGAATTAAAAAAGATACGGCGATTCTGAGCATGAATCGAAAGCGGGTGAGCATGGTACGTCTTCAGCCAGCCTTAGCGGGGGATAACCTCCACATCCGACTGGGAAATCATAACACCCTTCCCTCTCCACTTAAAAACACCGACCTCCCTCCCTCGGGATTTACCGGAGCCATCAACTCGTTCAAAATTATTCGCCAGTAATTCAACAAACAGGTGAGATAAAAAAAGCCGGATATCATCCGGCTTTTTTTGATTCTAAGTGATTTTCGATTTAGAACTGAATACCAAGCTGGGCAACAAATCCCCCCATATCCAACTCGGAACGATTTACCGTTCCGCCATTTTTTGGTAAACGCCTTTTCCAGGACCCCGTAGGCAGCATGCTCAAAACCTGATAATTTATTGGGCATGGATACGAATGAAAATAATGGGTCGGGGCGGGCTTCCTATACGGATGAAGAACGTCGGGAGTTGATCGAGGAATTTAAAACGTCGGGTTTGACACAGGCGGCGTTCTGTCGGGAATGGAATCTCAATTCCAAAACGTTGGCCAGATGG